>PFUL01000031.1 GCA_002790095.1 Elusimicrobia bacterium CG_4_9_14_3_um_filter_62_55 | reverse complement strand
CGCTGTGCGCCGCCGAGGGGAGGCGTCACCATGTCTCCTGTTTCGGTCGGTGCGCCCCGTTCGTCGGTCGGGACAATGTCGTAGGCCGGGAGCGTGAGGCGTATCGCGCGTTGGTAGGCGAGGTCGCGTTCGCGTTTCAACTGCTGAAGGGACGATTCGAGCGCCTTGGCGCGTTGCTTGCTTTCGAGGGATGCCTCCGCTTTTTCTTGGTTGAGAGCGTCAGTTGCCTTTCGAATTTGTCGTCCAGTGTCTGAGACGAAATCCAATTCAAATTGAATTCTGAGCCGTGCTTCTTCTGTCGCGGGATGAAGTGCGAACGCCGTCGTCGCGAAGAGAAGTAGTGGCAGCGCAGCACCTCGCATCAGGGCGTCGCCTCGAATTCGATCCAGGGCGTATGAAACCTAACGGCATCCGGCCGTACCTTGATCGGGATGTCGGGGCGATCATTTTTTTTATCGTATTTGGCACGAATCCGGTACTTCCCTGGGAAAAGACTTACGGCCTTGATCTGTCCGAAATCCCCGATCGGCCGCGGCCGGGGTTCCTTGCGGCACCAACCGGCCATGCGCGTTTGATACGCCAATGCCGCGGTGGAGGTCGACTTGCCGACCGGAAGGAAAAAGAATACCTGACCGTAAAAATCGGTTTCGGGGAGCTTGTAAATTTCGGGCCAGCACTCTTGGGGGGGCATGTGATCTTCTGGTTCGAAGAAGGCCGCGTAACCGCCTTCGGCGGTCTGCACCTCAACGGAATACAAACTTGTCCGCATCAACGCGTTGGGGTCGAAAAAGAACGCCTCGCTCATCACAGAGAACGGCTCGGTGCCGATGTTCGTGATCGTGTACTTCACCCAAAGCGAGTTGTCGGCGGCTCGGTAGCTCGTGGTCGGCATGCTCAGGGTGATCTTCACCGGACCCGAAGACGCCGACACGGTCACCGCGGCCGGGACGGTTTCACGTGTGTAGCCGCCCGCTTCGGGCGCGCCGAGCTTCGGCCCTGAGGGTGCGGGTTGTTTCTTGCAGGCCGCGAAGGCCAGCAGTGAAATCGCCAGTAGAAGTTTCTTCATCGCGTTGTGGATGCCCGCCGGCCGATCCCGG
>PFUL01000046.1 GCA_002790095.1 Elusimicrobia bacterium CG_4_9_14_3_um_filter_62_55 | reverse complement strand
TCAACTACTTCGAGGGACACTCCGAGTTCGGGCAGTTCTTCGCCGAGAAGGAGCAATTCACGGGCTTCGGAGCGACCTTTGACTTCTAGTTGGCGGGGAGCGGTCCCGCTCACGATGATGCTCTTCCCCGCGCGGCACGCCGGCGCGGCGCGCTACGATATCCGCGCCGCTCCGATTGGAGTTCCTCGTGGACCGGACTTGGCACATGCGGGCCCAACTCGGCTACGCGATCCGCTGGGACGCAGCCGACCTTCCGGCGCTTCCAGAGCGATTCGGCGCGCTGCTGCGTCACCCGCTCGGAGCGCTCGAATCCGTTTCGCGCGAGGCGCTGTCGGGCACCCGGATCGGGATTTACACGCTTCACTTCCGCGCCGGCAGGGTGTGGGAGTATGACCTCCCATGACCCGATATAGAATTACACGGGGAAGGCCTTTATCGGCATGTTCGTTTGACCATGTTAGACCTCGTAAATGAATGAAGCTTTCTTTTCTCGCCCTGATCGCCTTCTCCCATATTCCCGCCGCTGCCTACGCGCAATGCCGTTCTCACTCGCGGCTCGATGTATTCCGCTACGATATGCAGACCTGTCCCATCATTTGGAAGCGCTCAGCGGGGAATTACGCGAAGAAAAAAGAGCTGATGATGCTGGGCACCGCCGCCGGCGCGGGGGTTATCGCCTGGCAGTTCAACGGCAAATTTACGCGCGAGATCCGACGTCACGAAAACTACCGGGATTTCACCTCCTTCGGAGATTCCTACGGCCGGGCCGTGAATCTGGGTTTCGCCCAGTTCGGCGTCTACCTGACGGGCGTCGCGTTCAAGAACGATTCCCTGCGCGAATTCGGAATTTTGACGACGCATTCCGCTCTTTTGAGCGGCGCCTTCGCCGTCGGCCTAAAGTTCGCGACGAATTCCCCCCGCCCGGACGGGTCGGGCGGGGGCCGCTTAAGTTCGAGTTTTCCTTCGGGCCACGCGACCGGAACCGCGGCGCTCGCAGGCACGGTGCAGCGCCGCTACGGAACTCTAAAAGCGGCCCCGTTCCATCTGGCGAGCCTCTACACCGGACTAACCCGGATCGTGGACAACAAACATCGCCCCTACGAGGTCATCGCGGGATGGGGATTGGGTTACGCGACTGGCTTTGCCATCGCTCGGGCCTGGGATAAAATACGGCCCGGTGAGAAGAACTTCGCGATGCTGCCGTGGGCGCCGACGGAGGGAGGAGCCGGGCTTTCCTTCCAGGCCCGTTTCGGGCGCTCACCCGGCGAAGAGGGACAGCCGTGACAACGGAAAACGAGGTCTCCTGGTTCGGACTGAGGTCCTCAGAGGCCCACAAGGCGCGCAACGCCTCCCTTTATATCGCCTTTATCGTAGCGGCTTTCTTCACGCTGAAGCCCGCGCGTGACGCGGGCTTTCTAGCGCATGTCGGTTTCGAACGCCTGCCGTATATGTATATGGGTCTGGGACTGCTTCTAGCCGTCATGGCAGCGGCGGTCGGCCGCGTACTAAGGGGACTGCCCGTCGGCACGGCCGTCACCCGGCTGACCCTATCCGCGCTCCTCCTAAACGCATTGGTTTGGGCGCTGTCCATACCTAAGCCCGGCGCTTGGTTCTATTGGGTCCTCTATCTTTGGGTAGCCGCCCTAGGCTTGCTTCTGCCTCTATACGCCTGGCTGATGTTCAACGAAATGTTCACGGTCCGGGAGGCGCGCCGCGTTTACTGGCTCATCGGTCTGGGCGGGACCGCAGGAGCCGCCGTGGGAGCGCTGCTCGCGGGTGTGGCGGCGAAACATCTGGGCGTCTCAAGCCTCATACCCCTGGCGCTCGTTCACCTCTCCATGGCCCTGCGGGTGGCGCGGCTGACCGAAAGACAATTTCCCGACCTCTGGAAATTCCACTCGCCTCCGGCGCTTCAGTCCCTGCCCGACAAAGAATCTCTGGTAAAACGGTTTCTCGCTTCACGCTACCTGTTGTGGACCCTCTCCGCCGTATTTTTGGCCGAGTTCATCGCGACCTGGATCGACTACCTATTTCAATCCAGGGTGCAACAACAGTGGCCGTCGGCCACGGACATGGCGTGGTTCTTCAGTTGGTTTTACTTTTCAACGAGCGTGCTGAGCCTGCTTCTCCAAGGTTTTGCAACCCGGCCTCTCGTGGAAAAACTGGGATTGCGCTGGACGCTTCTGATCCTGCCGTTAACCTTGGCTGTACTCTCTTTAGGATGGATAGCTCTTCCGGCCTTGGCGGTCCTGACCATGCTCCGCGCCTCGGATATCTCGCTTAGGAACACGCTCCATAAGACCTCCTTTGAGTTGCTCTATCTCCCAATCCCAAAGGAGCTAAAAGAAGCCCTGCGCGCCCCGGCCGAAGCAGTGTCGGTCCGTTCGGCGGCGGCCCTCGCGGGCGCTGGAATCCTGCTTTTCGACCGCTTCGCCGACACCGGCGCCGCCTGGCGACTGGCTCCGTTGTGGACGGGCATGGGACTGCTCCTGCTTGTCAGCATCGGACTGCACGCGAAATATGTGGACGCGCTCAAGGCCGGATTCCGGATCGCGCCGAAGTCCGGGGCCGCCGAAAGGCATGCGCGCATCGCCGATCCCGCGATGAAGGCCAGGCTCACCCAAGCCCTTCGCTCACCCGATGAAAATATCGTCCTGGGGGCCTTGGAATTCGTGGAAGCGCTCAATCAGCGCGAGCTTCTCGTGCCTCAATTCGCAAGGCATCCTTCGCCGAAGGTCCGCTTGAAGACGCTCGAGCTCTCGCCCTTTTGGGGAAATCAGACCATTTTGGAAACGGCCGCGCCGATGCTCTCCGATGATGCTCCTTCCGTTCGTGCCGAAGCCATTCATCTCGTTTGCTCGCTGAATTCCCATGAGGCAGCCCGCTTGGTCGCCCCTCACCTGCAAAGCCCGGACTCCCTCGTACGGGCTGAGGCCGCCGCTTGCCTGCTCCGGGGAGGCGGCGAACCGGGGTCTGCTGCAATGGCGACGCTCCGGGAGATGTGCGCCTCCGAAGACGCCTCCGCGCGATCGGCGGCCGCCAAGGTCCTGGGGGCTCAGACCGACGCCGAAACCTCCGGCCTGCTGGCCCGCCTGCTCGAAGACGAGGATCTGGAGGTGTCGGTCCGCGCCGTGGAATCGGCAGGCGAGCGCGCCTCTCGCGAACATCTCCCCCCTCTTTTTCGCCTCTTGGCTAAGCCTCGCACTCAAAAACACGCCCAAAAGGCCTTGGCCAAATACCGCCGCCGCATTCTGAGCGTGCTCGAAGATTACCTAGGGGACTCGACCGTCACGCCCGATGCCCGCAGGAGCATCCCTTCGGTCTTGCGCCGGATTGGAGGGCCCAAGGCCGCGGCGCTGCTCACGCACACCCTTGAGTCGGCCGACGCCAAGCTTCGCTACGCTGCCCTCAA
>PFUL01000092.1 GCA_002790095.1 Elusimicrobia bacterium CG_4_9_14_3_um_filter_62_55 | reverse complement strand
ACATCGACTGTCCCGGACCGCCCAGTTCGGCGTTGTTCGATCCTTTTCCCGGCGGTGCGGCGGCGATGAGATTCACGCCCATACCGCTTTCGTCCGGCTTTTGCGGCCAGTCCTTGTATTCCCCGCCCTTGGAAGTGACGCGGCTTCCGGGGCCGCGGGAAGAGAAACTGGCGGTTTTTTTATCCGCGTCCGAGGCCGCGACGGCCTTGATGCGTTTGACCTTGCCGACGACCTTGCCGTTGATCGTGAGGTCCACTTCATGAACGGCGATCGCGGGGCCGCCGATGCGGTTCTTGCCGTAATAGCCCGAGTTGCCCGCCGAGATGCTGTGGTGCAGGCCTTCCTCGGACGTCTTGGTGAACAGCTTTTCGATCGCGCCGGCGGGGTTGCCCGAACCGTCCCCCCACGAGTGAGTCGTGGCCAAAGCGCCGTCCTTTTGCGCCATCGCGAGCTTAAAGAGGATGTCGCCTTCCGAGGCGCTGCCGTTGGGGAAGATGTTGTAGTTGCGGCCGTGATAGTTGAAGATGTCCATCCCCACGACCGTGCTGGCGGTGTGCGTTCCGTGGTCCTGCCCGTCGTTTTCGTTGGAGACGCTTTTCAGGAATCGTCCCTTCATGTACGGATGATCCACCCAAGCGAAGGAATCCAGGATGGCCCACGGCAGCACCGGGTTGGTGACGACCACGCCGCGAAAAACGCGGCGGAACGCGTTCGCGATCGCCTTCATCATCCCCGTCACGGGATTGGCCTTGGTTTGGGTTTCTCCCGCCGGCGGGGTCGGGGGAGCGGGCTCTCCGAGGACCTTCTTAAGCTCGTCTTGCAGTTTGTCGGCTTTGACGATTTTGGCGGTTTCCTTCAGGCCGACGGACCTCGCCGTGGGCTCGGCCGCCATCGGCGCCGGGACGGAAAAGCGGCGTCCGATCTGAGCCTCGTGTCCCATCCCTCTAAGGGCGGCCAACAGGGAATCAGATTGTCGCGCCGGGGCGTGAACGACGGCGGCGTTGATTTTCGCCACGGTCCCGATGGCGGAGGCATCGTGGGCTTTGAGAAAGGACTTTGTGATGCCGAGACGACCGAACTGATCGGTGAGCTCCCGCTCAAGGCTTTGGGCGCTCATGCCGGAAGCCAGCGACGGCGGGAAGACGTCCTGCGTCAGCTGCTTGCCGGAGCCGTCGCGGGCCATGACGATGATCTCGACCTGGTCCGAAGCGTCCGCCGCGGAAACGGCCGCCGCTCTTTGCTCTTGGCCGATGCGAGCCGAGAAATCGCGGTCCGCGGCGGCGTGGGCGTCCGCCCCGTTCATCCGGTTGAACTCCGGGGTCTTTGCGAGCAGGGCCCGCATCGTCTTGCCGAAGGGTGTCTTGGCGGGAGCCGCCCGATCGGGCTCGGAAGCCTTGATCGCACGGCGCAGATTCGCATTTGGGGCAAGGGGCGCGATCGGCGCGAGGGAGGTTCCGACTCCGGCCGCGGGCTGAACCGCGATGTTCGGGGCGAGACTCCCCAGAGAGGGCAGCGCGATAAAATCCAGTCCGGTTCCCAGCGACGGCGCGTCGAGACCGGGGGTGAGGCGCAGGCCGCCGCCGTTTAATCCGGAGATGCGCTCGACAGCATCCTATCGGAGCGCGAGGAAGCACGGATGGGTCCTTGGGGAAAAGTCCGGCCGCTATTGTTCCCATGGCGGCATGGGACTCTAAGGAAGTGTTCCTCAAAGGCAGATGCAGCTTGGAAAATATGTTGCGTACATGTTAGGATCAGGAGAATCATTTATGCCCACAATCACGAAAAAACCCGAAGTTCCGCTCAAAACCGGCGTCGCGTTGCTCAACGATCCTTCCCTTAATAAAGGGACCGCGTTTACGCCCGAGGAGCGCCTCGCGCTCGGCATCCAAGGCCTGCTCCCCCCCGGGGTCTCCACGCAGGAAATGCAGGCCAAGCGCGCCACGCGCAACATCTTGAGCCGGAGCACCAGCCTCGGAAAGTACGTCGAACTGATCAATTTGCTCGACCGCAACGAGACCTTGTTCTACCGAGTCGTGATGGACAACATCGACAAGATGATGCCCCTGATCTATACGCCGACGGTCGGCGAGGCCTGCAAGGAGTACGCGCACATCTTCCGCCGACCTCGCGGAATCTTCATCACGCCCGCCGACAAGGGACGCGTGCGCGAAGTTCTCGGGAACTGGCCGCATAAGGACATCCGCATCATCGTCGTCACCGACGGCGAGCGCATCCTCGGGCTCGGCGATTTAGGCGCGAACGGCATGGGCATCCCCGTCGGCAAGCTGTCGCTCTACACCGCGTGCGCGGGCATTCCTCCGGCGCAGACGCTGCCGGTCACTTTGGACCTGGGCACCGACAACCCGGAGCTGCTCGCCGACCCGCTGTACCTGGGCGTCCCCCAGAAGCGCCTGCGCGGGGCGGCGTACGACGAGATGGTCGCGGAATTCATGGAAGCGGCGCGGGAGATTTTCCCCGAGACTTTGATCCAGTTCGAGGATTTCGCCAACCGCAACGCATTCCGCCTGCTCGAGGCGTATCGGAACAAGACCTGCTGCTTCAACGACGACATCCAAGGGACCGCCGCGGTCGCGCTCGCGGGGATCTATTCCTCAGAGCGCATCACCAAGGTGCCGCTTTGCGAACAGCGCTTTTTGTTTCTCGGCGCCGGGGAATCCGCGATCGGGATCGGCGGATTGATCGTGCGCGCCCTCGAAGCGGAAGGGTTGCCGCGCGATAAGGCGCTGCGCTGCTGCTGGTTCCTGGACAGCCAGGGACTGGTTCAGAGCGGGCGCAGCGACCTCCAGGAGCACAAGAAGACCTTCGCGCACGAACACCCCCCGATCGCGACGCTGGCCGAGGCGGTCGAGACGCTCAAGCCGACCACCTTGATCGGAGTCTCGGGACAGCCGAACCGGTTCACGGCCGAGATCATCGGCGCGATGGCGCGTCTTAACGAGAGGCCGGTGATCTTCGCGCTCTCCAATCCGACCGCGAACGCAGAGTGCACCGCGCAAGACGCCTACACGCACTCGCGCGGCCGCGCGGTGTTCGCGAGCGGAAGCCCGTTCGCGGACGTGCGGCTCGGCGCGACGGTGTTCTCCCCCGGGCAGTCGAACAACGCCTACATCTTTCCGGGCGTGGGCCTCGGGGTTCTCGCGTCGGCGACGAGGCGCGTCGACGACGCGATGTTTTTCGCGGCCGCGAAGACGCTCGCGGATTTGACCACCGAAAACGACCTCAAGAAAGGCCGCTTGTTCCCGCCCTTGACGGAGATTCGGGAGGTTTCCGCGCGCATCGCGGCGACGGTCGCCGCGTCCGCCTGGGACCGGGGGCTGGCGTCGACAGAACGGCCCGCGGATCCGCTGGAGTTCGTGCGGGGACTGCAGTACCAACCCGAGTACCGGAAGTTCATTTAGGTCCTCGGCATTCCCGGCCAAGGGACCCGCGAAGCGGGGCGGGCGTGTTTGGTACGCTATGCGCATGAGCGTCGCTGTCATCCGGACTCCGCTGTCTCCGATCGATTACACGTTCTTGGGAGAAAGCGCCTACCCGATCGAGTTCCTCTTCAAGTTCCAGGGACGCTTGGACTGCGAGGCGATGCGCCGTTCGTTGGAGCGGGTGCTGGCGGATTTCCCTCCGGTCGCCAGTCTGCTCAAGAAGACCGGCTCCTCGACCTTCGCCTTCGAAACCTCTCCCCATGCCTGTCCGTTCACGGTGGTCGAAACCGAGGCCGATCCCGATCTTCAAGGGCCCGCGGCGTACGACCTGCTCGACCCGGTGTCGACCGTCGCCGGCCAGCCTCTCGCGCGTTTCGAGTTGACGCTGGGCCCGGTCCTCAGCGTGCTGGGAGTGAGCTTGTCGCATGCGATCGTCGACGGGTACAGCTGCTTCTATTTTCTCTCCGCCTGGGCGGCCGCGTGCCGCGGCGAGTCGTACCGCTCTCCGGTTCACGAGCGTTCGCTGTTGACGCCGGCCGATCTTCCGGAGATGGATCTCAGTGAAGAGGCGATCCGGGAAGGCACGGGCTGGTCTTTGGCCGGCGAAAGGAACGCGCCGGCCCGCGAGTCGCTCTGCTGGACCCGTCTGGTGTTCTCAAACGAGACGCTGAAGGCCGACGCGGCGCAGGCTTCGGACGCGACGGGAATGCGCATTTCCGTCAACGACGCGCTCGTCGTCCGCTTGTGGAAGCGGTTCGCGTTCGAGTGGCCGGGATCGGGCGAACGCCGCTTTTTGAGCATTCCGGTGGATTTTCGGCGAGTCTACCCGGAGATCGATCTTCGATATTTCGGCAACGCCGTTCGCGGCGTCACGCTTTCGCGCACGAAGTCCGAACTCGAAAGCGAGTCCTTAGCGGAGTTGGCGGCGGCGGTCCATCGGGCCGTGGCGAGCGTGAAAGCGGACACGGTGCTTCATTCCCTGCGGCAATTGGAAGCGCTGCGCCGCGCTGAGGGGCCCGAGGCGCTGTCGCGTCTTCATGTGGCGCATCCGGAAGCGGGATTGCTGGTGACGAATCTGTCCCGCGTGCCGGTCGCCCGCCTCGACTTCGGTTCCGGTGCCCCGAGCGACTACCGGATCATGACGCCCGCCCCGCGCACGGCGGCCGTCCTCCCGCTGCAAGACGGCTGCGCCGTGGACGTCTGCCCCCCATAAATTCAGGGTCGGTCCTCAAGTTGTTTAAGTTATTCAAGTTGTCGCTTCCGGGTTTAGTATGAGTAAAAATCGGGGCGATTTCCAAAACGCGCTTTGTTTCGCGCCCCGTGCGCGATGCTCGCAAGAATCGCTGCGCGATTCTTCCGAGCCCGAAACGGGAACGGCTAACCGCAACGGCCGCTCCCGCGCATCACTCGCCTTCGACGGCAGAAATCCAGGAAATTTAAAGAAATAACGGCGTTTCTCAAAGGCGAGATCGCACGGGAACGACGCTCCGTTGCCGTTGGAGTTCGCGTGTTTTCGCGCCAGCGAAAACCGCGAACTTGGCGCACGAAGCGCCACGCAATCGCGCCCGAGGCGCGAAAGAAATGCCGTTGGCAGCCCACAAGAAACCCAGAAGCGCCTTCAAGTTATTTTTTGAATAACTTGAATAACTCAAACAACTTGAGGACCGACCCTGGAGTCTGGTGAAAAGCGCTTTCATCCGCTATACTTCTGCGATGGCGGACGAAGCCAAACCTTACCTGCTTGTCGCGGACGACGACGACGAACTTCGGGAAATCGTTTCGTTTACGCTGAAGCGAGCCGGGTTCGAGGTGGAGACGGTGATGAACGGGCGCGAGGTGCTGGTCTCGGTCGACCGCCGCCGGCCGGATCTCATCGTTCTCGATGTCATGATGCCGGAACTCGACGGCTACCACGCCGCGATGGAATTATCCGAACGATTCGGGGCGAATTGCCCGAAGATTTTGATCATGACCAGCCGGGATACCCAAAGGGAGCAGGGCCTCGCGAAGATGAGCGGCGCCGCGAAGGCGCTGCAAAAACCGTTCGCGATGAAGATTCTCGTCGACGAGATTCGCGCATTGCTCGGCCTTCCCCCCGACGCCGCGTTATAGCTTCTTGACGTGCAGCTCTTTGAGCTGGGCGTCCGAAACCGGCGACGGAGCGTCGGACATCAGATCCTGCCCCTTGTTCGTTTTAGGAAACGCGATCACGTCGCGGATGGAATCCTCTCCGCAGAGCAGCGCGACCAGGCGGTCGAATCCGAGCGCGATGCCGCCGTGGGGCGGCGCTCCGTGCTCGAGCGCGCGCAGCAGCAGTCCGAATTTCTCCCGGCGTTCCTCGGGGCCGTAGCCCATCAGGCCGAGAATTTTCTCTTGAAGTTCGACCCGGTGGTTGCGGATCGATCCGGATCCGAGTTCCACGCCGTTGAGGACGATGTCGTATTGGTGCGAACGAACGTTTCCGGGGTCGGAATCGAGTTTATGCTCCTCTTCGGCCAAGGGGCGGGTGAACGGGTTATGCGAGAAGGTCCAGCCCCCGTCCGGCGTCGCTTCGAGCAGCGGGAAGTGCTTGACCCATAGAAACGCCCAGGGGCGGGCGGGCTTGAGTTCGAGCTTTTCGATCAGGCCGAGGCGCAGCGCGCCTAAATGGGCGGCGACGGTCATCGGGGCGCCCGCGCCGAAGAGCGTGACGTCGTCGGGCTTCGGATCGAAGCGTTCGCGCAGGGCGGTCTTTTCCGCGTCGGAAAGAAACTTCGCGATCGGGGATTCGAGCGATCTCTCCTCCCCCTTCCACCGGATCCACGCCGGCCCCTTTCCTCCGAGGCTTTTGACCAGGTCCGTGAACTTGTCGAGGTCCGTGCGCGAAAGAACGCGGGGACCCGAAGCGTGCAGGGCGCGGACGACTCCGCCCGCTTCCACCGCCCCGGCGAAGACTTTGAATCCGGAGCCGCGGAAGGTGTCGGACAGATCGACGATCTCGAGATCGTAGCGCAGGTCCGGCTTGTCGGAACCGAAACGGGCCATCACGTCCTCGAATTCGTAGGAGGCGAAGGGGGTTTCGATCTCGGCTGCGATCGTCTCCGAGAAGACGGTTCTCATGAGGCCCTCGACGAGAGAGTGGACGTCCCGCTCCCGCACGAAAGACATTTCCAGATCGATTTGCGTATGTTCCGGCTGCCGGTCCTTGCGCAAGTCCTCGTCGCGGAAGGCCCGGGCGAATTGGTAGTACTTCTCGACCCCGGCGGCCATCAGGATCTGTTTGAAGATCTGCGGGGATTGCGGAAGGGCGTAGAATTCCCCCGGCTGCAGGCGCGCGGGAACAAGGAAATCGCGCGCCCCCTCCGGCGTCGATTTCGTCAAGATCGGCGTTTCGATGTCGAGGAAGCCCTTCGCGTCGAAATAGCGCCGCGCGGCGCTCGAGGCTTTGTGGCGGAGCGTGAGATTGCGGAGCATCCGGGGACGGCGCAGGTCCACGAACCGGTAGCGAAGACGCGTATCTTCGTTGACGTGCAGGTGCTCGTCGTCGATCTCGAACGGCAGCGTCAAAGAGGTGTTGAGCAATTCGATGCGCTTCGCCTCGATCTCGATTTCGCCGCTCGCCAATTTAGGATTGGTCATCCCCTCGGGACGGGCGCAAACGAGTCCGTCCACGGATACCACGTGTTCGGCGCCTAATCCGTCGGCGATCGCGAAGGCCTCGGCGTCCTGCGGGCGCGCGACGATCTGAACCAGGCCGCTGCGATCGCGAAGATCGAAGAAATAGACTCCGCCGTGATCGCGGCGCGCGGAAACCCAGCCGGCGACCCGGACCGTGGTTCCGACCGCATCGGCGCGGACGTCGGCGGCGTTCCGGTCCCGCAGGGGGCGCTCGGAAGCGCTCTCGGCGGCGATTTCAGTCGTCACGGACGGCGCTTTGGATCAAGGATTCCAGACGCTTCGGATCGGGGAGGACGAACAGCCCGTTTTTCGTCGTGACGAAGTCTCCCTCGCGCAGGATCGTGAGGGCGCGGGAGAGCGGTTCGCGCGTCGTCCCGACCAAATCGGCTAAATCCTGATGCGTGTAGCGCTGCGGGATCGTCAGAGGCCCGGTCCGGCGTCGACGCTTCGCCCCGGAGAGATCGTAGAGCATTTTTGCGACCCGGCCGAGGATGTTCCGGAAGAGCAGGCTCTCGATTTCCTCGTTCGACGCGCGCAGGCGCTCCGAAACGGCGCGAAGCAGCGCGAAGGTCAGTTTCGCGTCGGAGAGCAGCAGCGAGCGGAAATCCCTCTTGGGGATCAGCAGCAGACGCGACGCCTCGACCGCCATCGCCGCCGCCGAGCGGGTCTTGTCTTCGATAACGGCCATCTCTCCGAAGAAATCGCCTTCCTCGAGATACGCGAAGGTCTTGCGTTTCTTCCAGCCGGAGCGGCTGAAGATTTTGATCCGGCCGCTGAGCACCACGAACATCTGCGCCCCATCCTCTGCCTTTTGGAAAATCATCTGTCCCGCTTTGAACGAGACCTCTTTCGAGAGCGCGTGGATGCGCTTGAGCTCCTTCGGCGCGAGTCTCGAAAGGAGCGAGAACCGCTTCAAGTGCGTGTAGGAAGTCGATTGAGGGGCCATGACGAAAAAAATATACCTTATTTGGAAGCGGCGGGAATTCCGGCCGGGAGCCGGAATCGGAACGCCGTCCCCTTTCCCGGCTCGCTGTCGACCCAGATCGTCCCGCCGTGCGCTTCGACGATCAGTTTGCAGACGGTCAGGCCCAAGCCGGATCCCTTTTTCCGTTTGGAAATTTCGTCCGAGACCCGGTAGAACTTCTCGAACAGCCGCGTCTGCGCCTCTTTTGGGATTCCCGGGCCTTCGTCGCGAACGGTGAAAAGCAGCCCCTGTGCCCCGTCCGGTTCGATGGAAAAGAGAACCGTGCCCCCCTCGGGAGAGTACTTGACGGCGTTTCCGCCCAAGTTGATCAGCACGCGCTCAAGTTGATGCGTCTCGGCGAGAAACAGCGGCGCATCGGCCGCGCCGCGGATTTCGAAGGCGATGCCGGGACCGTAGCCCTTCAGTGTTTCGACGACGCGGTCCATCAGAGCGGGCAGGTCGACCGGGGATTTGTCGAGTTCCACCGAATCCCCCTCGAAGCGCGAGAGATCCAGAAAATCATCGACGAGCCGGCTCATGCGTTTGGATTCTCGGAGGATGACGGCCACGTATTTTTTCTTTTCCGCGTCGGGCATCTCCGACCAAAAATCGCCCATGGCCTCCGAGAATCCCCGGATCGAGGTCAAAGGAATCCGCAGGTCGTGCGTGACCATCGCGATGAACTCCTCGCGCATGCGCTCAAGCTCCTTTCGGCGGGTGATGTCCCGGAGGACGCGGACGACTCCGAACGGCCGTCCGGCGTCGTCCTTTACCACCGTGTAGGTCGCTTCGACCTCGATGCGCCGTCCGTCGCGATGAAGCCGGGTGACTTCGACGCCGAGGACCTGGCCCTCGGATCGAGTCCGGAGCTCGAGGGCTTCCGTTTCCTCGGCGTCTTCGGGAGGCACGAGAAGTTCCATCCGATTGCGCCGCATCACCTCCTCGGCGGTGTAGCCGAAGGTTTCCACGGCGCCCCGGCTCCAGGCGGTGATGCGTCCCTGCAGATCGGTCATCAGGATGGGATCGGCGCTTTGTTCGGTGACGGCCGCGAGGGTTTCCTGTTCGCGCAGTTGGCGCTCCACGCGAAACGCGTTGTAGAGCAGGCTGCAGACATCGGCCAGAAGGTTTTCAACATCGAGCCCCGGGCGTTCGGACGAAAGGAATCCGACGGCGAGAACGCCGTCCATCCTCCGGGCATGGCGCGCCGCGATCGGGCGCGCGTACCAGCCGACCGGAGTTCCGCTGAGCCAGACCGGAGCCGGATCGAGCCGAAGCCGCGAGAGCGCCTCGTTTAAGCCCGAGTCGGCGCCCTGTTCCAGGTACCGGGGGTTGCCGAGTTGGAAAAACGGCTCGAGCGCGTCCGACTCGTCTTTGCGCAGCAGCGCCAAAAATTTCCCGCCGGTCAGCGCCAGGATGCCGTGCGCGGCGCTCTCCAGCGAGGATTCCAGCGTGGGACCGGAAAAGAGACCCAGCGAGATCCGGTTGAGCAGCAGCAGCTGCTGATAGCGGCTTTGGAGCGACGAGGTGGTGCTTGGGGCGGGAGCGGCGGGCGGCGGCGGCGCGATCCCCATCCGTTTCGCGGCGACCCCCGCGAATTGACCCAGCAATCGGAGTTGGGCCGCCGTCGGAACGCGGCCTTTCGCGAAGAGGACGCAGAGCGCGACCGGTTCGCCGCCGGGGATCAAGGCGAACGCGATCGTCGGGTCTCCGACGACGAGTTCGGGGGTGAGCGGCGCGGTCCCGGCGGCGATTCGCGCGCGAAGCGCGGCGTCGGCGTGCGCGCTCCACCCCCGTTCTCCCCGGACCGAAGAGAGTTCCTCCGTTCGCTCCGGATCGATTCGGAGCACGAAGGCGGGCGCGCCCAGGCGGTCCGAGACGGCCTGGGCGATGCCGGCGAGAAACGAGGAGTCGGGAAGCAGGCTCATCCCCTTCCCTCGGCGAGAAAGACGCGGTCCGGATGCGCGCCGAGCGCGCCCTGCGCGTCGAGAACCGCGCGGATCTTTTCCCGGGCGGCGTCCGAGGCCGGTCTCAGCCGTCCCCCATTGATGTTGATCGGAACGAGTTCCGCGCGAACGCCCCTCCGGCTCACGTGGAGGCGGGCGATCACCGCGCGCTCGGTGCCGGGGGTCGGCGAAACGAACAGGAAATTCCCGAGGCTGTAGAGGATGAGCGCGTTCCCTCGGATTTCCGCGGGCTGGACGACGTGCGGATGATGACCGATCACCGCGTCGGCTCCCGCGTCCACGACGATGCGGGCGAAATCCCGCTGCACCGGGTTGGGCGTTTCGGAGAGTTCCGTCCCGCCGTGGTAAAAGACGAGGAGCACGTCGCATTGTTTTTTCGCGTCCCGAATCCACTCGGGGAGGCGCGCGAAATTCGCGTAGGAGACTCCGGCCTTCTTCGGTCCGGCCCAGTGGGCCTCCGGGATCGTCGTCGTGAATGCAAGGACGCCGATGCGCAGCCCGTTCTTCTCGACGAAAAGCGGCCGCCGCGCCGCCTCCGCGTTCCGTCCGGCCCCGAGGGAGGCGAAACCGCGTTTTTTCAGGGCGGCGAGCGTGTCTTCGAGGCCTTGGACTCCGTAATCCATCGTATGGTTGTTGGCGAGACCCAGCCAATCGAAGCCCGCGTCGCGGAGGATGTCCAATTCCTTTTCGGGGGCTCGGAAGGTCCAGGTCTTGTCGGCGGCCTTGCCGCGTTCGGTCACGGCGCATTCAAGATTTCCAAGGAGGAAGTCCGCCTTGAGCCGGCGGCGGACCCGGGAGACCGGGTCTTTGAGTCCGAAACGTTCGGCGAGGCGACCGATCGGTCCCCCGACCCGGATGTCGCCGACGACGGCGACGATGACCTCCGCAGGCGGGGTCGGCTCCGCTGCGAAGGCGGCGCCCGCGAGAAGCGCGGCGAGCGGAAGGGGGGTCACAAACCCCAGGCCTCCATGTCGGCCAACCCGGCGTAATCGGTGGTGTCGAGCGTGAGCGGCGTGATCGCGATGCAGCGGTCGGCGATCGCGCGGACGTCGGTTCCATTGGCGAGGACGTTCTTGACGCGCCGGCCCGCCATCCAAAAGTAGGAGTCGCCTCTCGGGTCCGTGCGCACGACGATCTTCTTGTCGTAGACCCGGTCGCCGAGGCGGGTCAGACGCACGCCGCGCATGCGGGAGGCGGGCAGCGGAGGAAAGTTGACGTTGAGAACCCGTCCTCGCGGAAGCCCTTCTTTGAGGACCGTTCGGGCGAGGGTGCGCGCGAAGGCGGCGCCCGCTTCATAGCCGCCGGGGCCGAGCCCCCGGCTGAGCGCGATGGCGGGTATTCCGAGCAAGGTCGCTTCGGCGGCGGCGGCCACCGTGCCGGAGTACAACACGTCCTGGCCGAGATTGTGGCCGCGATTGATTCCGGATACGACGAGATCGACTCGTTCCTTCATCAGGTTGAGAACGCCGAAACGCGCGCAGTCGGCGGGGGTTCCGTTGAGGGTGTGAATCTCCCCCGCGACTTTCGTCAAGCGAAGCGGCTTGTGCAAGGTGAGGCTGTGGCTCGCGGTGGAGCGTTCCCGTTCGGGGACCACAGTCGTCACGCGGCCAAGCTGACGAAGGGCTTCGATGAGCGGCCGCAGGCCTTCTCCGTGGATTCCGTCGTCGTTTACGATTAAAATGCGCGGCTTCGCACGCGTCGGCTTCATGGCGCTACTCTATCGTTTTTGCCGCTTCCTCGACAACATCGGCCAGGCGCGAGGCGCTCTCTTCGGGACGAGGCAGCCCGATTTCAGATCCCGGATCGGCGGCGCTCCGATCCGGCAGCGCGGCGAGCGCGTCGGAGAGCGTCTTTTCCCCCAACGCCTCCTCCCGCAGCATTCTGTACAGCCCGGTTCGCTCGAGCGCGCGGGCGTTGAAGGCCTGGTGATCCCCGGCCGCGTACGGGTAGGGAACGAGCACGGCGGGCAGCGCCGCCGCGAGCAGTTCGGCGGCGGTGCTCGCGCCGGCGCGGCAGACGGCGGCGTCCGCCGCCGAGAAGGCTCGGGCCATGTCGGCGTCGTATTCCGCGACGACGGCCGTGACCCCCGGACCCGCGGCCGCGTATGCCGCCCGGGTTTCCTCGAGGCGTCCTTTCCCGCAGAGGTGATAGGCCTGCAGCGGCGCACCGAGAGCGGCGAGCGCCCCGGGGACTCGCGTGTTGAGCGCACGCGAGCCTTGGGAGCCGCCGAGGATCAGCACGGTTTTTAAGCCGGGCTCGAGTCCGAGCGCCGCGCGGGCCGCGCCGGCGTCTCCCGCGCGATGCAGTTCCGGACGAATCGGGGTGCCGGTAAGAACGGGCGCGAGCCCCACCGGGGGCTTTTCGGCGAGGGGCAGGCCGAGGGCCAACGCGTCGGCGATTCGGGCGCAGGCCCGGTTCGAGAGTCCCAAGCGCGCGTTCGCTTCGTGAAGGACGATCGGGATCCCGCAAAGCCGGGCCGCGACGGCGGCCGCTCCCGTCAGATAGGCGCCCATGCCCGCGACCGCGTGCGGGCGGTAGGATCTAAACACCCGGGCGAGGGTCCGCAGGGCAAATAGAGTTTGAAAGGGCGCGCTCAGCCACGAAAGAGACGGCCGCCGGGAAAAACCGCGCAGACGTATCTCTACCGACGGCAAATCCGCCGCCGCCAGAGACTCTCGCGCCGGGTCTCCGTCGCGGACGAGAAAAAGCGTCTCGTGTCCGCGCTTGCGCAGTTCTTGCGACAGGGCGTAGCCGGGGTAGAAATGCCCCCCCGTACCGCCGCAGGCGATCGCGACGCGCATCGCGCGCTACCGGCCGACTCTCAGGCGCGCGTCTTTCGGGGCGTGCCGTGAGACGTTCAAAATGATTCCGACCGCCGCGAGCGTGACCAGCATCGAGGAACCGCCGTAGGACACAAACGGCAGCGGGAGGCCCTTCGTCGGGATCAGACCGATCGACATGGCGACGTTGAAGAACGCTTGCAGCGCGATCAAGAGCGAGAGCCCCGCCGCGAGCAGCGAGCCGTAGAGATCCGGGGCCCGCTTGGCGATGCGGATGCCGCGAACGGCGAAGGCGGCGAAGCATCCGAGGATGACCAAGGCGCCGAGCAGTCCGACTTCCTCGCAGATGATCGGGAAGATAAAGTCGGTGTGCGGAGCGGGCAGGTACAGGAGTTTGATTTTCGAAGAGCCGAGCCCGTTTCCGAACAGTCCCCCGGAGCCGACCGCGAGCAAAGACTGGGCGAGTTGGTATCCCGCGCCGGTCGCGTCTTCAAACGGGTTCATGAAGCTCAGCAGGCGGGCCCGGCGGTACGGAAGGCGGAGCAGTTCCACGGCGAACAGGGCGCCGGCGGCCGCGGCGGTGACGCTCAAATGCCGGAGGCGGGTCCCGCCCAGAAAGAGAAGAAAGAAGCTGAGCGCGAGCACCAGGCTCGGGGTTCCGAGATCGGGCGCGAGTCCCATCAGCACGAGCAGCACGCCGATGAACGCGAGGGGAACGACGATCCCCCCCTGGAACGAGTCGATTTTGCTGCGCTTGCGGTCCATGTAGTCGGCGAGAAATAAAACGGCCGTGAGTTTCGCGAATTCCGCGGGCTGAAAACCGAAGCCGGCGACGCGGATCCAGCGCTTCACGCCGGCGACCGGAGGCGTGAAGAGTACCGCGACGAGCAGGATCGCCGTCAGCGCGAGAATCCACCAGACCCATTCCCGGTAGCGCTTGTAATCCACGCGGCTTAAAACCGCCATCAGGCCGACCCCGAGCGCCGCGAACAGCAGTTGGCGTTTGACGTAGTGCCACGGGTCGGAGAACTGCTGGTCGGCAAGGATCGCGCTCGCCGAATACAACGCGATCATCCCCCCGGTGAGCATGCTGAGCGCGAGCGCCAAGAGCGTCGCGTCCGGGTCGCCGACCGTGCGCCGGGGCGCGGCCTGCAGTCTCGCTCTCACTTGCGCCCCCGGCCCGCCCGCCCGATCGTCTTCACAAGGTCTTTAAAGACCTCTCCGCGATGTTCAAAATCGTCGAACTGGTCGAACGAGGCGCAGGCCGGGGAAAGCACGAGGGATTCCCCCTTCAGGCCGATCTGATACGCGACCTCGACGGCCTGCTTCAGCGTGCCGCAGGGGAAGACATGCGTGACCCCCTGAAGGTCCTCTTCGATTTTTTGGGCCGCGTTTCCGATCGCGAGAACGGCTTTGACCCGGTTCTCGATGTGCGGGCGCAGGGCTTTGAAGCCTCCGGGCTTCTGGAGACCTCCGAGCACGAGCAGCATTTTCCCCGCGCGGTCGTCGAGACTGCGCAGCGCGGCGATTGTGGAATCGACGTTGGTCGCCTTGGAATCGTTGAGGCAAAACAGGGGGCCGATCTTCCCGAGATCCTCGAGCCGGTGCTCGACCGGTTTGAAATTCTTAAACGCCTTCGCGACCGCCGCGGGCTTCACGCCTTGGCAGCAGGCGAGCAGCGCGGCGGCCATGGCGTTTTCCAGATTGTGCGTGCCGGGAATTTTCGGAGGGGCGATCCTGTGGACCTTCTTTTCTCCGGGAAGGCGCAGGCGGATCTTTCCCTTTTCCATCCACGCGTCGACCCGGTTCGACGGGGAACGCGAGAAGAAAAGTTTCCGCGCGCGGCATTCCCGGGTGAGGCCCAGCGAGAGCGGATCGTCGGCGTTGAAGACGCAGAAATCCCCGCGGTCTTGGCGGCGGAAGACGCGCGCTTTCGCTTCCCGATACGCCTGCATCGACCCGTGATGGTCGAGATGGTCGCTCGTCACGTTCAGGAGCGCCGCGGCGTCGGGCTTGAAGCTGCGGCTGTCTTCGAGTTGATAGCTGGAGACTTCAAGAACGACGGTATCGCCCTTCTTGAGCTTCGAGACCGAGCCGGCGACCGTTTCCCCGATATTGCCGAGGAGATGCACCCGCTTGCGGCCGCTCCTGAAGGCCGCAGCGGTCATGGTGGCGGTCGTCGTTTTCCCGTTCGTTCCCGTCACCGCGACCACGCGCACCGCGGGCGCGAACGCGAGCGCGACTTCGACCTCGCTGAAAACGGGCAGTCCCGCCTCGCGGAGCTTCGCGAGGATGGGCGCGTGATGCGCGATCCCGGGACTCTTGACGGCGAAATCGAACCCGAGCAGTTTGTCGGAATGCCCCCCCGCCTCCCATTTGACTCCCGCCGGCAGCTTCGCCGCGGCGGCGCGGAGATCGCGGCGGGGTCGCAAATCGCTGACGAAGACGCGAAACCCCTTGCGCGCCAGCAGGCGCGCGGCGGCGAGCCCCGATTTTCCAAGTCCGAGAACGACCGCCTTTCGGCCTTTGTAGGCCTTCGGCGTGAAGGCGTGCGGAAGCGGAGGCTTCTTCTTCATCAGCGGATCTTCAGCGACGCGATCGCGGCGAGCATGAGAACGATGCTGGTGATCCAGAAGCGCACCGTGACTTTCGGCTCCGCGACGCCGCCGAGCTCGAAATGATGGTGGATCGGCGCCATGCGGAATATCCGTTTTCCGCCGCGGAGCTTGTAGGAGGCCATCTGGGCGATCACCGAAAGCGTTTCCATGACGAACACGCCGCCGACGATGGGCAGCAGCAGTTCCTGCTTCACGCACAGCGCGATCGTTCCGATCACCCCGCCGAGAAACAGCGACGAGGTGTCGCCCATGAAGATTTCCGCGGGATAGGAGTTGAACCAGAGAAAGCCCAGGCAGGCGCCGATCAAGGCGGCGAGGAAAATCGTAATTTCTCCGGCGCCCGCGACGGGGATGATCTGCAGGTAGACCGCGAATTTCATGTGTCCGGCGAAGTAGGCGAAGACGGCGTAGGCGATCGCGCAAAAGATGATCGTGCCCGCGGCGAGGCCGTCGAGGCCGTCGGTGAGATTGACCGCGTTGGAGGAGCCGACGATGATGAACACGCCGATCGCGTAGTAGAGAACGCCCAAATCAAGGAAGGTCCTCTTGGCGTAGGGCAGCAGCAACGAGGTCGAAAACTCGGGGTTCGGCGGAAAGCCCGCCAGGTAGCCGACGACGAGCAGCGCGACGGCCGTTTGGACGAGGAATTTCGTTTTGGACGGGGCGCCTTTCGGGTCTTTGCGGATCAGCTTCAGATAGTCGTCCCAGAAACCGACCCCGGTGAGGGTCGTGGAGACGAAGAGCAGAATCCAGGTAAACCGAACGTCGGGACGCATCCACAGCAAGGTGGAGAGGACGACGGCCGTGAAGATCAAGAGCCCGCCCATCGTGGGCGTCCCTTGCTTGGACAGATGCGTCGAAGGGCCGTCCTTGCGTTGGGATTGTCCGATCTTTTTTTCGCGCAAAGCGGCGATGAGGGGCGGGCCCATGACGAGCGAGATGAGCAGCGCGGTCGCGGCGGCGCCCCCGGCGCGGACCGAGATGTAGCGGAAAACGTTGAGCGGGCTCCACGAGCCGCTGAACGCGACGAGCCAATACAGCATTAGAGCGACTCCGCGAGCGCTTCGAGCCTCATCAAGCGCGACGCCTTGAAGTAGACCGAGGCGTCGATCCCCAACAGGGCGCGTATCGGACCGGCGAGTTCCCCCGCTTCGCGGGCGTGGTAGACCGGATAGGGCAAGCTCCCCGGCTCGATTTCTTCCGCCGCCCGGACCATCGTTTCCCCCGCAAGAAACAAAGCGGCGAGCGGTTTTTCGGCGAGGCCTTCGAGGACGGCCCGGTGGAGTTCGAGGGATCGCTCGCCCAGTTCGAGCATATCGCCGAGTACGACCAGACGGCGTCCCGCCGGATTCAACTCGAGAAAGGTGTCGACTCCCGCGGAGGCGGAGGCGGGATTGGAGTTGTACGCATCGACCACCAACTGCGCGCCGGAGGCGTGGCGGCTTTGGGCGAAGCGAAGCGGCGCGGGCGAGTAGGACTCGAGGCCCGCTTCGATGCGCTGCGTCGGCACGCCGAGGGCGACCGCGGCCGCGGCCGCGGCCGCGGCGTCGATGCGGTGGATGCGTCCCATCGGGCGTGCGGAGCGAACGGGGATGCCGTCGATTTCCAGGACCGCGGCGCCCGGTTTTCCGGCGTCGGCGGCGAGGGCTCTGACCCGGCGTCCGGCATCCCATCCGAAGGCGATCGCGCGGGCTCCGAGATCGGGGAGCAGCCGCGCGAGCCACGGGTCCTCCGCGAACAGCGCCACCGGCGCGTCGGCGGCGAGCGCCTCCACGAGTTCGCGTTTGGTTTCAAAGACGGTTTTTTCATCGCCGAAGAACTCGAGATGGGCGGGGCCGATGTTCGTCAGCACGCCGAGCGTCGGGCGCGCGATGGCGGCCAACGCGGCGATGTCTCCGCGGCGGGATGCGCCCATTTCGACGACGGCGGCGTGGTGACTCGGGTCCAAAGCAAAGAGCGTCAGCGGCAATCCGATTTCGTTGTTGAAGTTCCCTTTCGTGGCGCAAACGGGCCCGCTTTCCGCGAGAATCGCGGCCAGCATCTGCTTCACCGTGGTTTTGCCGTTGCTGCCGGTGATGGCAACCACCGGGATGTCGAAGCGGTCCCGGTGAAAGCGCGCGAGCGATCCTAAACCCTTGAGCGTGTCCTCGAGCGCGAGCACCTGTTCGGGGCGTTTGGACGGAAGCCGCGCGCCTTGGCGCACGATCCATCCCGCTGCGGATTGCGCCGGCTCCCGGCCGAGGAAGTCGTGCGCGTCGAAGCGGTCTCCTCGCAGCGCCCAAAAGGCGTCTCCCGGCGCGATCGCGCGGGAATCGGTGGAAAACGAACGCAGCGGAGCCCCGGGATTGCCGTGCAGCAGCAGGCCCCCCGTCGCTTTCGCGGCTTCACCCCAGGTTGTCTTCAAGTCCATCGCAATAGGGCCGCTAGGCCGGCACAGCGGGGCTTCCGCCCCGCTAGGCCTGCCGTCTTTATAACCCCGACGAAGGCCGGCACAGCGGGGCTTCCGCCCCGCTAGGCCTGCCGTCTTTATAACCCCGACGAAGGCCGGCACAGCGGGGCTTCCGCCCCGCTAGCATCGGCCGAGAGCCTTGAGCGCTTCGCGAGCGGTTTCCCGGTCGTCGAAGTGAATCGTCTGGTCGCGGAGGGTTTGCGTGGTTTCGTGCCCCTTCCCCGCGATGAGCAGGATGTCGCCTTCATGCGCCAGCTTGACCGCTTCAAAAATCGCGTCCCTCCTATCTGGAATGATTCTATAATTTTCCAGCGCTTTTTCGCGTATTCCGGCCTCGATTTCCCGGAGGATGGCCATCGGTTCTTCCGTCCGCGGATTGTCGGAGGTCGCGATCGCCAGGTCGCCGCCTTCACACGCCGCGACTCCCATCGGCCCTCGCTTCGTTCGGTCGCGGTTTCCCCCGCAGCCGAAAACGGTGATGAGCTTGCGATGGGGCATGGCGCGCAGCGCCGCCAAGGTCGACGCGAGGGCGTCGGTGGTGTGGGCGTAATCCACGACCACGAGAAATCCCTGACCCGCGTCGACGCTCTCGAGCCGGCCCGGAACCCGTTCGAGGTCGGCGAGTCCTTCATAGACGCGCTGCGGCGAGATTCCCAGCTCGAGCGCGGTCGCGGCGGCGGCGGCGGCGTTGTAGGCGTTGTAGTCCCCGAGCAGCGCGAGGCGGCACGCAAATTCTCCGGTAGGGGTTTTCAACCGGAAGGCCGTTCCCTCGACCGTGGCGGTGAGTCCCAGAATGCGGTAGTCGGAGCCTTCATGCGCGCCGTAGGTTTTCGCCCGGACGTCGAGGGCGCGGCGGCGCAGCTTCGGCCAGCTTTCATCGTCGCGATTGAGAATCGCCAGCCGGCGTGACTTCGCGGCGTCCGCCCGCTCGAGAATCTCGAAGAGGCGGGCCTTCGCCTCGAAATAGGCGTCCCGGTTCTTATGAAAGTCCAGATGGTCCGTTTGAAAATTCGTGATCACCGCCGCGTCGAAATGGACCGAGTCGACCCGCTGGGTCGCCAGCGCGTGCGACGAGACCTCCATCGCCGCGTGGGTGACGCCCTGTTCCTTCATGCGCGCCAGGAGGCGGTGGACGTCGAGGGAAAACGGCGTGGTGTTCACCGCCGGCTCCATGATTCGTTTGCGCGCGCGGTGCCCGACGGTGCCGAGCACCCCGGGCGGGTGGCCCGCGCGGGAAAAGATCGATTCCAAAAAATGGGTGGTCGTCGTTTTTCCGTTCGTGCCGGTGACGCCGACGAGCGTCATCGAA
>PFUL01000192.1 GCA_002790095.1 Elusimicrobia bacterium CG_4_9_14_3_um_filter_62_55 | reverse complement strand
GTCCAGCGTCGAGTGGAAGACGTCGTTGCGCATGATGTCCTCGACGAATCCCGCGTCCTTCTCGCTGACCCCCGTGGCCTCGATGATGAGGCCCTGGTAGAAACTACGCCTCGCGTTCATGCCGCCTCCGTTTGCACCATGGCATCCTGGAGCCTATGGGCAGTGACCTGCGCTTGCTCCTCGGTGTCGAAACCCCGGAGCCAAACCGTCCCATCGGTCGGATGGGGCGTCGGGCTGGAGTAGGCGACCACCGCCCACTCGCCCAGGACTTGCTCCACCTTCAGGTAGCGTCTCGTGTTCTCGGTCATTTGCCCTCCTTGCCCCTGGCCTTGAGCAGCACATAGGCCAGCTTCGCCCGGGCCTTGTCGCTCAAGACCACATTGGCCTGGTACTCGTCGCCTTCATGCAAAAGCAGGGCGACCTCGCCCTTGCGGTCGACCACCGCATCCAAGCGGTGGCTGATGCGGTAGCAGAGTTCCCCCCGGGTCTGCTCCTGATCTTCGGGGCTAATGTAGTTCGCCCAGTCCTTCCTTTTCGTCGGCTTTACGGGTATTGGATTCATCGCTTCCCTCCTCGCGCCTCGCTGCGTCCCATCTGGTAGGCAAGGGCCAACGCCTCGCGCAGCCCGTTAACGCTGACTTCATGGAAGTCGAGCCGGTCGCTCCTGCGCTCTTCGAGCGTCTCGATGCCGAGGACCTCCTTGGCGATGAACGACGCCCGAGCCTCGGCCTGCTCGCGGTGTTTCTGTTCGCGCGCTTGCTTGGTCTTCATGCCAGCCCCTCGTTCTTCGTGACCGTCAGAAACACCGGCGGGATCTCGCCCTCGATCCGCGTCCCCAGGGCCTCGACCTCGTAGTCGAGCAACTGGTCCTCGACCGCGATGTTGTCCCACTGGACAAATATCCAGCGCCGATGGCTGCGCGTCGAGGTGCGAACTACGGTGCCGGTGAACTTGCCGCCCCACTTCGCGTCGCGTACCCGGTCGCCTTTGCGGATTCTCGTTTTCTCGCTCATCGTTTTTGGCCTCCTTTTTACCGCCCTACCGTCGAGTCAGGAAGGAAGGTATAGGGACTTCGCGAAGATTGCAAGGCCTTCTTCCGTCGAGAAACTCGCCGTTATTCGACATCGGCGAAGTCGAATTTTCGAGATTCCCGAGTTCCGGCTATCGGGCTCAGAGGCGTCGCGGCCTGCGCCGAGCATCGCGCCGCGAGGCTTTCAGCGCCTTCTCGGGCCCCTCGTGAATCGCGCGCCAGAGGTAGCGGTCCAGCTTGTCCCAGTCGATCGTGCCGTCGCTGTAGACCTGGACCGCGAACTCGGCGGCGAGCTTTCGTTTTGACATGGCGTCCTCCGTGGGAAGGAAGGACTACCTTCCATCGCAGGCAGGAATCAAGTGGAGGTCGACGTCAGGCGATGCGCAGGAAAGGAGGTCTTTTGTACCATAGCCTTGAGGCCGAAGGCCAAAGCCCCAAATTTACGCAGGAGACAACCACAAATCGGGCCTATCGCGGGGCCCCAGCGATTGGAAGCATGCTCAATGGAGGCGTTTGAACATATCATCAAAGTAATGCTCGAAGCCCAGGGTTATGTCGTTACGAACAATGTGAAGTTTCCTGTTCGGATGCGGACGAGGAGGGCCGACCGAGCCGAGTATCAAACGCACGGATATGAAATGGATATCGTTGCGGCCAGACACAACTCGCTTCTCCTTGGTTCCGTCAAGTCATTTCTAGGGTCTCATGGTGTGAGTCGACAAGGTTTCCAACGCATCGCGGATACCAGCAAGAAAAACCACTTTGGCCAGTACCGCGTATTTAATGACGCCGTCATTCGTCAGGGAATCTTCCGTGAGGCAAGCAAGCGTTACGGATATCCCAAAAGAAGAATCCAACTCGCTCTCTATGTTGGGAAGTTTTATAGCCAGGACGAAGAACCCATTCGTCGACATCTTCGTAGAATTCGACTAGGCGCTGGCCCCGTGAAGGTTGTCGGATTGGATGAAATCGTACGCGGCGTTCTGAAAGCCGCGGAATCCAAAACCTATGCCAATGATCCGGTCCTCATGACGATTAAGAGCCTTCATGAAGCCGGATATGTTCGAGAAACCTCGGAGTAAGGAGATTGAGTTGTCTGGCGGGAGATTCAAAGCGCTGCACGGGATATCGACGTCGCGCTTTAATCGGCTGATGCGGAGCGTTAGGCGCCCCAAATATTCGGAGAGGAATATCGCATGACGATCAAACTGACGGATATACTGCACATTGATGACCCGAGCCAGTACAAACTGCATCTTGCATGCACCAGTACCCAGGGCCATCATCCGCTTGTTGAATACGTCAAGAGCCGCGAAAACTGGCGCGGATGGAATACGTGGCGCGGCGAGCGAAATGATTGGACGAGAGACTTCATCTTATCCTTCATGGAATTTTCTACTGTTAAAGGAGGCTGGCTTTTTGGAGGCATTTTCCGTGTTAAGAAGCGGTATCGCGACGGGTACGACTTGGCAGATGTAAAGGAGTTTTCGAAATATGAAGGGCGCCTTATTTGCAAGTTCCACAGATATCAGGGCTTACGCGGAAGGGCGTTCAAACTGGAGACGTTTATTGATTCTTTTGAGGTCCTCACTCTTCTGCCAGCGCGCTACTCGGGAGAAGCATTTTGCGGATACGCGAATATCAATCATCGCTTTGATGTCTTGAAGGCAATTGTGGACAGCCAGCGACCGGACTGGAAAGCATCTCTATGCGCAGTAAAAGGCGTCTACCATATCGTGGACGCAAAGACTGGAAGGGTCTATGTGGGCTCGGCTTATGGAAATGCGGGCATCTGGTCTCGTCTGGACACTTATGTGAATACCGGCCACGGTTGGAATGACGATCTCATCAGAGTGATTCGCAAAAAAGGGCTCCCATACGCACTCAAGAATTTCCAATTTTCCATTTTAGAAGTATTTGCATTCAACACCCCGGATCAGATAATTTTAGATAGAGAGAAGCACTGGAAGAAGGTTATGCTTTCGCGCGAATTCGGATTCAACAAGAACTAACTTCGGGGAGTGGGAGACGCCTAACCATTGGATGCTGCCGACCGCCGCCTCGTTGGGTTGGACAGTTGAAGCGGCGGCGACAGACCCTCTGCGTTAGAAGGTGGGGCCGTCGCCACAGTGGTCCCGTCAGGGGGAACCGGCCGGAATGACGATGATCTGCTCATCCGAACCGAAGGCGGCGACATGTTGGATGTCAAGGAGCATCAGCTCGAAAAGCTTGCGGACTGACAGCCGATCCCCCTAAACCGAATAACCGCGCGACGAGCGTGTATCCAATTTGTATCCACTGAGCAGCCGAATCAGGCCAACTCCAGCAAAGTCGGCGAAGTCCAAAAGTTGCATTTCTCGACGAGGAACCGACTCGGGCATACTCCAGCAAACTCGCCACGCCGCGTTGGCAAGGTAGCGTTCTACCATTGAACCACGCCCGCGTGGACAACCGACGGTAGGCTTCGAT
>PFUL01000138.1 GCA_002790095.1 Elusimicrobia bacterium CG_4_9_14_3_um_filter_62_55 | reverse complement strand
ACTCGAGTGGTAACTCTGTTCTACGTCGTTTTGGGTGGGTCAGTTCTCGTTAGCAGAGGGGGGTCAATTTTGGTGAGCGGCGAAGCGTAGGTCTTGTGCATGTCGCACCTCCTGCCCACCCGAAGGGCGAGGGGCGCGAGGAAGGCTTCCGGAGCGAGGAATAAATGGTGGGGCCCTACCTGGGAACCGCCCCCGCGAAGCGGGCTGGCGGCCCCGGGAACCGGGCTGTCCGGCGCGGTGGGGTTACGGCGGGGGCTGGGCCGCCGCGCCGGATTCCCGGAAGGGGTAACCGCTTATGCCGCAGCCAAGGGGCTTTCAACGCGAGTGCTGCTGCGGTCAGTCTTCGGTGCCTACCCGGAGGATCTCGATCTCATTGTCTGCCGGCGGGATGCGCAGACCCCTGAGGTCGCATACGGAATGTCTTTCCAGCGCAAGGACCTTCCGGCCGAATCCCCGGACCATCAATGCAAGGGGATGGTCACTTCAGGATGTCGTAACTGACAGAGATGTTGGACTGGTAGATAGCCAATGCGCTTTCCTGGCTGTTCAGGACCGAATCGCGTACAACGTCGCTCGTCATATCGATGACCTTCATTTGGCCATCGATCTTGTCGAGTGCTTCGATTCGGTGAAAGGCCTCTCCATACGTCTCGGAAAACCTCGCCAAAGCCTTGAGCTTCATCGCCGCATCATCAAGATGGTGTCCGTGTGGGTCGATGATTGACGCGACAACCTTCCCGCCGACCTCGTGGAAGAACACGAAGTCCGGATGCATGGATCGCCAGTTCCCACTACTATCGTCGCGATAAGCGATGCCGAGTGAGTCGACTGCCGCTCGGGAAGGGTTGCGGTACCAGCCGCGTACATTTGGCCGTTTGAGTTCGGCGAGGACTACTTCTCGCTCCCAGCTATTGAGTGACGTGAGCGGGAAGTCACCGTTTTCGTCGGACATGAGGTGTAGCGGCGCCAGCGGCGCCATGGCAATCTGCCCGTTCTCATCCTCGTAGGAGTAGCCTTCGATTCGAGTCCTCGGAGGACGCAGCACTCCCTCCTGGGGTTCGGTCGCCATCGCCCGGATATCCTCATATTCCTGCTGGCGGACGTCTGGAAGCCCCTTTATTGCGACGCGGTGCTGTGCGAAGAGGCGTTCTGTGAGCTCGAGGGATTCTTTGTCAACTTTGTCGCGAACTTCTTTTACGGTAGCTAGAGCCGCCGCCCTAACGTAGGCCTCGCGGAGGCTATCGTCATCAGAGGATTCGTCATCGGGTCCGGCGAGATGATCAACGTAAGACTGCGCGACATCCGCTCCGAAGGCTTTCTTGGCCGCCTCGAATCCGGTACGAATTGCGCGGTCATCGGCGCGTTCGATAAATTCGCTGTAAGTTAATCCAGTCTTTCCAAACTGGCCCTCGATCTGCTGAATGTGAACGGCCCAAACTTCTCGAATAGCCGTGTCGAGCTTGTCTTTGAAGCGCGTTGCGTACGCGTCCAGAATAGTGTGCAACTCCTTCTCGACTTGGCGAAGCGCTCCAGGGGAGACGCCATCGGCAGAGAGCGCTTGTGCCAACGCGATAAGGCGCTTCACGGGACGGGCCCCGCGCTGAGGGAGCGTTTGCGTCGGCAGCGACTCCCAAACCTGCCAAACGGTTTCGAGGATCTTCGGATTTGAGCGAAGTTCCTTCCCATCAAGGACAGCCTTCTTCTCGCCGCCGGGAATGGCGTCGAGATCACCAGTAAGGAAGCGAACAATCCTTGATGCGGTCGTGCGGTCAAAGAACGGCAGGATGCAGTCGACGGCATTGAGGCGCTCGTCCCCAGGAATGCGGCGCGCGAGCGGGTTTCGGACCATGCGCCCGAGCAACTGAGTGATGTGGGTATTATCTTTTGCCGGCCGAAACGACACCAGCACTTCAGCACGCGGGCAGTCCCAACCGGTTGAGATGGCGTCCTTGGCGACAAGAACGCGCACCTGATGGTCATCCTCAACGAGCTGGGGCTCGATCCAGTCGACATCCCAACTGCCGAACTTTTGGGTGGTATGATCTCCCAGTACATGGCGCACGGACGAAGCTTGAAGCTCCGGGTACTCGGAGAAAATCGTGTCTAGGGCAATCCCGACGTCGTCCGGATTGGGGGTATTGGGCGTTTGTAGAACTAAGAGCGGTTGCACGGCCTCGAGCAATCCTTGTGTGCGGGCGTACTCTGCCCACCTCTCCGTTGAGTCTTTCAGCTTGCGAGCGGCGCGACGCACGAGAACGGAGTCAAAGTTGCCCGCCTCATTCGGGATGTCGAGGACCAGAGTGTCCTTGACCAGGCCAGACTCTTGGACCCGGGAGGGGTCGACAGCGACTGATGGCAGTGCACGCCGGTTCCTAGTGGCCTCAGACTCCTGCATCGCGGTCTCAAAGTGATCAATGGTCGCAGAGATACCCCACACGATTGGGATTGGCGGACGAGCCTTCGTGCCATTGACAAGCTTACGCACGATCGTGGGCTTGTCAGATGTCGTTCGGGTGTTGAAGCCTCGGTGTGCCTCGTCCAGCACAAGGTAAAGGGTGAGGTCGTCAACTGCTACGGTGTTGGCAAGTGTTTCCCAAATCGTCCAACCCTGCATGTCGGGAGCGGCGATTCCAGGCAGCCCGGGGCGATTCGCTGATTCTTCGGGAGATTCATCGTGGCCGCGCGTCAGTAGAGAGCTTTTGGTGAGCTTCTGTGTATTTAGGAAGTACACCTTGCCGGGTTCTAGACGGGGCTTGGCGAACGGCGGCTCGATATGCACGAGATTCGAATAGGTGAACTTTTCAGACGCTTGCCTCAGACGGTTGAAGGTCTGCTTATTGAGGCTCGGGTCATCGGAGAACCAAATGACGACCGCGCCGGGATCGGCGTTAAAGTTAAAGGTTTCGCTACCCCAGAACAATGCTTCAATCGCAGCTGCCGCCATCACGGTTTTTCCCGCTCCGGTGGTGGCAGAAAGGGAGAAGGACGATATCTCGGATTTTCCCGGGTTCTTGAACATCTCCCGGGCGCGTTTTAGGTTGGATAGAACATCGTCGACGGCGTCGGCCTGGTAGTCCTTGAGGGTAAACTTCATAGAGACCCTCGGCCGGACTCGATCTCAAAATTGCGAAGGTAGGCCTCGTAGAGGCGAATTGGCTCGACATGGTCCGGTAAATCTTGCGCAACGGACTCGAAAAGGCGATCTTCATCGGTGACAATGTAGGCGATGCGAACGTTTTCGTTGGCGGCGATGGCCTTGAGGAAGTCATCGGTATGATCTAGGTCAGCGAGAACGCCGTAAAGGTCGGCGACATCCCAGCCCTTCGATATGCTGCCGATGCGACGACCCTGGGAACCAGCTCGCAACCAGAGGAGCGGAGCAATCTTGGTGAACTCTCGGTTGCTTGCCACGCGGAGTGGGGCCTCGTAGGTGAGAGTAAAAAACTCGACGTTTTCTTTTATGCCATCGGCCATCGGGAATTCATCGTTGAACTTGTAATCGCCTTTAATCGGATCATCTTCTGGGGTCTTTCCGGTGATGGCGGACTGGATTCGGGGCTTAGTGATGTATTCGCAAATACCCCACTGTTCCCACTTCGGGTCGCCTGGCCGGAGGTCTTTCTTTCGGAGTGTCTTCTGCTCATTGGCAGCAACCTCGTTGTTGGTGATCGAGATACACTGGCGCCGCCCGCCGTCCTGCTTATTGAGTCGCATCACAGCATGGGCCGTTGTTCCGGAGCCTGCAAAGAAGTCGAGAACAACGGCGCGGGGCTTGTCCCCGACCGCAACGCGCAATGAATCCTCGACCGCATAAAGTGACTTCGGGAAAGGGAATGAGCGGCTTGGAATAAGGGCACCGATCAAGTTGGTCCCGTGCCATCCCGCATGATGGCGAGCGCGGTTCCAGACAGTTTTCACCGGAAATGTCTTTTCTTCGGGGGAAACAACATCTACGATTTTAGCCCCCTGGCTATCGGTGCCTACCACAGCAAATTCACCGGCATCAATCTTCTTTCGAGCTGACCGGCCGAGATACCAAATTGTCCCTCTCCCACTGTCACCAACTGCCCCGGCTTTGGCGAACCCCTCTTTTGCTAGTTCACGAAGAGTCGTTGGAGAACAGCGCCACCGACCTTCTGCGCCACCGATCTTGAGTGGCCAAACTGCGACTGAGCCAGACGGCACGCGCCATTCATCGCGACGTGCTGTCAGTGGCTTACTGTCACCGCATCCAGTAATCGATCCCGATGTCCGATCAACATAGACTGGGAAAAATAGATTAGGGGAGCTCTTTCGCTCACTATCTGTCCCGCTGCGAAGGAGGGACTCCCACCGCACCTTTTTGGCGCTTGTTGAAGGAGCCTCGTTTAGTAGATCATCTGTCGATTGATGGGGCACGGAAGAACCAAAGAAGAGAAAAAAGGCATATTCCTCCACGCGCCCAAGCTCCCCTTTCCTATTGCTCCCCGCAGCCTGGATGACGATAGTGACAATTTGTCGAGAAGCTTCTGGAAAAATTTGCTCTAAAATAAGCCCGAGACGGTGAACTTCCTTTTCATCAATCGTGACAATTAACACAGAATTTTCTGGGCGCAATAACTCGCGTGCAATCAGTAGGCGTCGTTCTATGAACGCGAGCCACTTGCTGTGCCGATAGAGGTCATCCTTTTCAATGTAGTCGTTGTTGTACTTCCAGTCCTTGGCTCCGGTGTTGTAGGGGGGGTCAATGTAGATCGCGTCGACCTTGCCCCGGTGCGTAAAGAGCAGTGTCTCGAGCGCGTGAAAGTTCTCGGCGTTGATAACGGCATGGAACGGCTTATTGCCCCCACGTTCAACCTTGCCGGTTGAGACTAGGCCCGGATAGATCGGGTCGCGGAACTCAGCCACAACGACGAGATCCCCCACGGCAACGGTACGAGTCTCGAGACAAGCTTTGACTGCATCAGCCGCCATCTCATCTGAATCCATGACGGGTGTCGCAAGAGAGTCTAGAGTTGCCGTTCCTCCAGATCGGTTAATCCCGACCACCCGCCAAAGCTTGTCATCCGCCTTCTTGGGCATCTGGCCGCGCGGCGGCAGGACGCGTACTTTGTCTCCCTTACGGACCTTCCGCCCGGGAAGCTCGACAGCTTCCGGAACGTGTCGCTCGAAGTTCAGACCAAACGCACGCCGATTGGCCAGAGCGGCGACCTCCCGCTCGAGATCTCGGGCAAGAGAAGGCTCCCTGGTTCGGAGCTCACGCAATAGGTCGTTTAGTCGAGACATAGATGTGAATTGAGTAATTATAATAAAATCTATTTACTAAAGGCTTCCCATCATGACTCCATACACTCCGGCCCAAGATGAGGCAATCGCATGCCTCGATGAGCACCTGCAAATCATCGCCTGTGCGGGATCTGGGAAAACCCAGGTCATTTCTCAACGGATCGCGGCAATCCTGGCCCAGCCTGGGGTGAAACCGCGCAACATCGTGGCGTTTACGTTCACCGAAAAGGCCGCGGCGGAGCTCAAAGAGCGCGTCCTTTCGATCGTCGCGCAAGAGCGCGGGACACTCCCCGGCCTGGCTGAAATGTACATCGGGACGATGCACGGATACTGCCTCGACCTTCTGCAACGGCTGGTGCCTGAGAAGTTCAAGTTTTCTCTGTTGACCGACATCACGGCGCAGCTGTTCCTTGACCGCTACAGCAAAAAGTCCGGACTGACGACATGCCCGACTACGGCAAAGCAGGGCGTGTTGCGCCGCTACGTCAACTCAAAGCTCTACCTACAAGTCCTTAGTGTGCTGCGGGAGGACAAAATCGACCTCGCGCGCGTTCCGACGGGCGTGATCGAATCGTTCGACAAATATAGGGAACTTCTTCATGAGAAATCCCTATTCGATTACACTCAGATTATCCGTAGCGCTGTCGACTACATCGAAGGCGATCCGTACGAGGACGACGACATCGTGCGCGTTCGGGACCACATCAAGAACGACATCCGCTACGTCGTCGTCGACGAGTATCAAGACGTTAACCCGTTGCAGGAGCGACTCGTCCGCGGCCTCGTGCAGTTCGGAGCGAATCTTTGCGTGGTGGGTGACGACGACCAAACAATTTACCAGTGGCGGGGCAGCCAGGTATCAAACATCGTTAAATTCGCCGACCATTACACGAGCGTGCGGCAGACCGTTCTAAAAGACAATTTCCGGTCGAGCCGGGGCGTGGTCGAGGTGGGGCGTTCTGTCGCTGAGCGCATTCCTGACGGTCAACGACTGCCGAAAGCGATGGTTTCGGCCAGCCACCAGACTTGGGAACGAGGTGACCTGCTTGCGCTGACTTTCGACGACCCAAGCGCGGAAGCGGCATGGATTGCTGACCGCATCGAGCATCTCCGAGGAATGCCATTCAAGGACTCCCCTGAATCGGAGCCGAGGGGGTTGTCGTGGTCGGACTGCGCTGTGCTGTTCCGGTCGGTCGCAAAAGACTCTGAGCCTGTCGCCGCCGAATTGCGCCACCGGGGCATCCCGTTTATCGTGAAGGGGTTGAACAGGCTCTTCGACAGTCCTGAAATCCACGCTGTCGTTGGGATATTTCAGTTTGTCGTTGGTGGAATCGACGCTGACGAGTTAAAGGCGCGTTGGGATATGGCCGCAATGATCCCTGCGGGCAGTGATTGGGCGAAGGGGTTGAAGGTTCTGAAGCATGGTCGGGACTTCGACGCGAATAAGCGCCACGCCGTCTACAATATTCAGCGTCTCTACTTGGACTTCCTCGAGGCTCTGGAAATGCGCGAGGACGGTATGTCTGGCGACGCCAGCCGTGGAGAACTAGCCTTCTACCAACTCGGCAAGTTCAGCCAGGTGATTTCAGACTACGAACAGATCTACTTCACCACAGAGCCGAAGGCGAAGTATGAGGGGTTCGCCAAATGGCTCGAGTATCAGGCGCCTGGCTACTACGCCGACGCTGACGCTGACGTCGGATACGCGACCCCGGACGCGGTGACGATCGCGACAGTCCACCAAGCCAAGGGGTTGCAGTGGCCGGCTGTGTTCCTGCCCGCGCTTCGCAAGAATCGGTTTCCGTCACGCGTAATGGGCGGCGTCACGCTACGCCATGTCATCCCTGATGATGCGATTGATGACCCGGCCCGGTATCGAGGCACTGTCGAAGACGAAACGCGTCTGTTATACGTCGCTGTGACTCGGGCGCAGAAATACCTGTACGCTACGTTTGCGCCACTGGCGGACAATCAGCAGCAGCGGAAGCGGTCGACGTTCTTCGACCATTTAGCCGCCCAGCAGTGGGTTTCTACCACTTCAGCGCGTAGCGAGGGAGTTCGTCTGAAACCCCAGCCCGTACACGCGACTCCGCAAGTTGCGCTTTCGTTTTCGGAGCTAAAGTATCTTTTCGAATGCCCGTACCAATTCAAGCTGCGGTTTCTCTACGGCTTCAACGCCCCTATTCACGAAGCATTGGGGTATGGAAAGAGTTTGCACGACACTTTGTCGGAAATCCACAAGCGAGCGCTTGAAGGCGACATCGTCCCGAAAGACTCTGCTTCCGCGCTCATCAATCGGCATCTAAACGTGCCGTTCGCATACCCCGCCTTGCGGGAGCAACTGACGAAAGCCGGCATAAAGGCGATTGAGCGCTACTTCGACAGCCACGGCAAGGAAATCGTCAACACTGAATTCTCTGAAAAGCAGATTCAGGTTCACATCGCGCCGGGCATTACGGTAGATGGTCGCATCGACCTGATTCGTCGTCTGGATACCGGTGAGGTGGCAATCGTCGATTTTAAATCCAGCGAACGCGCTCAGGCGGAGGACGTTACCCGTAACCAGCTCCACGTTTACGCCTTGGGATACCAGGAGCTGACGGGGAAATCCGCCGACGTAATCGAGGTCCTAAACCTGGACGAGAAGGGAAAAACCACCCGTGAGCCTGTAGCCGACCCTTTGCTTGCCGCCGTCCGGGGCAAGATTCGTGACGCTGGTGAATCTCTGCGCAAAAACAGCCTGACGCGTCTTGAGGAGTGGAACAAGCACACTTGTGGATCGTGCGACTTGGTCGGGCTTTGTCGAGATCGCCCGGCAAGTTGAACAGCTATACCGTGAGAGCTCTACGCCGAGGCTCCCAGGCATGAGGGCATGGCCCGACGGCTGAATCTGTAGCAAGACCGGCGAGGAACGATGCATCGCGCTACAACGCTGAGAATACCCGCCGCAGGAACTCAGCGAGGACAGCGAAAACGCCCAGTTCCAGGCCGAGCGCCGTCCAGCGCGCACCGTGCCCGGGATAGGAGCGCGTCAATCTCCGTAGCGGAGCCTCGGCCGCGTCGTAGATCCAGTCGTTGAGGAGGACGAAGATCACAATCGGCACCATCATCAGCCCCAGATAGACATGGGCCACGACCGGCGAAACGAACATGAGGCCGAACGCGGTCCGCAGTATTTCACCACCCACGCCGACAAGCCGCGCGGCCGCCTCTCCCCAGCCAGGGACCACGAACGACGCGGCGTAGAGGCCGAGGCCTACCACGATCAGCCGCGTAAGCGGCCACCAATCCCGTTCCAGCCGAACCGAACCATCTAAAGACGCGGGGCGCCCGGCCATGTTCATGACCGGGCGCCCCTGCGCGAAAACAAGCCGAGGATGGGACTCGAACCCACAACCTGCTGCTTACGAAGCAGCTGCTCTACCATTGAGCTACCTCGGCAAAACCGAGTGTCCAAAAAGTGTCCACTCCGGGGCCAAAACGGGCCTCCGTGGCCACCTTCCATACAAAGAGCGACAAGACGCGATTCACCTACTTTCTCGTCGGAGAATCGCCTTCCCGACGGTGAGATAACCCTTGGCATCGCTCGCCTCCCTTCGGCTTACGAAGCGATTGCTCTACCGTTGAGCTACCTCGGCGCGTTGCAATGATTGTACTTATTTTCTCGGTCAAGCCGGAGGGGATGTTTCCCGCGTCCGGTGCCGGCACATCCAGCCCTTCTCAACCGCCCGCCTCCTTCCGCAGGAGGCGGGCCAAATCCTCGACGGTTAGGGCCTCGGTCGTTCACCAACGCGAACACCTTCACAAAACGCTAAAATCACGTTCACGCTGCCGAAAGGCTCCAGAGCCTTCGCGCAGCCGGAGCCGTTCTAATGAGACTCAGGAAGGAGTAGACCATGCCGAAGATTCCCGAAGTGCCGCTCGAAATCTTTAGAGATCTCTACTCGGCCGCGGCCGAGTTCGCCGCGCTGGAGCCCTGGGACTCCTTCAACGACAGCGAGCTCTTCGCCGTCCGGGAAACAGCGACCCGCCAAACCGGCTACGCTTGCGTCTTGGGCGCGCTCGGCGAAGTCTACGCGCTGTGCGTCTACCGCGGCGCAGAGGGCTTCGACATCCACCGCCGCATGCAGAGGCGCGAGTTCGACCTGGAGAGCGGCGAGATCATGGCGGCCCAGAACTGCCTTATGGCCGAGTTCGCGGACCGCGAGGAACTGGAACAAGCGGACCGCGAGACCATCAAGAAGCTTGGCCTCAAGTTCCGCGGGCGCAGGGCGTGGCCGCGGTTTCGCAGCCACCTACCCGGATTCGCCCCCTGGCATTTGGACGAGGCTGAGGCGAAGTTTCTCGTCCTCGCCCTGCGCTGCGGTACGGAGATCGCCCGAAAGGCGCAGGATGAGGGAGTCGATCTGGCGGAACGCCCAGGGCAAGTCCTGTGCTGGACGGCCGCTCCGGACCGGCAGTTGGATACGGCCTGGGAGCCCGAGCCGGTCTATGAGCGCCCCGAGCCCCGGCCGCTTGTGCTGGATTCGGAGCGCGTTGCGGCAATGCGCGGCATGAATTTGCGCCGCGAAGGCGCCTGGGAGGCCGGTGCGTCCTTCTTCCCCGGCGTGATGATGGACAGGGAGCGGCCCTATCTCGCCCGCAACACGATGGTCGCCGACGCCGAGTCCGGCTTCATTCTCAACGCCTTGGTCTGCGACGCTGAAACGCCGGTCCACCAAGCGCTCTCCGACGCCGTGCTCGGCGCCGCGGAACGCAACGGAGCCCTTCCCCGGGAACTTCACCTACGCGGCGAAGAAACCGCGCGCCTGCTGGAACCTCTCGGCCTCGCGCTCGGTTTCGCGGTCAGGGCCAAGGCGCAACTCGAGATGGTCTCGGCGGCCTGCGACGCGATTACGAACGAGGTGACTCCCGCCAAACTGCGGCAGCCCGAAAAGCGCTGGGACCGGCGCGCCATGGAACGGGCGACCTACAATCTCTCCCGTAGGCTGCAGGGACAAGTATTTGAGTCCGCTGAGGAGGGGAATCGCTATCTCGAAGCTCTCCGGGAAAGCGGCGAGTTGGACGAGGCCCCGGCTCCCCGCAGCGCACTGGAGGTCGCGCAAGGCGTCATGTACGACGCGTTCGAGCACCCAAGTCCGAAGATACGGGTGAAGCTGGCCCGGCGAGCGCTCAAGCTCTCCCCCGACTGCGCCGACGCCTACAACCTTCTCGCCGAGGAGACGGGCGGGACGCTGGAGGAGGAGCGTGCGCTCTATCAGAAAGGTCTGGAGGCCGGCGAACGGGCATTGGGACCGGAGTTCTTCGAACAGCAGGTCGGCCACTTCTGGGGAATGCTGGAGTCCCGGCCCTACATGCGCGCCCGCGCGGAACTGGCTCGTTGCTTATGGCAGCTCGGCGAGCACGAAGTCGCGATCGACCACTGGCGGGAGATGCTCCGCCTGAATCCCAACGATAACCAGGGGATGCGCTACATCCTCCTTGCGCGGCTTGGCGAGCTTGGCCGCTTCGAGGAGATGGAGGACACCTTCGCGCGCTACAAGAACGACTGCAGCTTAGAGTTCCTGCTCATTAAGGTCGTGGCGACGTTCGTTCGCCGCGGTTCCTCGCATGAGTCCGCCGCCGCGCTGCGCGAGGCCCTTGGGCAAAACAAACACTTCCCCGACTACCTCCTAGGCAAGAAGCGGCTTCCCCGCCGCATGCCGGACAGTCTCCAGATGGGCGGAGAGTCCGAGGCGGTCTATGCCGTTTCGGAGTGCCTGCCCGCGTGGAAGAAGGCGACCGGAGCCATGGACTGGCTCGCCGAGCAATTGGCCAAGTTCGCGCTCCCCAAGGTCGGCCGCAACGACCCTTGTCCGTACGGCTCAGGGAAGAAGTTCAAGAAGTGCTGCGGACCGGTGGCGGCATAAATCGGAAGAAGAGGCACCACGACAGGAGATCCAAACAGCATCAATCGCGCCCCTCTCCAGGACGCCATCCAGAAGGTTGGCAAGGAATTCGGGCGCACCCCCTCGCGCCGGAATTTTCTCAGAGTCAGGAATTTCCGAAAATCACCGGCGCCGTTGGGCCGAGGGAGGCTTGATGAACGACGATTTCCTCGCGCACTTCTTCAATTCTTGGTATTTCTCTTTGATACCGTCATTTACCACCCGGGCCAACTCTCTCGCGTCATGCTTCCCTAAATCTTTCAACCGATATTGCCGCCCCCCATACCAAAGCGGTTCGAATTGCACCCACCTTCGTCGCCAGGGAAACTCCGGAGTTCCATCATGGAGGGCCTCTGCGAATTTCTTTGCGCGCTGCTTTACTGCCTTGTCATTCCCACACCACGCCACGACGCGAAGCGAATATTCCGAGCCGATAACGGGCTCGGGGTCATCGGTCCCCACGATGAAACCAATGAAAAATCCGCGCGTCTTCATTGCCAATTCGTCCAACTCATCAAACCAGACTTTGATCTCACTCGGATTTGGAGCATCGTGCGGATATGTGTCGAAAGTAATATGCCCTTTGGGGTATTTCCTTTTCTTACGGACGTGAATGATTTCCTCTTGGAACCAATCCAGTTCCTTTCTAAGAAAGGGCGTGTGCTTTACGATAGCTTGAAGCGCTAACTTGTGCTCTTCGCTCGCGAGAAGTTTTTTTACATGACCTTTGAGTCCCATGCGCGAATCCTCCTTCGAGATGTGCCGATCCATACTGGTCAATAGGACGCGGAGCGCGCCCGTAGTCTTTCCGGCGACTTTCCGACAAGCCACGGCGACGGTCTCATAGGAAATAGGTATACAGGGACAGTGCTTTTCCCCCGAGGCGGTCTTCGCTTCACGCCCATCCGGAGTGAGATAGAGGACGGCCTTGCGGCAGGAGGAAGGGTAGGCTTTCGTCAAGACCGTTTGGTAAGCCTCCAACTGATCCTTTTGCTCGGGGGCATCCAACTTATTCTCGATACCCAAAACACAAAGCGGGTCCCCAAGAGCTCCCCGAAGTTCGATCACAATGTCTATAATCCGCGGCGACCAGGGCTGAGCAGACCACTGGAACTTGGCGCGGATTGAAGAAATGCCGCGACGCGGAATTCGAAATCCATGGCCGCCCTGCGGGCGTGACTCATTTTCTATAGCAGCCTGCCATTCCTTAAAGAAGTCAATGCCCAATCTGTGGTTTTCCATCGAGTCGCAGAGGAAGGCAAGGACGGCCGACCACGAGTTTTCCACGATGGCTTTGTCGAGCAGATCGAAGAGGTCGAACCTCGCCGGGCGGAACAAGGCCTTGTAGTCTCGGTGCCGAAGCAACCGGTCTATTGTCTGTACGGAGATTTCATCCTGCCGTGATGTCGCCCTCGCAGCCATCTAGTCACACCCTCCGGAGATACTGCCGCAGCGCCCGTCGAACTTCTTCCCGCAGGGCCCGCGGCTTGACCACGCCGACGTGGGGAATCCACCGTTGAACGACGGGGATGACCTCCATGAAATGGCTGACCGTCGTCTCGACGAGAAGCGAGCCGTCGCGCCGGGTCTTGATAATCGTCTGGCGCGGAAGGTACTGCGCCGCATGGAAAAACTCGGCCGCTTCCGGGGAAACTCTGAGCCGGACCTTGACCTCGCGCTTCGCATCAGTGCCGGACCAGATGCTGGTGCCCTGAGCCAGCTTCCGCATGAAGTTCTTGGGGGGCTGAAAGTTCTCTTGGCGAGGCTCGACCGACTGGATGCGGTCCATGCGGAAGGTGCGGAAGTCCGCTTTACCCTTCTTGCCGGCGATCAGGTACCAGAAGCCGTCGGCGTAGATGATCTTGAGCGGGCGCAGGCGGTGGACCTTCCCATTTGAGTAGCGGACCTCGATCTCGCGGCATTCCTCCACGGCCGCCTGAACGTCGGCCATCGCCGGACAGTCCCTCCTCGCGGCCGCCGTAGGGATCGCGTGGTAGGGGGAGGCGCCGTTTCCTCCCATGACGGCCTTGGCCGACAAGCTCTTGAACGAGTTCGCGAACTTGCCGCCCATCGACTGCGTCACATCGCACAGAAATGCGAGGAGCGAGGCTTCCTCGCCGCTAAGGGGCATATGCTTGAGGGAGAATCCAGGCATGAAGGAGTAGCTGCCTTTGCTCGTCGAATACAAAGGGAATCCAGCCTGGTCGAGGATCTCGATGCTCCTCTGAGCCGTCCGCATGCTGACGTTGAACTCGGCGGCCAAAGACCGGGTGGAGACCTTCCCGTCGGTCTCCAACTTGTTCAATATCCGCACGAACCGAGACAACTTCTTCGAGTAGTCCTTGTTCTTCACCACGCCGCAATATTCTCCCAAATGTCGCTGCGCACCGTAAACTCTACTGCGAGCGCATGCCGTTCGCAGCGGCGAACCCGACCTGGCACTCCGCCTTAATCGCCCCGTCCTTTTTTCGGCTTTCGCGAACTTGCCGGGCGAGGATCTCGACACTCACGGCCAGATCAGAGTCCTGCGGCGGCCGCTTCTCGTGAACGGCGGACAATAGCGCGCTCACGACGGCCTCCTGCGTGTACGCCATGGTGAACCCGCTCGACCGGTCCGCCGCGCGGTGCAAAGCGTCTCCAGAGAAGTGCTTGCGGCCTTTCTTCTCCAGGAGGCGCAGTCTTTCGATGCGCCCGGGCAGCGGGAAATGCCAAACGCGGTCAAAGCGGCTGGGACGGTGCAGGAGTGCCTGGTCCAAATTCTCCGGCGCGTTGGTCGTCGCGATCACGAGGACGCCCTCCCTGGGCTGCAGGCCGTCCAGCAGGTTCAAGAAATAGGACATCGATACCTTCTTGCTATCCACAATCCTGTCCAGGTCCTCGAGCAGCAGCACCGACGGCGTGTCCTCGGAAGCACACCGGAAGGCCCGGCGCAACTCGTCATCGTCGATCTCCGCCTTCAAGTCGAACGCATAGGCGCTCGCTCTCAGTTGCGAGAAGATCACCTTGGCCGCGAAAGTCTTACCGACGCCCGGCGGCCCGGCGAACAGAAAGCCTCGGCGGTACGGAAGGCCTAAGCCCCTGTACTGTGCCCGCGCCGAGATAAACGACTCGGCGCCCGTGCGTATCTCCTCGGCCATGCGCTCGGGGAGAATCAGGTCGCTCCACGACAATTTGGGCTTCTTGATCCAATCCCCGTTCACGATGTTGATATCTTTGCGCGCCTTGAAATGCCGGCGGTAGAAGCGCACCAAGGCGCGCTGGAGGTCCTCGAACGCCGCGCGGTCCTTCGTGGCGATCCACGTGGTGTCCGTGGACGAGAACCCTTGATAACGTTGGCGCGTGTAGCGGCCGTAGTGGATGTGCGTTCCCCGCCACTCCAAATCCAGTTCGCCGAACCAACCGGTCTCCGCGAAGCCGAGACCCCGGCGCTTCCATGGAATCTCGCTGAGGAGCGTCCGCCTTCCGCCGTCGCTCCAGCCGACGTCGTAGTATAAGTCGCTGCGGACCACGGCCTGCGGGGCTTCTGCCAGCAAAAAGGCAGGCAGATGCGGGGTGTAGACCCCGCGACTGTTCAGATCAATCCGGAAGACGATCCAGCCGTCCTCCGCTTTGTGCTTCACCCGGAAGCCCCGGCCGCATTCCTCTATGTAGTGGGATTCGCTCATCGTCTTTCCCCCGAACTACTTCAGATCCTGGATATTGGGGTTCGCAAAACCCGCGCAGTTCGCCCGTCCGCCGAAGAGCAAACCCTTTCTAGCCACGCACGAGCCCAGAAGGTTGCTCCGGGCGTCATAGGTCTTCACATAGGACGTACAAGCCGTCGCGCCGACAGTGACGGCAAGCAACGCGGCGATTCTGGTGAGGCGCATATCTATCCCTCCGTGCGGTAGGTTCACGACTGTTTCGCTCGAAAGCATAGAATGCGACCGCGACAGCCTGGTGTCGCGTTGCTGGATGGGTTGTCGGGCGGCCGCCGATGCGAGCGGGGAGAGTAAAGCGCTCAGCAGACCCGGGGGATTTGCTCTGCCGTTGAGCTCCCTCGTCGTCGCGCCATTTAGTAGATTCTATCGATGAAGCCTTTGCTGCTGCTCCTTCTGCTCGCGGCGCCGTCCGCCTCGGCGCGTCAGC
>PFUL01000025.1 GCA_002790095.1 Elusimicrobia bacterium CG_4_9_14_3_um_filter_62_55 | reverse complement strand
CGGGAGCGCGTCGCCTGGAGCCCGCCGGCGTAAAATCCATTATGCCGAGGGCAACTCTCGTATTTCCCCTCGGCGCGCTTGCGCGCCGAGGCTGGACGCCCCCCGCGGGGGCGTCCGCGCCGTTGGGGGCATTCCGTCCTTGAAACTACGGGAACATGGAGGAACTCCGTCGCATGGCGAAATCCTCCGCCGGGAGCTATGCTAGCGGAATGGACGCGGAGGAACGCGGCGAACTGGTCGAGTCGGGATCGTTTCGAGTCGACCGCGCGAAGGCGCTTGAAAAGCTGAGCGCGTTCCAACTGGCCGAACCCGGGCAATTCGTCAACTGCTGGATTCGCACGGCCGAGGCCTCTGGCGCCCGGCGCATCGCGTTCGACTTCGACGGAAAGGAACTGAGTTTTCGTTTCGACGGCAGGCCCTTTACCCGCCCGGAGCTTCGGGATCCCTACGGCGGGATTTTCGCCGGAAGAAGAACGCGCCGATCCGCGCTTGAAGCATTTCGGCTTCGGCATTCTCGGCGCGCTGCGGCTCGGCGCGACCGAGATCCGGACGGTATCGGGCCCGCTGGAGCAGCGCCTGCGTCTTTGCATCACCGGTTTGGACCAGGACCGCTTGGAAGCCTTGGAGGGCGGAGCCGACGGCGGCGAAACGGCGCTGCGCGTGTTGTGGCCGCGGGGCGAGGCGCCGGACGCGATTCGCGAGGGGCTGGCGCGCGCGACCGCCGCGAGCGGGTACGGCCGCGCACAGCTCCGGTTTTACGGGGAGTTGCAGCGGCGCGCTCAGCCGAGCGGCAAAGGAATCTCGCTTCGCTTCGATCACGGATCCCGGCATGGATTTTTGGAACTCGTCGGCGGCGAACACGGGGAGATCGAGTGGTGCCATTACGGCGTCTTGGTCCAGAGGCTGCCGTTCGCCGGGCCGATGGTCGGCGTTTGGGGATTTCTCGACGATGATGATCTGCGCTTGACGGCGTCCTTGGCGGGGTTCGTGCAGGACGCGAAGTTCGAGGCCGCGCGTTCCTTCCTGCGCGGGGAGGCCCGCCGCCTGCTCCTCAAAGCGGCGGGTCTGCGCGCCGCGACGCTCCGGCGCCAGGCCGCGCTCGCGCCGGATCAGGAGTGGATGGTGGGTTTCGGGGAATGGACCTACTGGACGCTGGAGCGCTGCGCGGAGGTCTTGACCCAACCGGAGCGGGATCGCCCGGACCGCTTCAAGCGGGCGCTCTGGGAAATTCCCGTCCTCTCCGACATGAGAACCGGCGCGCCTGTGTCTTTGTTCGACCTGTGGGTCAACCGCGAGCGGACCGGCTCGATTCTCGTCTCGGACCGTCCGCTGTTTCGCCGGGCGGACTATTCCTGGGATCTGTTTTGGGTCCCCGACGAACGCGCGATCGAGGCCCTCTCGCGTCGGTTCAGCCGCTCGGTGCGGCGGGAGAAGATCGCGTAGCGGTTTCGCGTCTATTGAACGGATTTTCTTTCGCGCTTCGTGCGCGACTGCGTGGCGCCTCGTGCGCCAGGTTCGCGGTTTTCGCTGGCGCGAAAACACGCGAACTCGAACGGAAACGGCTCGGCGCTCCCGCGCGAACGCGCCCTTAACGAACGCCGGTAAATTTCAAAATTCCAAAACCACCCCGATGGGAGCAGCGTGACGCGCGGGAAACGACGACTGTCCCCGGGGACAGTTGAGCGTCTACCGCCGATGAAACGGGTGCGGCGGGAGAAGATCGCCTAAGCCGCCGGGTCTTCGCGGTGGACGGTCTCGGGAGAGAAGGCCGGGATGCAGACCGACCAGTATTCCAGTTCTTCCGCGAACGGATTGCAGTACCGCACGCGCGCCCCGCGGCGGACGAGGATGGATTCGTTGGGACCGAGCTCCACGGCCTCCCCGTCGACTTCGATGCGTTTGCGGCCGCGGACGACCATCGTGATCTCGTCGAAATCGGGTTTCTGGGCGGGCTCCCCCCACCCCGGCGGGGCGACCATATGTGCGACGCTGAAGGCGGCGCCGTTGAGGCTCGCGCCGCCGAAGTGTTCTTCGATCAGTTTCCCGTCGTCGGTCGGCACCCGGAAAGGGGCGTCCTGCTTCAGGTAGTTTTTGGATCCCATCGTCGGCCTCCGAGGTTGCTCGCCGTTAAAAAAGATTGTTCATTATAGAACATGCCGCGCATCGTCCTCTTTTGGAAGCCTTACGGCGTCGTCTGCCGATTCTCGCCGGACGGCGAGAAGAAGACGCTCGCCTATTTCCGCCTTCCGAAAGGCGTCTACCCGGCGGGGCGGCTGGATCATGACAGCGAAGGGCTGCTGCTCTTGACCGACGACGGCGGATTGCAGCACCGGCTGACCGATCCGAAGTTCAAGCACGAGAAGACCTATTGGGCGCAGGTGGAGCGCGTCCCCCCGCCCTCCGCGATCGCCCGGCTCGCCTCCGGGGTTGTGATCCAGGGCGGGCACTCCCGGCCCTGCAAGGTGAAGGCGCTTGCGCTCGAGCCCCAACTGCCGCCCCGGGATCCTCCGATCCGCTTCCGGAAAACCGTGCCGACGGCGTGGCTTGAAATCCGTCTGACCGAAGGGCGCAACCGTCAGATCCGGCGGATGACGGCGCATGTCGGTCATCCGACCTTGCGCCTTTTGCGCGTGCGCATCGGGGATCTCACGCTGAAGGGGCTCGCGCCGGGTCTCTGGCGCGATCTCACGCCGGGCGAAACCCGGCGGCTGACGGCGGCGCTGAGACCGCGCTCCGTTGGGAAGTGATAGGATTTTAGGGTGAACACGGCGGAGCGCGGCTCAGCGGAGACGATCGGTCGGGCGGGGCTTGTCTTGGCGATCGCCGGGGCCTTGCTGGTTTTCACGATCAAGGTCCCCGATGCCTACGGCATCCCGAAACTGATCGCGACCGGACTCGGGGTTTTGACCGCCTGGGCGGGCGTGCTGCTCGGGATCCAAAGTCGGCGCTTGAATTTTCGGCGCGCCGATGGGGCCGCCCTCGCCTGCGGGGCGGCGACGCTCGTGTGCGCCGCGTTCTCGGAGGATCCGCTGCGCAGTCTCTCCGGCGGCTATGTCTACTTTCTCGGCGGGGTGCTGCCGGTCTCCCTCTACCTTTCCCTCTATTTCGCCGCGGGCCGCTTCGATTCACACGAGACGATCCTGCGCGTGCTGAGACTCGGGCTTGCGGCGGCTGTTCTCTGCGGCGTCTACGCGGGGCTTCAGGCCTTGGGCGTGGAACCGGTGCTTCCCGCCGCGGGCCACGGGACGATCTCAGGGCGGGTGATCTCCACCTTGGGCGGTCCGGTTTATTTGGGATCCGCCTTGATCCCCTTCGCGCCGACGGCTTTGTATTTTTCGCTTCGCCAAAACCGCGCGGACCGGGTGTTGGGAATCGTCGCGACGGGCGCGGTCTGGGCGGGACTTCTTTTCAGCGGATCCCGCGGTGCGATGATCGGGGCGACGGTGGGCAGTCTCTTCGCCTGGATCGCCTCTCAGCGCGCCCTCTCGCGCGTGTTCCTCTCCGGGAAAAACATCGCGGCGGGCGCGGCCGCGTTGACCGCCGTCGCGGTGCTGGCGTCTCTGATCGGGACGGCGAGAACCCAGGCGGACCGGTCGCGGGTCGAGGTCTGGAAGACCGCCGTCCGCATCGCCGCCGAGCATCCCGTTTTTGGGGTCGGACCGGACGCGTTTGAAATCGGATTCCGCAAGCACCGCACCGAGGCCCATGTGAGGATGCTCGGACCCGTCGCGGGACAGGCGGACGCGCACAACGATTTCCTTCACGTCGCCGCGACGACGGGAGGGCTGGGCCTGCTCGCCTACGGGTTCCTGCTGTGGACGCTCTGCGCGGGACTCGCGGGAGCGTTGTCCCGGGACGGGCCGGAGCGCGCGTTGTTCGCCGCGCTCGGGGGCGCGCTGTTGGGCGTTTTCCTTCAAGCCAAGGTGAACCCCGTTTCCTTCTCCGCGCTGGTATCCTTGAGCGTTTTTTCCGGTTGGATCGTCTCCCGCGTTGAGCCTTCGAAGTTCTCGCTCGATGCGCGCGCCGTCGGCGCGGCCTTCGCCGCCGTCGCCGTCGCGGGGCTGGCGCTTTCCGCGGATCTCTTCTATACGGATCGTCTGCGCCAAGTCGCCGAAACCGCGCGCGCGAAGGGCGACATGGACACGACGATCACCGCCTACCGGAGCGCGATCCGCAAAAATCCGTTTTATGCCGAATACGGATCCTCCTACGCAACCGTGCTCGCGATGCTGGTGCAAAGAGCTCCCGAGATCGTGCGCGCCCCGCTGGCGAAAGAGCTCTTTACGCTTTCGGGCATCGTGAAGCGCCGCCACCCGGGCGATGTCCGCGGGCCGCATCTGAGCGGGCTGGCCTGCGCCGTCGGCGGGACTCTCGCCGGCGAGGATTGTCTCAGCGCGGCGTTGTCGGCGATCGCGCGCGCCCGCGAACTCGATCCCTATTCCACGACGGTCCTGGCCGACAGCGCGGCCCTCGCGCGCATGGCCCAAGACGAGGCCGCCGCCGTCGGCTTCGAGCGTCGGCGTACGGAGATTCTCGCGCTGAGGGGTGCTAGATAGCGGGGCCCCATGCGAACGATTTCCTATAATCGGACATGAGCTCGAAATCCTTGGAAGAAGCGCTGTCGCACCGGATGTTCGATAAGTACGACTACTACATCCGCGCGGTGCAGCAGCCCGACGAAGACGTAAAGTTTTTCCGGGACACCTATCGCGAACTGGCGGGCCGCACCCCCCACACGCTGCGCGAGGACTTTTGCGGCACCTTCGCGTTGTGCTGCGCGTGGGCGAAGCTCGGCGAGAAATATGTCGCGCACGGCCTGGACCTCGACGAGGAGCCGATCGAGTACGGCCGCGAAAAATACCTCGCGAAGCTCACCCGCGAACAACAGAAGCGCGTGAACATCCACAACCTCAACGTGATGGATCCGCGGGCCCCGAAAGCGGACCTGATCAACGCGCTCAACTTCTCCTACTTCATCTTCAAGAAGCGTTTGGAGATGAAGAGGTATCTCACGTGCTGCCTCGACTCCCTCAATCCGGACGGACTTCTGATTCTCGACTGTTTCGGCGGAAGCGAGTGCCAGAGCGCGATCGAGGACGCCACGAAGCACAGCGGCTTCACCTACTATTGGGATCAGGTCGATTTCGATCCCGTCACGCACCACGCCCGCTTTCACATCCACTTCAAGCCCGAGGGACGCAAGAAGATCAAACGCGTCTTCACCTACGACTGGCGGATGTGGACGATCCCCGAACTGCGCGATCTGATGGAAGAGGTCGGATTCTCTGAGAGCTTCGTCTATTGGGAAGGGACCGACGAAGCGACCGGACAAGGCAATTCCGAGTTCACGCGCGTGGAGACCGGCGAAGAGTGCGAGTCCTGGATCGCCTATGTCGTCGGAAAAAAGTAGCCGAAGACGCGGGCGTCGTCAGGTCCAGGAGTAGAAGGCCAGCAGGGCGACGAAGAGCGAGATCCAAAACAACGTGAGGCCGACCGGGACGCGCTTGCCGTCCGCGTCGTACTCGCCGGGAACGGCCGCGTAGACCGCGTCCACGCCCCGGGTTTGCGCGAGAGCGCCGACTCCTTTGAGGAGCGCGACGGCGAAGGAGAGGACGGCCGCGCCGGGTTTGCGGTAAAGCCAATCGACGTCGAGCGCGATCTTGGGCTTGACCGCGAGCAGGCTGAGCAGAATCCAGAAACCGAGCGCGGTCCCCAGATGCAGTTCGATCGAGCCGAGCACTCGGTCGGCGGTGTACGGACGGTACTCGGAGGCGAACGGAAGGGCGCGGTAAAGCAAATCCGGCCAGACGCCGAAGAGCAGGCACAGACCGGCCAGGCCGCCCATCGCGGCGACCATGTTCTTGGGCACGGGTCGGAGCTTCCTCTCGGTTTTCGCTTCGGCGAAAAACGCGAACCAGCCGAGCTTGAGTCCGATGGAGAGGAAGGTTCCGACCGAGGCGAGTTCCAGCATCAGTTCGGGCCCGATCCGGTGCGCCGCGCCGAAGGCGTGAATCGTCATCGTTTTGCTGACGAAGCCGTTGAACGGGGGCAATCCCGAAATCGAGAGCGCGCCGACGAAGAAAAACACGCAGACCTCCGGCATCTTCCGCGCGAGTCCGCCCAGTTCGGTCAACTTCCCGGTGCCGGCCGCGGCGACGACCGCGCCGGCGCTCATAAACAGCAGGCCCTTGTAGAGGATGTGGCAGAACGCGTGCGCCGCGGCGCCGTTGAGCGAGAGGGCGGTGCCGAGGCCGATGCCGGCGACCATGAAGCCGACCTGGCTGACGATGTGATAGGCGAGCAGGCGGCGGATGTCGTTGGAGAAGATCGCGTAAAACACGCCGTAAACGGCCATCCCCGCGCCGAACCAAATCAAAACGGGTTGTCCCGGGAAGGCGCGGATCAACGCGTAGACCGCGGTCTTCGTCGTGAACGCGCTCTGCACGACGCTGCCGGTGACCGAACACGCGGGGTAGGCGTCGGTCAGCCAGGTGTGCAGCGGCGGGATCGCCGCGTTGACCGCGATCCCGGCCAAAATCAGCCATGCGCCCGGGGTCATCGCCTCTCCGGTCAAAGACGCAAACGCCTCCGCTCCTCCCCCCGCCCGGTGCAGGAGAATCCCCGCGAACAAGGTTCCGCCGCCGAGCACATGGAGCAGCAGGTAGCGCACTCCCGCGCGGCGGCTTTCGGGCGTGCCGGCGTACCAGATCACGAACACCGAAAAAACGCTCATCAGTTCCCAGAAGACGAACATCGTGAGCCAGTCTCCCGCGAAGACGACGCCGAGCGATCCCCCGATCAGCGCCAGCGAGGAGGCGGCCTCCCCCGATTCTTCCAGGTGGGAGGCGTAGAGCATGCCGAAGACCCCGACGAGGCAGAACACCGTCCCGAACAGCCGGCTCAGCGCGTCGACGCGCAGCAATTCCAAGGTGAAGCCGGGGAGTGCGTGAAACAAGGTGGACCCGTCCCCGAGCCCCGAGAGCAGCGCCAACCCCAGCGAGGGCCCCAGGATCATCGCCCAGCGGCGCGCCGACCCCTTCAAAAACGGCAGCGCGAGCGCGGCGGCGAACAGCGCAATGGAAGGGTGCGCGCCGATCATGTCTCCTCCGCGGGCGCGTCGTCGTAGTAGTTTTCATCGCGTTTGAGCAGCGGAAAGAGAATCAGTTTCGCGACGAGTCCGAGCGCGAAGGCGGCCAGGACGCCGAACACCAGTTCGAATCCGGGGAAGGACATCCAAAACGGGGCGTGCGGCGCGGCGTGTTCCGCCGCGTGCTGCGCGGTCTGGCGGGCGCGCAGGTAAAGCGAGGCGTCCATGCACAGCGTCAGGCCGATCATCCCGCCGAGCGTCATCTTCAGGCCCTGCCGCCGGCCGATCGCGTCTGGAGCGGCGCTCATCCGAGCCCCGTCGCCGCTTTCGCGGCCGTCCACGCGAGGGTGTAGAAGGACCAGAAGAAATCCGGGAACATTCCGAGCGCGAGCGCCGCGACCGCCGTCAACGCCGGGGGCAGCCACACGGCGACGTGCGTCTCGTCGAAGCGAACCGTCTCGCCCTTGTCTCCTTCGAAGAAGGCGGTGTAGACGATCGGGAAGAAGTAGGCGAAGTTCAAGAACGCGCTGAGCACGAGGATCGCGACGAACACCTCGTTGCCGCTGTGAATCGCACCCAGCGCGAGGTTCCATTTGCTCACGAACCCCGCCAACAGGGGAGTGCCCGCGAGGCCGAGGGCGGCGAGCGTGAACGCGCCCATCGTGATCGGCATGCGCTTCCCGAGACCGGCGAGTTGGGCGATCTCGGTGTAGTGCGTTCGGGTGTAGATGGAGCCGGCGCAGAAGAACAAAGTGATCTTCATGAACCCGTGCGCCGCGATGTGGAAAATCGCACCGGCGATCGCGGCGGGAGAGCCGAGCGCGGCGCCGAGCACGATATAGGAAAGCTGGCTGACGGTGGAGTAGGCCAACCGGCGTTTGAGGTTGTCCTCGCCGAGAGCGCGCAGCGAGCCGCCGACGATCGTCGCCGCGGCGACCGAGGCGATCAGCCAGTCCATCCCGATTTCACGCAAAAGCGACGGGCCGAAGATGAAGACGAGCACGCGCACGCAGCCGAACGCGCCGGCCTTGACGACGGCGACGGCGTGCAGGAGGGCGCTGACCGGGGTCGGCGCGACCATCGCGGCGGGCAGCCAGCCGTGCAGGGGCATGATTGCGGCCTTCACGCCGATGCCGATCATGAAGAGGAGCAGCAGGATGCGCAGCTGCGCGGGGGTCGCGCCCGAGGCTGCGAGAAAGCCTCCTGCCTGGAAGGTCGCGCCCGGGACCAAAAAGGTCGACCACACCACCGCGACCAGCAGGCATTGCGCCGCGATGAAGGTGTAGGCCAGGTATTTGCGGCCTCCGCGGACGGCCTCCTCGCTGCGGTTGTGCACGACGAGCGGGTAGGTGGCGACCGTCAGCAGCTCGAAAAACAGCAAGAAGGTCAGCGGGTTCGCCGCGAAGGCGATGCCGATCGCCGACGAGACGCAGACCGCGAAACTCGCGAAGTAGGCGGTTTGATGCGGGGACTTCCCTCCGCGCATATAGCCGATGGAGTAGAGCGTCGTGACGATCCAGAGCGTGGATGCGAGCAGCGCGAACACCATGCCGGCGGGATCCGCACGAAGATGCAAAGCGATGCCCGGAGCGAGGTCCAGGAGTTTGCATTCCGGCGTCCCGCCGGCGAGCACAGCCGGCAGCAGCGAGACGACGAAGCCGAACTTGAGCGCGGCGGCGATAAACGACCACGCCTCGCGCAGGTTGGGGCGCTTGTCCGAAAGCAAAATCGGTCCGACGGCCGCCAGCGAAACAAGCACGGCCCAAAGCGGGCGGGTGTCGTTCACGACGGTCCTCCGGCGCCGACGATGATCGGGACGAAGTTCCCGACGACGTCCTGGCTGAAGACGCCCAGCGCGAGCACCAGCCCCGCCAAAAGCAGCGCCGGCGCGATCACGGAAAGCGGGGCGATTTCCCGCTTCGCTCCCTGATCGGCGGAGCGCAGGTACAGCGATTCGATGATCCGGAAGAAATAGACCGTGCCGAGCACGCTGCTGACGCCGAACACCGCGACGAACGGCCACGCCGAAGCCTGCACCGCTCCGCGGATCAAGTAATACTTGCTGAAGAAGCCGCACAGAGGCGGGATGCCGATGATCCCCAAGGCCGCGATCGTGAACGCCGCGGCGGTCCAGGGCATCTCCTTGGCGAGCCCGGCCACGCCGTCGACGTCGGCGCGTCCGGTCTTCGCGCGGAAAGCGCCGAGGGCGGCGAAGCAGCAGCTCTTCATGACCGCGTGGTTGACCATATGCAGCAGCGCTCCGGTCACCGCGAACGCGTTGCCGATCGAGAATCCGAGCAGGACGTAGCCGATCTGGGCGACGCTGGAATAGGCGAGCATGCGGCGGATGTCCCGTTGGCCGAGCGCCAGCACCGAACCCGCGAGGATCGAAAGGGCCGCGACCCAGCCGAGGAGTTCGAGGGCCTCGCCTGCGGGGCCCGCTTTCAGAAAAACATCGTAGAGCACGCGAAACAGCGCGTAGGCGCTGACCTTCGCCATGATCGCCGAGATAAACGGCATCGCACCGGGCGGGGCGTAGGTGTACGCGTCGGGCTGCCAGCCGTGCAGCGGGAACAGCGCCATCTTGATCGCCAGTCCGGCGACGATGAACGCGAGTCCGGCGACGGCGGCGCGGGAGCCGATCACCGCCGGCAGGCGCTCGGCCATGTCCGCCATGTTGAGCGTTCCCGTCAGCGCGTACAGATACCCGAGACCGAACACCCAGAACGTCGCCGCCACGCTGCCGATGATCAAATAGCGAAACGCCGCGACCTTCGCCCGGTCCTCGCCCGCGGCGACGAGGGCGTAGGTCGAAAGCGACGAGATCTCCAGGAAGACGTAAAGGTTGAAGAGGTCCCCGGTGACGACGATGCCCATGAGTCCGGCCGAAAGCAGCAGGTAGAGCGCTTGGAAGGCCCCGCCATGCGACGGGGTCCATTCTTTTTCGAGCCGCGACGCGCTCGCAAACGAGAGCAGCGCGAAGAACGCGACCAGGGGCGCCATCATCGCGCCGACCGCGTCGACCGAGTACTCGATGCCGATCGGCGGGGCCCAGCCGCCGAAGTGGTAGTGGATCGGCCCCTGCCACCAGACCAGGTTGGAGACCAAGAGCGAGAGGAAGAAATTGAGCAGCAGCGCCCCCCCTCCGAAAAAGCGCGCGGCGCGGGGAGAGCGGGCGGCGAGGATCGGCGAAAGCATCGCCGCCCCGAGCGGGATCAGGACCATCGCGGGCATCGCGCGGCGGATCAGTTGGGCGGCGAGGCCGATCGTGTCTTGGAAGGGAACCGCGTCCAAGAGCATCAGGCGTTTTCCCGGCGCATCTTTTCGAGAAGCTCCGGCTCTTCGAGCGTCTCGTAGCGGCGGTAAATGGAGACGAGCAGCGCCAGCCCGACGCCGGTCGTTCCGACGCCGACGACGATGGCGGTCAGCATCAGTGCGTGCGGAAGCGGGTTGATGAAGTCGGCCGCGAGAGGATGCAGCAGCCCGTGAGGCGCCACCGGCGTGGACGCGCCGGTTTTCTCCGCGAAGGAGAGATAGAACAGGATCACGGCCACCTGGAAAATGTTCATGGCCATCAGTTTGCGCATGAGATTGGGGCGCGCGAGCATTCCGTGCAGGCCCACCAGCAAGAGGATCGCGACGCCCCAGTAGTTGGCGATCTCGTAAAACGCGCTCACGTATGTCCCTCCGCCCCCGCGCGTTCGGCGGAGACTTCGGCTTCGCGATCCTCGTGGGGAGTGGCGTGCAGGCAGTCGAAGATCAGGATCATCGTTCCGGCGACCGCGACGGTGACTCCGATTTCCACGCCGAGGATGCCCATGTTGCGCCGCATCGCCGCCGTCAGCGGCAGCGGCAGCTTCGAGTAGTCGAGGAAGAGATGGCCCATCAGCATCGTGATCAGGCCGACCGCGTAGTAAAGGAACGCGCCCGAGCAGGCGAGACGCACGGCCTGCTCGCGGTCGACGCCCCATCCGCAATCGCGTCCGCGTACGAGGCGCACCAGGATGACGCCCGCGGCGAGCAAGGTTCCGCCTTGGAAGCCGCCGCCCGGACTGTGATGGCCGTGAAACAGCACGTACAGCGCGAACAGGAGAATGTAAGGAACGAGCAGACGCGCCGCGGCGTCGAGCACCGGGCTGCCGAACGAGAGTCGATCCGTTTCGGTCGGGTGCCGCCGCATCGGCGTCCAGAAGCCGAGGATGAGCAGGCAGGCAAGCCCCGCGGTCATGATCACGGTCGTCTCGCCGAGGGTGTCATATCCTCGGTAGTCGGTGACGACGGTGGTCACCAGGTTCGGCGTCGCCATGTCCGAGACGCTGTTCTCGATGTAGTACGGGGAAACGTGGGAGGAGGCCGGGCTCTCGGGATCGCCGATCGGCGGCAGGCTGGGCGCGGTGTAAAACAGCACCACCCCGGTAAACAGCACGGCGATCCACGAGAGGGACCTCACCGGGCCCTCTTGCGCGCCGCTTTCGAGGAACGGCGGATCGCCGACACGAAGAACACCGTCGCGATCACCGCGCCGAGCGCGGCTTCCGTGAAGGCGACGTCGAGCGCCCCGACCAAGGCGTAAAAGGTCGCGGAGAAAAAGCTGAAGGCGCCGAACAAGATCACCGCCGCCAGGAGATCGCCGGCCTCCAGCGCCGCGACGGCGATGACGATCAGCAGCGCTAAGAACATCGTATCGAGCGGCTGCATCATGGCGTGGAATCCTCCGCAGCGCCGTCCTCGGCGGTCCAGGGCTTGAGTCCGGAGTAGAGCGCCGCGCGGCCCAGCGCGTGCGTGGCGGTGGGGTTGGCCAGCAAAATGAAGAACAGGATCCCGAGGATCTTCAAGGCGGTCAGCACCGGTCCGAGCATGTCGTGGCCGTGCTCAAGTCCGTGGGCGACTTCGCGGATCGCGAGGCCGCCGAGCATCAAGGACACGCCGAGGGTGTCGCACTTGCCCTGCGCGTGAAGGCGGGTGTAGAAGTCGGGCAGACGCAGCACGCCGGCGATCCCGGCGACGATGAAGAAGAACCCTCCGGCCATCATCAGCCAGACGAAAACATCGAGCAGGTGATGCAGGCTCACGCGGGACGCTCCTTCTCGAAGAACTTCGCCAGCGCGAGCGTGCCGATGAAGCTGACCAAAGCGTAGGTGAGCGCCAAATCGACGGCGAGGCTCGTGGTTGAGTTGATCGCCCCGATCAGCACCAGCAGCACGGTGGTCTTCGTTCCGATCAGCCCGAGGCCGATGAGCCGGTCGAAGTGGGTCGGTCCCGCGATCAAGCGGTACATGGAAAACAGCATCGCCGCGCCGAGCGCGACCGCGAAGAGCATCAAGACGCTCACGAGGGTCCCCCGGATCCGGTATCGAACAGCGCCCGTACGCGGCGCTGCATCTGGCCTTCCCCTTTCGCGGGAGTCAGCGCGTCGCCGGCTTCCTTCGAGATCGCGTGGATCACATAGTCCCCGGCGGCGTCGCAGTCGAGGGTGACCGTGCCGGGGGTCAGCGTGATCGAGTTGGCCAAGGTCAGATGGGCGACGGTGTGGTCGAGGCCGCAGCGAAAGCGCACCAAGCGCGGCGAGATCGGCAGGCCCGGCGTCAGCACGATCTTCGCGACGTCCCACGCGGAGAGGACGATCTCCTTGATCAGCCAGACCAGATAGCCGGGCCATCGGCGCCAGGTGCGCGCGTGCAGACCCGTGATCGACGGTTCGAGTTCGCTCAGACGGCGTCCCGCGCAGGCGACCGCCGCGGCGCTGAGCGCGCCGAGCGTCAGATGGAAGGCGTCGATCTTGCCGGAGAGCATGATCCAGAACGCGAAGAGAACACAGGCGAGGAAGATCACGCGGATTTCCGGTGCGAGCCTCGGGCCATCGGAATACGGCGCCCGGTCCCGAACGCCTTCGGGGAGACGCGTAAAATCGGCGGCGCCTGCCGGCGCTTGTATTCGTTGCGGTCGACCCGGTCCAAAAGCCCGAACACCCACTCCTTGTCCTTGACGCTCTTCGCGATGGAGGCGGCGTCCTGCCCCTCTTCGACGTAAGCGCGCAGGATCGCGTCGAGTTGCTCGTAGGACGGCAAATCGTCTTGGTCGGTTTGATCGGGACGGAGTTCGGCCGAAGGCGCTTTCGTGATCGAGGCGGCGGGGATGCGTTCCGTTTCTCGATTGATCCAGCGGGCGAGCTCGTACACCTTCGTTTTAAGCACGTCTCCGATGACCGCGAGGCCGCCGTTCATATCCCCGTAGAGCGTACAATACCCGACCGCCATTTCGCTTTTATTCCCGGTGGAAAGCAGCAGCCCTCCCGTTTTGTTGGAGATCGCCATCAGCAGGGTTCCCCGGATGCGGGCCTGCAGATTCTGTTCGGCCACGCCGGGTTCGGTGTCGCGAAAGACTTCGTCGAGGGAGCGGAGCAGCGCCGTGTAGGCGCCGGTGATCGAAATCTGATACAGGCGTACGCCGAGATTCGCCGCCAGCGCGGTCGCGTCGGCGACGCTGCCCGGGGAGGAATACATGGAGGGCATCGCGACTCCGGTGACATGTTCGGCGCCGAGCGCCTCCGCGGCGAGCACGCAGGTCACGGCCGAGTCGATCCCGCCCGAAAGGCCGATCAACGCGTCCTTGAAGCCGCACTTTCCGGCATAGTCCCGAATGCCGAGCACGAGCGCGTGATAGAGTTCCTCCGAAGGGTCCCGGTCCTCCCACTTCGCGCTGGGCACTTCGGCGTTGGGATCGACGACGACGAAATCCTCCTCGAAGCCCTTCGCGCGCAGGACGAGCCCTCCCTTCGCATCGATCGCGAAACTGTTGCCGTCGAAGATCAGTTCGTCGTTGCCCCCCACGGCCGCGCAGTACAGAAGGGGCCGCTTCAGTTTCTGGGCGTGCGCTTGGAGCATTTTCTGTCGGAGCCCGATTTTCCCCGCTTCGTAAGGGGACGCGGACATATTGATCAGGATTTCGGCGCCTTGCTGGACCAAGGAGCGGACCGGGTCGACATTGTAGCGCGGCGCCGGCCAGAAATGCCCGTCGTTCCAGGCATCCTCGCAAATCGTGATTCCGAGCCGCTTCCCTTTAAAGCGAACCGGCTTGTTCTCCGTCTCGGGTTCGAAATATCGGTCCTCGTCGAAAACATCGTAGGTCGGCAGCAAGGTTTTGCGGCGGCGCGCGACGACCTTCTTATTGTCCAGCAGCACGGCGGCGTTGTGCAGTTTTCGTCCGAATTTCGCCTTGCGCCTTTCGGCGCAGCCGACGAGCAGTCCCACCGCGCCCGTGTACTGGGCCAGGTCCGCCATGGCGGCTTCCATCGCGTCGATAAAGTCCGGCTGTTCGAGCAGGTCGCGGGGAGGATAGCCGCAAAGCGACAACTCGGGCGTGACGAGCAGGTCGACCTTCATCTCGACGGCGCGGTCGTAGGCGGCCTTGATCTTGGCGGTATTCCCGGCGATATCGCCGACGGTGGAGTTGAGTTGGGCGAGTGCGATCCTCATTGCCGCGTATTTAAGGAATTTTAAGGAGAAATCACAATAATTTTTATGGGATAATGTCGCCGTGAATGGAAAGCGGATTCTCTTAGCGCTTTCGTTTTCCGCGGCGGCGTCAGCCGGCGGCGGTTGCGCGAATCCCCCCCGCTTCGTCAAGCGGACCCCGGTGCTGCGCCTGCTCTACCGGCCTTGGTCCAAGCCGTTCCTCGACCACCCGCAGTTTTCGTTTTACATCAAGTCCAACTGGAAGGGCCCCCAATCCGTCGACGGCGGCGTGCGCTTCAGCGAGCCCAAGGGCCGCGCGTGGGTGTCGATTCTGTTTTTGATGCCGAGCATGGAGGGCTACCGGGAAATCAACGATTACCGTCAGCACATGCGCGAGCAGGGAACCGTCGCCGATTCCCATGTGCTCACCGAGATGGAGATCTCGTCGAGAACGGCGAGCGTCGCGCGCTTTACGACCTTCGATTATTCCCCGGAGTTCCTGCTCGGGGAGGTCGTCAAGGTGCTCTACACCGAGTTGATTCTCGTGCCCGACCCCGCCGGGATTTACCTGATTCGCTACGAAGCGCCGAAGGATCAATTTTTCCGCTTCTACCGGGTTCAGGAGAGGATGCTCGAGTCGCTCACGCTCGCGACGCCGAAGGAAGAGGAAAACATCAATCCCCTTCCGTGGCTCCGTCGGCCGGACTAGGACTTAAGGCCTAAAATAAAATAGGCCCAAATCGCCGAAAGGCCTAGGCCTTCGGCTCCTCCAAAAAAACGGGCTCGCGGCTACCCTAAGCGTATGCAGATTTCGGCTTCTCCCGACTCCCCTCTTCTCTCTGAGAAGCGCCGTTGCCAAAGACACCCTCAGGAACTTGATGCGAACCTGCTGGATCAAGGCAACCGGCTCGCGGGAGAAGCCGTACGGTTAACGGACATGAGCACGGTCGGGCTGGGGATCGAATCCCAGCAGGCATTCCAGGTCGGAGACCGCCTCGGCTTCAGGATGACCGTGGAGGAAGGACGGACGATGCGCGCAACGGCGCGGGTCCGGTGGGCCCGCCCCTACGGCTTCTCCAACACCTACGGTCTCGAACTCGAGGGGCTCGGCTACTACGACCGCAACCGCCTGAAGCGCTTCCTAAACCCCAAGCACATGGGCGTCGAGGAGTGGGCGACCTTGGCCCTTCAGGCCGCGTCCACGATGATGGGGATTTACGTCGCCCACGACTGGATCGCCGCCGATCCCATGCGCACCGAAATGGCGCTGTTCGCGCTGCCGTGGCTGACATACCTCGCCGCCGCCGCGATCATGGCCTACTTCGCCAAACAGGGCGTTTAGCTTCCCGGCTTCAAAGCCAGGCGAAGAAGCGCGCGAGGTCGGAGAGATCCCGCAGCGAGACTCCGAATCGATCCAACACGATCAGCCCCGTCACGGCGACGGTTCCCGTGATCAACGCCCAGTCGAAAAAGTGCGCCGCCCGGGTCTTCAGGCCCCATTCAAGGGTTCCGCCGACAAAGGAACCGAGTCTTCGCCGCTGCCAGAACCCGAGCTTTTTGAATTCCACCCCGCCGCGGTAGCCGAGGTCGAAGGGCTGAGCCCAGCGGACGACCCCGCGGCCCTTCATTTCGCCGCCGGGAAGGACGACGCTGAAATCGATTTCCTGTCCTTCGCTCAGGCGCTCGCTGGAAAGAACGCCCATTCCGCCGAGGCTGATATCGTTGATCTCGACGCCGGAGAGACGGCGGCCCTCCTCGAAAATCCCAAGGGGCAGTTGCCGGCTTTCAATGCGGGGATGGCGGCGGAACTCGTGGACAGTGGGCATAAGTCTGTGGATAACATAGGCCTATAGTCCTATACTTGGAAGGGCCTAAAGACCTATTTACCAACAATTTACGAACTAAAACGCTTCCCGACATCGGGTGTCGAGCGCGTCTTGGAGAAACAGCGTCGGTCCTTTTGTGGAGAGCTGAAAGCCCCAGCGTTCGTGCCCCCACAGCGGCTTCCCGTTCGTGTAGGCCAGGAGAAAGGGTCTTCCGCCGCCGGTCGGGTCGTAGGTGACGAACTCGAGACCGCCGGTTTCGCTCATCAACTCGTGCGGCATCTCGACGCAGGCGCCGACGGGACGAGTCTCATCGAAGAGCCGCAGGCATCGGCGGTAGGCTTTCGAAATCTGCACGCCTTCGACGGCGATTTTGGGACGGCTCAGTCCTCGGAAGCCGAGCGCGGAGGCATAGTCGATCTTCATTTGAAAGCCCTTCGGGTCCGGGCTGTTCTCAAAACGCAGGAACCCCGGATCGTCGAGTTCGGTCTGGAAGGCGCCGGACTTCACGTCGCCGATCACGGCTTCGCGGATCGTCGCTTCGAGTTCCTTGTAGTCGTTTTCCCCCACGGCGTTGGGGAGTTTGGAAAACGTGGCGCGGCTCGTGTTGACCTTGCGTCCCTTCGGAAGCTTGATGGCGATCACCGGCTTGCCCACCTTCCGAAAGGCCTTCGCGGATTTCGCCGAAAGGTAGTAGGCGAGCATCGGCTTGGCTTTGAGGTTCTCGCAATCGGCCAAGAAGGTTCTCGTCGAGGCCTGGGCGTAAAATTCGGCGATGCCCTCGGAGCCGATCACCAAGAGCCGGGTCCCTTTCGAGACGAGGCGTTTGCGTGTGGAACCCTTCGGCAGTCGCTCGACCAGCATCCAGCGCTTCGCGGTTTCGTACACGGGGAAGATTCCGGGCACCCGGCTTCCCGTCATTTCCCGCAGCACCTTGCCCGACTTGGTGCGCCTCGTCGCCGGACCCGGGTCGACGTCGACTCCGACCTGAATGTCCCCCCCTCCGGGACCGGCGGGCGGTTTTTTGGCCGGGGCCTCCGTCTTATCGCGGCCGAACCAACCCCGCTTCTTCTTCTTGCCGAAGTTCTTCTCGTGGATTTCCCGCGCGGCTTCGACCTGCTTTTGATAGGCCGGATCGCCCGGTTCGACGGAAATCACGCTGGTTTCCGCCGCGAGAGGGCGGCCGAGGGCCAGCGCGAACGCAAGGAGAGAGAGAAGCTTCACTAGATCAATTTTGCCTATTCGGTGTTACAGATTTTAGACGGCGGGTCGTCTTTCGGCAAGGCCGGCGCCGAAACAATCTAGGCCTATCGGGGTCTCTAAATCCACCCGGAAGGACCCTTTAATTTCATAGGCCTACAGGCGATACTGAGTCCGGTGTTGATCCGACGCGTCGTTCTCTCGGTTCTGCTCTCGGCCTCCCCGGCCGGCGCCCAGGGCGTTTTCACGGGCGTCCCCGGCGCGCGAGCGCCGTTTGCGGCCGCCGTCCCCCCGGTGGAAGCCCCCCGCCCCGTGGAACTCGACGACGGGTCTTTGGTGCCGGGCGGCGAGCTCGTCGAGGGCGAACCCGTCGTCCGAGTCCTCAGCCGGGAAAGCTCGGCGGTACTGCTCGATGGGATCTTCAACAAGCATTGGACCGGCGTGGACCGCTTCACGCACGACGGAAAGACCTTTGAGGTCAGCGTCACCTTCGACCTCGTCGGCGAATCCTACCTCGGCGTTCTCCCCCCGGGCGAGGTCGTTCCCAACTTCTCGCGCTTGGAACGTAGCATGGACGGCCGCTGGCGCACCGGCGCGCTCAACTACCGCGCCGACGTCCGCATCACGAATATCTTCTGCAAGATCTGCAACCACATCCGCATTCAAGCCGACCGCGCCGGTTCCGTCTACGACATCGAGATTCAGGACCTCGTCAACAAGGCCTATGCCCAGGGGGCGCAGGTGAAGGCCGGCGGCCGGGAGTTTCGAGTCTACTTCTCCAACGACCTCGACCGACAGCCCAACGGCCGCATCGTGAACGACCGCTTCGGCATCGTGATCGCCTACGACCGCAAACAGGGAAGCGGCTCGCCGGATCTGAAGCGGCTCATCGTCCCGTTCTCGGAACTCTCCGCGGGACAGGCGAAGAAATACAAGGTGAAGGACGGTCCCACCCTCATCCTGCGCATCGATCCCGCGACGCGCACGCTGTATTTTTCGGCGCCCTGATAAACGGAAACGGATCGTTTACGCGCTTCGGGCGCGTGGCTCGCGGTTTTTTGCTTCGCAAAAAACGCGCGAGCTCGAAAGGCAACGGCCCTGTAACGGCATGGCCCTCCCGGGCGAACGCTCCTTTAACGAACGCCGTTGATTTTCAATTGCACGAATTTCCGTTGCTGGAGGCGCGTTCGCCCGGGAGGGCCGAGCCGTTTCCGTTGGAGCTCGGAGAATTGCGAAGCAATTCTTCGAGCCACGCGCCCGAAGCGCGTAAACGTTCCGTTCGTTTCCGTTTATCGTCCCGTCGTTTCCCCGGGCACCGTCAAACTCCCGAGAAACAACTCGAACGCCGCGTGCTGGTCGTCGAAGGCGTGATCCGGCGCGCGAAAGCGGATCACCGCATAGCCGTCCTGCGTGGGACGCAGATGGACGCACTCGCGCTCGATGCGGCGGGCGGCCCCATGCTCCCATTCGTCGGTCGCCATCAGCCGCAGGCGGGAGAGGCTGGGCTTGGGGATGCTGCCGTAGGGTTCCCCTTTTTCGAGATGCTCGAGAACGCCTCGGCCGAAGCAGGTCGCGAGCAGGCTGCGGTCCCGAGGCGAGATGGGCTTGGGCTCGGGGGAGCCCTTCTCAAGCCCGACGCGCGCGCGAGTCTGATCGGTCAGGATTGCCCAGGCGCCTTTCTTTTTGCAGCGGTGAAGGCGGAAGGCGTCGCCGCCTTTGGGAAAGCGGCGCTTGCCGAGGGGATCGAGACGGGGCGGGGCGATGTCCTCGCCGAGCACGTCGGCGTAGGGATCGCTCGTGGAAATGCGGCGCGTGTAGGATTCAAAGCGCAGGTCGTGATAGACCGCGAGCTTCTTCTGCGCGAATTCCCGAAGGGTCGGCACCGGGCGGGACGGGTGCAGGTTTCGCGCGAAGGACTCCCGGTCCGGCGCCCCGTCGGCTTCGCGGTAGCGCTCCAGCATGATCGAGGCTTCCCCCCCGTAGACCGGCCGATGCAGAAATTCCACGAGCGGCGCGGAGAAGCGCCCGTCGCTGCGGGTGTAGCCTTGGGGGATTACGGCGGTGTAGAGGTGGACGCCGTCGGCTTCGTGCGCGGAGGGCGACGGCGCGCCCGAGAGCGGGTCGTGCGCAGCGTAGCGCGGCGCGGGCGCGGCGCAGGCCGCGGCGAACGCGAACGCGAACGGAATTTGCAGTCGTCTCACAGGCGGCAGTTTAGCGCTTTTGCGGCAGACGGTCGAGGTATTGCCCCGTCTGCGCGTCGAACACGGTGCTTCCCAGGCCCGGCGTTTCGACCGCGACCCGCAGGAAATCGGCGCTGAAGCGAATCGACGCGCCCGTCTTCAGCAGCCCCGCGCGCTTCCAATCCTCCGCGAAGGCGGCGGCGCGGGCCTGCCCATCGACGAGCGGGAACCAGCCGAACTCCGTATGCCGCCACCAACGCTCCTTGTCCCGGACCATCCGCTGCGTCCCGTCGGCGACCGTCCACCAGCGCGTGCCTTCCCGCAGCAGCCAGACCCAGCGCCCGTCCTTCGGGCTGGCCCAGACCTTGTCGAAGTGCATGAAGAGAATCTCCTTCCCGTCGCCGTGCCAGTGGGCGTCGTCCTTCGCGCGGTTCTTGTCGTCGTCGATTTCGAGCCAGCGCTCGTAGCGTTCGTGCTCTTCGGGCGGCGCGACGGTTTCGACAAACGCCGGCGCGGGAGTGCGGCGGTCGTATGCCTTGCCGTCCGGAAGCGACGGCGGGAAGGCGCCTTTGAGCGGATTAAAGCTCGGCGCCTTCTTCATCCATTCCGATTTCGGCGGGCTCAGGGATCCGGTCCCCAGCCAATCGGCGAGCGTCGGGGCCTTGGGCGTCGGCGCCTTTTTCTCTTTCGGAGGCTTCGGAGCCGCCTTGGCCGCCCGGTAAAACGGCGGCGACGCGCTGATCGACGACGACGGTAAATGGTAGGCGAGCCTCGCGCCGGACCGTTCGCGCCGGGTCCGGCCGTCGAAATCCACGCGGACGCTGCGTTCGGAAGGGGCGGGCCGCGCGCGTGGGGCGCTCTTGCGTTCTCCGACTTGAGGAGGGCGCCGGGAGGCGGTCGAGCCCGTCGCGGGTTTCCCCTGCGCCGGGGTTCGGGTCCGGACGCTTGGAGCCGAGCGGGCGGCGCGGGCGAGCCCGGCCTTCGCCGATTTTGCCCCGTGGGGCGCGCGCGGCTTGCGGGTTGCGCGCGGTTTCTGCGCCTTCCTTCGGGCGCGTTCGAGCCCGTCGAAGCGGCGCGGCAAAGTGAGCGCGCCGCCGCCGGAGTCGCTCAGCGCGTCGCGCATGTGTTGCGGAGTCTCCAGGAGGGGACGCTTCGCGGGCTTCGGGCGCCGCGTCTTCTTGCCGTCTCGACGCTTCGGCGATTTCCGAAAGCCCGGGAGTTCCCCGTGCACGAGCCGGGTGCCGTCGGCGCCGGCGGAGCGGGCCCGCCAGCCGGCGTACACGCCCGAGGGGAACGCCCCCCACCCCGTCATCGCCGCCATCCGCCGCGCCGCCGGTTCCAGCCGCAGCAGCAGCCACGCCCCCACGAGGCAGATCAGCCCCCCCAGCATCCGTCGGCGAAACGCCGACGCCGCGCGCAGCGCCGCGGCTTGCTCGTCCGCCGATTTCGGGAGCCGTACGCGCGTGAGCCGCATGAACCATCCTCTCAATTCGCGCGCCGAACAAGCAGGGACTTCTCGGGAATCCCCGCCGCGCTATCCGACCGGGTCCCCGCCAGGACCCAGGTCCCATATTCCTAAGCTATAATCCCCGAGGATGAAGAAGGTCCTTTGCGTTTTCGGAACACGGCCGGAGGCCATCAAGATGGCGCCGGTGGTGCTGGCGCTTCGGAAAACTCCGGGGCTGCGGCCCATCGTCTGCGTCACCGCGCAGCACCGGGGCATGCTCGATCAGGTTCTGCGGCTTTTCAAAATCAAGCCCGACTTCGATTTGAATTTGATGAAGCCGGGGCAGTCTCTGTCCCCGCTGGCGGCGGACATCCTTCGGGGCATCGACCGCGTGATCGAGAAAACGAGGCCGGATTGGATTCTGGTGCAGGGCGATACGACGACGGTGATGGCCGCCTCGATCGCGGCGTTTCACCGCAAGATCAAGATCGGCCATGTCGAGGCCGGCCTGCGCACCGGGGACTTGAGCGCCCCGTGGCCCGAAGAGGCCAACCGCCGCGTCGCCGGCCTGCTCGCGGATTTGCATTTCGCGCCGACCGCGACGACGCGGAAGAACCTGCTGCGCGAGGGAGTCCCTGCGGCGCGGATTCCGGTGACCGGAAACACCGTGATCGACGCCTTGCTTCTCGTGAAGAAGAAATTGGGTTCCGACCGCGTGCTGCGCGCGGCATTGGACCGCGAATACGGGTATCTCGATGCGGCGAAATCTTTGATCCTCGTCACCGCGCATCGCCGCGAGAGTCACGACGGCGGGATCGCGAACATCTGCCGGGCGCTCAAGACCTTGGCAAAGCGCGGCGACTGTCAGATCGTCTACCCGGTGCACCCGAACCCGCATGTCCGCAAGCCCGCCGCGAAGGCGTTGAAAGGCGTTTCAAATGTCTTCTTGATCCCTCCTCCCGATTACGCTCATTTCATCTATCTGATGGACCGCTGCGCTCTGATCCTGACCGATTCCGGCGGGATTCAGGAAGAGGCCCCGTCTCTGGGCAAACCGGTCTTGGTGCTGCGCGAGAAAACCGAGCGGCCGGAGGCCTTGGCGGCCGGCGCCGCGCGCTTGGCGGGGACCCAAACCGCCGCAATCGTCAAGGAAGCCGCGCGCCTGCTCGACCGCCCCGACGCCTACGCGAAGATGGCGAAGGCGAAAAACCCCTACGGCGACGGCAAGGCCGCCGCCCGCATCGCCCGCGCGCTCGCGCGGGCCAAGTAGCCGTCGGACATAATCCGCCGGCCGCTCGCTCTATGAACCGAATCCGATTCGCCTTTTCGTCTTCTCCGGCGTTTCCATAAGTCTCCGTATCGATTCCAGGACCGCCCGAATAGCTTCCGCCTGAATGCCCAATTCGGCGTCGTGTCCGGCCAGGCGATTTTCTATGTCGGCCAATTGATTCGCCAGTTTCGCATTACCGCCGATAATCCTTCTCAGTTTCACAAAGACTCTGATGATGGCGATGTTGACTTGGATAGCTCGGCGGCTGTTTAGGACGCTCGACAGCATTGCCACGCCGTGTTCCGTGAAGACGAAAGGGGCGATTTCGAGTGGCCCCCGCGTTTCTTTAAGGTGCCAATTTGGCACCTTAAAAATGCGTGTTCGGCCGCGGAGAGGGAGAACATGAAGTCGGCCGGAAACCTCGACGCGTTGCGGCGGACCTGGCGTTTGAGGTGTTTTACTTCGACGCCGTAGAGACGGGCGAGGTCGGCGTCCAGTATTACCTTCTGGCCTCTCACAATGAAAATCATCGCGCCGATCGCATTCTCATCGGCGATGATTTTAAATCCTCCTGAGGGTGAATTCGCCACACCCTTGTATACGAACAACCCGATCGATTAGTTCCGTTTGGCGTACACCGCAGGACGGGATTGCCCTCACTCCCTGCGATGGGAGTCCTATGCGAGTCCTAGTCGTGTGACTAGGGGCTGCGGGCCGCTCCAGCGTTTAGGCGAGTTGCGCGCGCAGGCCCGCGAGCCCTTCTTCGGGGCTCAGCGGGGCTCGGCCGATCAAGGCGGCGAGTTTCGAGCTGTCCAGGCTGCTGTCCGCCGGGCGCGGGGCCAGGCCCGCCGAGTCGAACTCCGCGGTCAGGGCGGGCTTCACCAGAGACGCGTCCAGGGCGAAGGAGGTCGCGATCAACTGCGCCCACTCGAAGCGGGTCAGGCGCTTGGAACCGGTCGCGTGATAAACTCCCCGCGCGCCCTTTTCCAGGGCTTCCTTCGTCATCTTCGCCAAGTCGTCGGACCAGGTCGGCGAGTAGGCCTGGTCGGTGACCGCCTTGACTTCTTTTCCCTCGCGCAGCGCGGCGATCAGCCGGAGCGCGTAGTTCTTCGCCACCGTCTCATTGCCGTACATGCCGCTGGTGCGCAGGACCAACGCGGACGGACACACTTGCAAGATGCGCCGCTCAGCCTCGAGCTTCTGGAGTCCGTAGACGCTCAACGGCTTGAGAAAATCCGTCTCGGTGTAGCGTCCCTTCTGCCCGTCGAAGACATAATCCGACGAGTAGAACACGAAGCGCAGCCTGCGCTCGGCGCAAAGCCGGGCGGCCGCGACCGGCGCCTCCACATTGATCGCGGCCGTCGCCTCCGGCTCCCGCTCGCAGAGGTCCACATGCGGCTGCGCGGCCGGAAAGAGAACCGCCTCCGCCGCCGACTCCTCGATGAGGGAGGCGACCGCGCCCGCGTCGCACGCGTCGAGAGCCCGCATCCCCTCGCGCTCGGCGCGGTCCGCCCCGATCCCCTCGAACACTCTCATAAGCGCGGAGCCCAGCATCCCGCCCGCGCCGATCACCAAGCTTTTCATCGTCGGCCGCCATTCTATTAAATCGCGGCCCCCGCGGGGATTAGAATGCAATTTCCATGGGTTTCTTTCCCTTCGCCGATTTCCGGGGGGCGGCCGGTTCGTCCTCCGCGTCCTTCTTTTTCTCCAAGAACTGGAGTTGATCGGCGTAGACAACGGTTTTCGTGCGCCGCGTGCCGTTCTCCTTGTCGTTCCACTCCTCGAGCACCAGATGCCCTTCCACATACACCTGCTGCCCCTTGCGCAGGTAGCGCTGCGCGACATCAGCGAGCTTGCGCCCGTTCTCACGGTCGAAGGCCTTCAAGTCCACCCAGACGGGGACATCCTCCCACTCGCCGCTGTCGGGATTCTTGCGGCGGTTGTTGACCGCGAAGCCGATGTTCGCCACTTTGCCGCCGTTGTCGAATTCCTTGATCTCCGGATCCCGCGTCAAACGGCCGATCAGCATCACCTTGTTTAAGTTCGCCATAAAACGCCCTCCTGGGGACTGCCCCCGCAAGAGCATACGATCGAGACCCTGATTTGGTTCCCTTCAATAAGAAAATAAGTATGGACCAGGTCCCTACAGGTCTTGGAGGCAGTAGACGCGGCCGAAGCGGCCGAGGGGTTCTTGTCCGGCGGCGAGGCGGGCCTTGGACAGGGCTTCCTCGGGCGTCGCGGCGATGCCCATCGTCTCGCCGGTGGAGCGCATCTCCGGGCCCAAGGGCGGCGGCGGGCCTTCGAAGCGGTAGAAGCAGAAGGCGGAGGCCTTCGCGTAGTAGAGCTTCTTCTTGTCCTTGCGCCGCTTGTAATGCCCGATCGCCGTCTTGAGCGATTCGCCGAGCAAAATGCGCGTCGCGACCTTCGCCCACGGCACGCCGGTCGCCTTCGACAAAAACGGCACCGTGCGCGAGGCGCGGGCGTTGAGCTCGATGACATACGGCGTCCCCTTGTAGATCGCCAACTGCAGATTGCAGATCCCCTTCACCTTGAACTCGGCGGCGATGCGGCGGACATACCCCGCGATGCGCTCGACCATCGCGTCGTTGAAATTAAACGGCGGGAAAATCATCGACGAGTCGCCGGAGTGGATGCCGGCCGGTTCGATGTGCTCGAGCATCCCGCAAATCTCGATGTCCTTGCCGTCGGACACGGCATCGACGTCGACTTCCACCGCCTGACTCAGGAAGCGGTCGACGAGAAACGAAACGTTGTCGTCGGGCCATTTCGCCAGGTAGCGCTCCAGCGCCTCCGCGTGCTTGAAGATGCGGATGCGGTCTCCGCCCATCACGTAGGAGGGCCGAACGAGCACCGGGTAGCCGACCTCCTCGGCGACATGCATCACCGCCGAGAGCCGCGGGGCCTCGCGGAATTTCGGGTACGGGATGTCGAGCGCGCGCAAGGACTCGGCGAACGAGATTCGGTCCTCGGTGCGGTGAATCTCCGCGACCGGCGTGCCCACGATCGGCCAGCCGCGCTTAGCGAGCCGACCGGCGAGGATCAAGGGCTGCTGGCCGCCGAATTGCACGATCACTCCGTCGGGGTCCTCGCGGCGCAGCACCGCGTCGACCTCTTCGAGGTCCACCGGGTCGAAGTAGAGCCGCGACGAGACGTCGTAATCGGTGGACACCGTCTCCGGGTTTGAGTTGATGAGCACCGCGTCGTGGCCCGCCTCTTGAATCGCCTCCGAGGCCTTCACGCAGCTGTAGTCGAATTCCAGCCCTTCGCCGATGCGGTTGGGGCCCGAGCCCATCACGACGAAGCGCTTCTTCTTGGATTGAACCGGCCTGCGCTTGCCGGGACTTCTCGCGTAGGAGGAATAGTAGTACGGGGTCCGCGCCTCGAACTCCCCGGCGCAGGTGTCCACTTCCAGAAACGCCGGTTCGATCTTCGCCTTGCGGCGCAGCGCCTCGATTTGCGACGGCTTCTTCTTGAGCAATTTGGCCAAATGCGCGTCCGAATAGCCCAAGCCCTTTCCTTCCAAGACCCAACCCGCATTCAACACCGCGCGCCGCGCTTCCCAGACGACCAAACGCTGAATCTGATCCACGAACCAAGGGTGGATGCCGGTTTGCTGGCAGACCGCGTCCGGCTTCATCCCGTGATCAAGCGCCTCTTTTACGTAGAACAACCGGTACGGGTTGCCGCGTTCGAGCCGTTCGAACATCTCCTTGCGCGCCGTCGGGCGGCGGTGCTTGTGCGCGAGCCCGGCAAAACCCTCCTCCATCGAGCGCACGCCCTTTTGCAAAGCCTCGGGGAAGGTGCGGCCGATCGCCATCGCCTCACCGATGGATTTCATCGAGGTGCCCAGCCACGGGTCGCGCACTTCAAATTTCGAAAATTGAAACTGCGGGATCTTCACGACGACGTAGTCGAGGGACGGCTCAAAGGCAGCGGTGGTCTTGCCGGTGACGGCGTTCGGGATCTGATCGAGAGTCTTGCCGAGCGCCAACTCCGCCGCGATCGAGGCGATCGGCACGCCGGTCGCCTTCGAGGCCAACGCGCTGGAGCGCGACACGCGCGGGTTCATCTCGATGAGCAGGAGTTTCCCCGAGCCGGGATGCCGCGCGAACTGCACGTTCGCCCCTCCCGTGTCCACGCCGACCGCGCGTATGCAGGCAAAGGCCATCTGCCGCATTTCCTGATACTCGCGGTCGGTCAAGGTCTGCGCCGGGGCGACGGTGACCGAGTCTCCGGTATGCACGCCCATCGGGTCGACGTTTTCGATCGAGCAGACGACGACGCAGTTGTCGCGCCGGTCGCGCATCACCTCGAGCTCGAACTCGTACCAGCCTTCCAGGAATTCCTCGACCAGCACCTCGTGTCCCGGCGCGAGCGTCTGCGCGGTGCGGAAGGAATCGAGCAGTTCCTCTTCGTTGCGGATGATGCCCGAGCCCAGACCGCCGAGGGTAAACGAGGTGCGCAGCAGCAGCGGATAGCCGAGCATGTCGACGCGCTCGAGCAGTTCTTCCTGTGTCTTCGCGGTAAATCCGTGCGCGAGGGAAAGCCCGGCCTTCTCCATCGTCTCGCGAAACACCCAGCGGTCCTCCGCGCAGCGGATCGCCTCGGGCGTCGCGCCGATCATCCGGACCTCGTGCTTTTTAAACAAGCCGGCGCGATGCGCGGCCATCGCGAGGTTAAGCCCGGTCTGCCCGCCCATCGTGGGCAGCACGGCGTCGGGCTTTTCGGCCGTGAGGATTTTCTCCAGGGCTTCGAGCGTGAGGGGTTCCAGATAGGTCCGGTCCGCGAGGCCCGGGTCGGTCATGATCGTCGCGGGGTTGGGGTTGAGGAGGAGGGTGCGCAGACCGTTTTTGCGCAGTGCCTTCAGGGCTTGGACGCCCGAGTAGTCGAATTCGCAGGCCTGGCCGATGACGATCGGGCCGGAGCCGATGAGGAGGACGGATTCGACGGGAGGGATCACGCGGGAGAGTTTACATTTTCGGTCGGGGGTCTCACGCACTCCTGCACTCATGCATCTCCGGTAACGCTCCGGCGCGTGAGCGGTCTAATAGCCTAGGCGATCGAGTTCCGACCCCAAGGCCGTCAGAGGGCGAAATCGCACCGGACGCCCCTCGGCCTCGCCGTCGCCTTCAAAGCCGTCGCACAGGACGATGGCCTCGGGCGCGTCGCGATAGGCCTTGAGGAAGGTCCGAACAGCGGGCGGCGTCTCGGGGCGCACCAGTGAACTCTTGACTTCCACGGGCAACGGCCGTCGGTCCTTGAGGACCACGAAGTCGACCTCTCGGCCGGTCACATCGCGCCAGAAGCGCAGCTCCATATTCGGCCGCAGCCTGCGGTCGATCTCCAGGAACGCGAAGGTTTCGCGCAGCGCCCCGCGGTCCGCCCGCGCGTCCGGGGCCGAGAAGTCCCTGAGCATCGCGTTGCGCACGCCGAGATCGAAGAGATACGCCTTCTTCGATTTCTTGAGCTCACCCGCGAGGCCGCGGGCGTAAGACGGCAGGATGCGGCAGACATAGGTTTTCTCGAGGATGGAGAGATGTTGGTTGATCGTGCGCGCGGTCAGCCCCACCTCCTTGGCCAAGCCGTTCTCCGAGATGAGCGATCCTTGGCTCTCGGCCAAGAGCAGCAGCAGATGGTTGAAGGCCCGGATATTCTCCTCCCGGACCAAGGATTTGACATCCTTCTGGATATAGGTCTCGACGATGTCGGCCAAGAGGCGCTCCTTGGCCGCGGAGTCCGTCTCGCGCAGAAGCCCCGGCAGGCCCCCCCACCGCAGCAGCGCATCGAGGCCGATCCCGCCGGCCCGGGCCTCATCGCAGTTCAGAGGAGCGATCCGGGTCACGAGCCTCCTGCCGGCCAGGCTTTCCTTCAGGTGCTTGTGCATCTCCAGCGCCGAGGAGCCCGACGCGTAGATCTTGACGCGCCGACCGCTGTCGTAGACGGCCTTGAAAATTCGGGAGGCATTGGCGAGGTAGTGGAACTCATCGATGAAGACCGCGTCGACATCGCGGGTAAGCAGATCGAAAACGGCTTCGGGGGGCTTGTTGAAGGCGATAAGATCGTGCGGGATTTCTAGATTGTACGCGTGGGTGCGCAAGCCGCGTTCCGAGGCGGCCAGGCGCAAGGCGCCGAGGAGGTGGGTTTTTCCCACCTGCCGGGGCCCAAGGAGGATGGAGACTTCGGGGCGGTCTAGTTCGGCCAACAAAGACGGATAAACGCTGCGAGAGACCGTGAGCATTATAAAAGTTTATACTACTAGTATAAAAATTGCAAGACGCGCCTCGAGAGTGCGCCGCAGCCGTCAACTCATGCACTCATGCATCTCCGGTACCGAGGAGTACCGAGGAGGACGCTTTAGAGCAGATCGCGCAGCAGGACCAAGGCCGGTGCGACGCGGATGCCTTGCGGGGTCTCGTAGTCCTTCTTCCCGAGAGCAGACAACTGCCAGGCCGGGCAGTCCGGATAGCGCGCCTTCATCGCCTTGAGACCCTTTCCGACGGGCGCGTCGCCGTGCTTGCATTCGACGAGAAGAACCGGACGGCGGCCGTCCTCTACGACGACGAAATCCACTTCCCGCCCGGCGACATCCCGGAAATAGCGCAGTTCCAACTCCCGCCCCTTCGCGTCGACCTCGAAATGCACCCACTTCAATAGGTGCGACGCGACGAGATTTTCAAAGCGGGCGCCGGGTTCGGGGACCACCGACCAATCGAAGTGGTAGTGCTTGCGTTCCTTCTTGACCGCGCGGATGCGCGGCGGTCCAAACGGGGCGAGACGAAATATCGCGTACATCCGTTCGAGGCCGTCGAGCCACTTGGCCGCGGTTTTATAGCCCAGTCTCAGGTCCTCGCGCAGGGCGTTGACCGAAAGCGGGGCGCCGACGAGTTCCGGAAGCCGCAGCAGCAGCAGTTCGAGCCCGCCCAAATCCGTGACGCGCTCGAGGTCGGCTAGATCCTCACGGACCAGCCGGGAGCGGTACTCGCGCGACCAGCGCTTCGCCTCGGTCGCCGATCCCGAGAGGAAAGGCTCGGGAAAGCCTCCCAGCGCCAAAAGCTGCCGCCAGTCCGCCGCGTAGCGCAGATTTAATTCCGCCGCCGAAAGCGGGTGCAGCCGCAGGTAGTGGTAGCGCCCCTGCAGGGAATCGCCTCCGAAGCGGTAGTAGTCCAGGCGCGCGCTTCCCGTGACGAGGATGTGCTTGCGCCCCCCGTCGTAGAGTCCCTTTAAGTAATTGCGCCAGCCGCGGTATTTGTGCAGTTCGTCGAACACCCAGAGCGGCGTGCGCGGCAGTTCGCGGCGCAGGATGCGCTCGCGGTGTTCGGCCGTGTCCCAATTGAGATAACCCGCCTGGGTCAGCGTCTTGGCGATGACGGTTTTTCCGACCTGGCGGGGGCCGCCGACGAATACCATCTTTTTCTCGAGATCCCGCCGGATCTGAGCGGTGAGGTAGCGGGCGATGGGCATATTGACTATTTTAGCCGCTTGGAAAAATAAGTCAATACTTATTTTTCCAGTTAGGAAAATAAGTAGAGGTTCAGCAGGCGCGGTTTAAAGAGGCGGCGGCTGCTCTCGCTGTCCATCAACTCATGCACTCATGCATCTCCGGTACCGTGTACGATAGCGGGGGTGAAGGAGGGGACGAGTTTGTTCAGGAGTTCGACGAGGGTCTTAGAAGGGGCGGTGCGGGTGAGGATTTCGAGGTTCATGATGTCTTTTTCGAGGTCGCGGACTTCGGCTTCGCGTAGGACCATGATGGAGGGATGCGCGGAGTCCTTTAGGTCGGCGTGGTCTTCTACGAGTTCTTCGTCCATCTTCTCGCCGGATTTCTTGACCGGGGTGCCCATGCGCAGCACGAAGATCTCTCCCCCCTTCGCCATCGAGGAGGCTTGGAGTATTAACTGCACCGCCTCGGGGACCGTCATGAATCGCGTGACATCGGCGTCGGTGACGGTGAGCGGGCCGCCTTTTTGGGAGGTGAATTTTGCGGCGGGATTGATAATTATTCATTTATGCATTATTCTTAATTGCATATATATGGAACTCCATGCGCTCCCCTTTCTCAACCGCCGCGAGGAATTGTCGCGGTTGCAGGCGTTGTCGAACTCCCCTCGCGGCGGGCTCGCCGTACTCTACGGCCGCCGGAGGGTAGGCAAGACGCGTCTATTGCTCGAGTGGATCCGGCGCTCAGGCGGTCTTTACATCACCGCCGACCGTTCTTCTCCTGAAATTCAGAGGCGCTATGTGGCTGAAGCGATCGCCGCGCGGTTTCCGGCTTTCGCCGAGGTCGCCTATCCCGACTGGGCCGCGCTGCTCTCGCGGCTCTCGCGCGAAGCCGCGGCGGCGGGCTGGCGCGGCCCCATAATATTTGACGAACTGCCTTACCTCGCGGAGTCCTCTCCCGAATTCGCCGGCGTACTGCAGCGCTGGATCGATCACGATGCCCGGGAGGCTGGGCTCACAACGGCGGTCGCGGGATCAAGCCAGCGCATGATGCACGGAATCGCTCTCGCCGCGTCGGCGCCGCTCTACGGGCGCGCTGCTCAGGAACTGGCGCTCGGCCCCCTGCCGCCCGCGTATTTGCGGACGGCCTTTCCGGACGCGGACGCGATCCGCCTCGTTGAGCACTACACTGCGTGGGGCGGAGTGCCCCGCTATTGGGAACTGGCATCGGCGGAGCGCGGCGCCGTCGTGCAGCGCGTCGACCGCCTCCTGCTCGATCCGCTGGGTCCGCTCCATCGGGAGCCGGATCGTCTGCTGCTGGAGGAACTCCCCTCCGCCGCCGAGGCGCGCCCGCTCCTGGATGCCATCGGCGCGGGGGCGCACCGACTCTCGGAGATCGCCGGCCGCGCGGGAATCCCGGCTACCTCGCTTTCGCGCCCGATCCACCGCCTGATCGATATGGGAATCGTCCGCCGCGAGGTTCCCTTCGGCGAGTCGGAAAAGAAAACCAAGGTCAGCCTCTACCGAATCGCCGATGCCTGCCTGCGGCTGTGGTTTCGCGCGGTCGCTCCGAACCGGGCCCTTCTCGCCTCGTCGGGCGCCGCGGCCCGGATCGCGGCGCTGCGGCGCGTCTGGGACGGACTCCGGGGAGAAGCCTTCGAGGAGCTCTGCCGCGCCGAGTGGCCCCGCGTCGCCGACCGCGTCCTCCGCTCAGGCCCTTTCGGCCCCGCGTCGCGCTGGTGGCGGGGCAGTGCCCCGGAATGGGATTTGGTCAGCGCCGCGCAAGACGGCAAAACAGTGGTGCTCGGTTCGGCTCACTTCTCGGAGCGTCCCTTGGCGCCGGGCCGTATCGCGCGTTTGGCCGACGAACTTGCGCTGCGTGCCGCGCCTTCCCTCCCGCCCGCACTGCGCGCGGCCGCGATTGTGCGCGTTTTGTTCGTGCCCGCCGCGGGTCCCGGGGCCCGGACGCCCGCGGGGGTTCGACTTGTTACCGCGGACGCGCTGCTGTCTGGGCAGCCTTGAAGCCCCGATAGCCTAGTTCCGTCAACTCATGCACTCATGCATCTCCGGTACCGTATAGGATGTCGAGCAGGATGTGCGAAATATTAGTACTTGTATATGCGGTTAAATAGTTGCAAGAAGTGCGTTTCGATAGTATTATTGGTCTGTGAGCGACTATAAAACCCGAGCCGTGGATCGCCTCTTGGCGAGCCTCTTGAGCGAACTGCCGGCCCTCCTCATCGTAGGTCCCCGCGCCGCCGGCAAGACGACGACGGCAATGCGCCACGTCTCTTCGATCGTGCGGCTGGACCGGCCCGCAGAAGCGGCGGCGTTTCGGGCCGACCCCGATTCGGCTTTGCGCGGGCTCGACGAACCGGTGCTTCTCGATGAGTGGCAGGTCGTGCCGGAAGTACTCGGCGCCGTCAAGCGCGCCGTCGACAAGGACAATCGTCCCGGCCGGTATCTGCTGACGGGATCCGTACGAGCCGACCTCGACGCGCCCACATGGCCGGGAACCGGCCGGCTTGTACGGGTGCCCTTATTCGGACTCACGGTCGCCGAGCAATTCGGTCGGCGAACGCGGCCTCTGCTCGACCGGTTGGCACGCGGCGACGCGCTGAAAGTCCCTTCCGACGCGCCGGATCTGCGCGGTTACATTGATTTGGCTCTTCGCGGCGGCTTCCCCGAAGCGGCGCTGGAACTTTCCGACGGCACGAGGGCCCGGTGGCTTGAAAGTTATATCGAGCAGCTCTTGACCCGGGATGCGGCCTCGGTCGCAGGTCTTCGCGACCCCGAGCGGCTGCGCCGGTATTTCGAAGCGTTCGCGCTCAACTCGGCAGGGGTCGCCCAGGACAAAACACTCTACGACGCGGCGGGGATCAATTTCAGGACGGCGGCCGCCTATGAACGGCTTCTGCTCAATCTGGCGGTTATCGACCGCGTTCCCGCCTGGGCGTCCAACCGTCTCAAGCGCCTGATTCGGGCGCCCAAACGCTATCTGATCGACCCGGCGCTATTGGCCGGCAGCCTGAGGGCGGACGCCGCGGCGGTGCTGCGCGACGGCGATCTGCTCGGGCGGGTTTTGGATACCTTCGTCGCCGCTCAATTGCGCGCCGAGTCGACGGTCGCCGAGTCGTGCCCCCGCCTGTTTCATTTGCGCCAAGAGGAAGGGCGTCACGAGGTCGACCTCATCGCCGAGTTGAGCGGAGGACGGGTGGTCGGGATCGAGGTCAAGGCCGATGCCGCTCCGGGGCCGGATTCCACCAAGCACCTGCGCTGGCTGCGGGACTCGCTCGGAGACCGATTCATCGCCGGGGTCGTTTTGCATACAGGTCCGCGTTCGTTCTCCCTCGGCGAGCGTCTGCTCGCGGCGCCTATTTGTACGCTTTGGTCTTAGTCATGCACTC
>PFUL01000104.1 GCA_002790095.1 Elusimicrobia bacterium CG_4_9_14_3_um_filter_62_55 | reverse complement strand
CGCGGCGGCGTCGCCGTATACATAATTCTCCACGACTTTGCCGTCTTTATCGCGACAAATGAAACTGTAGGACAACAGGCCGTTCCTCGTTGAAATTCGACACGATCTTCGTGTGAAGTAGTCTTGGTCGGGATCGCGGCCTTTGATCTCGGCGTGAATTTCAGCCGCGGCTTCCGAAGAAGATGGATTTCGCAAGACATCGTAGCTGAACCGCAGCGTCATGGTCTCCCCGGGGGGGACGTCGAGAGGCCCGAGGATGGAATACGCCGTATTTCGCAGCCACGGGGGGAGGTTGGAGAGCTCGAGCCTGACACTGCGGAGAGGATTGGTCCCGCCGGCACGATCATAGGTATTGTCGACAGGGAACGATATACTGCCGTAGTATGCGGCCGGATGTTCGCGTTCGAACTGCTCCGACGGCGGCTGAGACCTCTCTTCCCAGCAAATGAAATCCGTTTTCTTCCGATTGGAGCACTGCGGGCAATGAGCGCGAACATTGCCTTTGCCGGGCTTCTTCCCCATGATGACCCGCGTCGCGGCGATCCCTTTTTCGTCGGTGTAGGCGACAGGAGATTGGACATGGGCCGAACCGACATCACCAACAGAAGTGAATTCAACCCTGATGCCGGGCCTAACGAAGCCGTCGGAATCAACGACCCGAACCTTAAGTGGAATAGGAAAAGCAGTCCCCACCATGTCCCGCTGTCCTGCTCCGGACTCAGCCCCCGAGAGTCTCTCTAAATAGAGCTTGGGCTCCGAAAGTCCCGGCCGCTCCAGATTCTCCCAACCGAGGAATCCTACGCTCAGCACAACGAGGTAAATGGAAGGGATCTTCCAGCGACGAACCCCGAACCCAAACTGAAGCGAATCGAATTTCACGACACCCCACCTCGACCAGCCTAAAGGATAACCTGCGTCATCTATCAACGCAATGGCGCGTTCATTTTAAAAAAACAAGACATACCGTAGCGGGGCTGAACACGGCTATGTCGGTTGCGAAAGCAGTAAACAGGGTGCTATTCTTGTCAGCCGGTTACCAGCCCACATTTGGCTCGGCGCGCCCGCTTGGCCGCGTGGATCGGCCTCCTAATCCCCTACCGCGACTTGAAGTGGTGGGAAGAGTTGGACGAGCGCTATTCTCATGCGGTTGCGAAGGAGTCCATGCAGGCCAGAGTTCGGCACCGGTCATGCCGACAGTCGGGAGCCCCTAGATCGCCGCGCCGAGAACCACGGGAAGAATTGACCAATGAACGAGCTTGAGTGAGGGCTGGCCTTGACAGGTATATATTCATACATTACACTCTTAGTGATTCACTAAGATAGGATAGTATAAATAATATGACTCGCAGAAGCCTGTCGAAACGCGAAGCAGACATAGTGCTGGCCCTTGAGTGGGATAAGCAGCGCCTAATCACGATCAAGGACATCGTGAAGCGGCTCCGTTGCACCCGCAATTACGCCTATTGGCTGGCCCATAACTTGGAAGCGAAGGGCTGGCTAGAGGCCATCGTCCCCGGGACCTTCCTACTCATCGGCGCGGAAAGGGGACCCAAGGGCGTTCCGGAGATGAACCCCTATGTGATAGCGCGGGTGCTTCCCAAGCCCTACTTCTTCGCCTATCGCTGGGCGTGCCTTCATCACGGATTGACGGCTCAGGTCCCTACCCTCGTTCATGTGGCTCTCGCCCGTCCGAAGCGCCCCATCGAGATCAAGAATGCCCGTTTCGAGTTCATCAATCTTACCCCCAAGCGCATGTTCGGTTTCATGGAAACCGAGAAGTCCGGCGAGAAGCTCAATGTCTCCGATTTGGAACGGACGGTTCTGGACGCAATCGACCGCCCGGAGCTTGTCGGCGGCATCGAGGCCGCCGCCGAGGCGGTCTTCCAGGCAGGCAAGCAAATAGAGTTCGCGAAGCTTCTTGATTATCTTCGACGGTTTGACGACAGCGCTTTGGCGCGTCGATTGGGCTACCTGTGCGAGTTGCTGAAGGTCCCTCTACCCAAGAACCTGAGCGGCTACCTCTCGGCCCAGACGAAACGACTTCCCGCCTATCTAGGCGCCCCCGGCAGATGGGGCAAGGAAGGGCCGCTGGACAAGAGCTGGCGTCTGGTCATCAATGTGCCGAGGGAAGAACTCCTTGGAGAGATCCACATCGGATGATCGAGAAACGCTACGCGGACCTCTTCACGCAAGGCTCCCAGGTCGGCTTCGAGATTGCCGAGCGCGAGATCCTGTTGACCTATGTCCTGAGAATCCTGGACGACGCGAGCTTGCTCAAGACCCTGGCGTTTAAGGGCGGGACGTGCCTTAGGAAGTGCGTCTATGGCAAAGAGACGCGCTTCTCGGTGGACCTGGACTTCACAAACACCTCTGACCAGGCCGCCGATGACGTAATTCTTGATGTGGTATCCGCCCTGGGAAAGACTTCCTACGGGATTTCTTTCGGGGTAGAAACCAAGGACTTCTACGTCTCGGACGATGGGATGTCCTGCGGCGCGAAGGTCGGATACAGGCACTCCTGGGCCGAGGGAACCTTCAAACTGGATATCAGCCTACGAGAGACGCCTTCGCTGCCGGTGGAGCCGCTCGCCCTCAAGCCGCAGCCCTACTTCAAGTATCTGGAGTTCAAGCCGTTCCCGATCCCCAGCTTCCGTTTCGAGGAGATGCTCGGCGAAAAGATACGCGCGGCGAGCCAGCGGCTTCGGTCCCGAGACGTCTATGACCTGGCCAAGGCAGCGGAGCGGCCGATCAATCCGCGGCTGATCCGCGCCCTGGCGGTCATCAAGTGCTGGAACGTGGGCAAGCCCTTCGAGCCCGAGAGACTTCTCGGTCGGCTTCACGCCGAGAAGTACGACTGGGACGATCTCCGCGCGCTCGTGCGCAGAAGCGAGCGGGTCGATCCCGAGAGGATGCTCGCGGCCTGTGAGAAGCGCTATAAGTTCCTACTTGAACTATCGGATGGCGAGCGGCGGATGATCGGCGATTCCAAACGGCGGAAGCTCAAAGACTTGCCGAGCGCTTTGCTGAAGGAGGCCGGCAAATGAGCGGCCGCCTATTGACGATCATCGCGATGAGCAATCGTCTCAGGCGGACAGGTGGACGCTTTTTGGACACCGCGGCCCTGCCGCTCCGTCGGTAGTTCGTTGGTTTCGTAAGCGATAGGTTGTGGGTTCGAATCCCATCCTCGGCTTATTAAATTCAAAAACATCGGCGGATGTAAGATCGAATCCCATCCTCGGCTTACTTAAATTGCAGGAGGCATGCATGTCCCAGACTCTCGCCAAGCCTGTCTTAAACAAGGTCGGATACCTAATCGTCTATGTCGACGATATGCACATGGCGGTTTCTTTTTACAAGGAAAAGCTCGGCCTCGCGCCGAAGTTCGAGGACAAGGAGTGGACGGAGCTGGAGACCCAGGGCTTTACTTTGGCGCTGCACGCCTCAAAGAAGGCCCCCGCCATCGACAAGGAGAACGGTCCGTGCATTGTTTTCTCGGTCGAGGACATCAAGGGGACTCATGCCGCCTTGAAGGAACAGGGTCTCGCCGTCTCGGAGTTGAAGACCGTCTGCGAACATGACGGCATGATCGGGCTCTCCGGCGACTTCGCAGACCCGTCCGGCAACAGGCTCAGCGTTTACGGGATGGTTAAGAAGACCGTCTAAGTCCTGATTTCCGGAAAATACGGGCCCCCTCCATGTTCCCGTAGTTTCAACAATGGGATACGGGAGAACGAGTTGTCCCTGCCGCGATTTTCGCCGCAGCGACAAATCGAACACCCGGTGCCATCGGGGCGCTGGTTCGCGGACTGCTAAGTGTTTTCGGTCCCTTATTACTTTATAGGCGATTGCCTATAAAGTAATAAGGGGACCGAACTCCATGTTCCCGTAGTTTTGAAACAGTGAACGAAGCATGTTCCGCTCCGAAACTCCGAGCCCGAACAGCATCACAATAAACCTCCCGCAACACTTAACTCTAGAAAGTCCATCGCAAGCACAACGCGGTCCGTTTACCAGCGCGAAAAAAAATCCGTTCCTTGCTCGCAAAACTACGGGAACACGGAGAATCGCCTCCTTGCGCCGTTTCCAGCCTGCTGTTACAATTGAGTGTGGGTTTCCAACTGGACAGGACCGCGTTTAAGAAGTTCGCAGGCTTCCCCGACGAAGCCGCGGACGAGGGTTATGCCGAGTACGCGGCAATGTCCCCTGAGCAGCGCGTCGAGCTTGTCGGGTTCCTTCGCCGGCGTTATCTCCGCGGCGTCCTCAACGCCGGGGGCCCCCCGCGAATGGAGCGGGTCATCCGATTCTGCGCCCTAGGAGACGGCGCCTGAGCCGACCCGAGGAGCCGGATGATTTCGTCGATATTGTCGACGCCCTGCTGGACGCCGGCGTCGAGTTCATGATCGTCGGCGCGTATGCCGTAGCCTTCCACGGCTACCCGCGCGACACGGCCGACTTCGACATCCTCGTTAATTTTTCTCAGACCTGAGTCCCGCTCTCAGCCTGCTGCGGAACGCTTGATCGATAACGCGCTTGCCGCTGCTGCGGCAGCAAGCTATAATCCGTGGGCGTCGTTCCTTAATAATGGGAAAGAAAAACAAGAAGAATCGCGATCGCGTCGGCACCGCGCCCAGCGGCGCCGCCTATTCCGCGCAAGCCCTCCCGATCGGCGCCTCGGAATGGACGCACAAGGCCATCCTTTGGTGGCTGCCCATTCTCTATCTCCTTATTTCCGATTCTTTCTTTCTGAGGACCTACGACTCCGCACAGGTCAAGATTTCTTTGGTGCAGATGGGCGGCATCTGCATGCTGGCGTTGTGGATCTGCCGATTGCTGGATGAAGGGAAGGGCGTCTTCACGAAGAACGACCTCGTGACGCTCGCGCCGTTTTTGGCCTACTTCGCCTACGGAATCTTCTCCTTCATCCACACCCCCTACAAGTTTTCCTCGACCGACGCGCTGCTGCGCCGCATCTTCTACATGACGGTACCGCTGCTCGTCATCCGGGAATTTGACGAGAGGGGAACCAGCCGCTTTACGAAGATTCTGATTTTGACCACCTGGATCACCGTCGGCTACGGAATGCTCCAGTGGTTCGATATTACCTTCTTCCCGCGCGGAGTCGGCAACGGACCGGACCCGTTTATCTGGCGCGGTGCGTTCGGTTCGCGCGTTTTCTCGACCTTCGGTAATCCGAACTTTTACGCGGATTTCCTGGTCCTGATTTTCCCGGTCCTCATCTGTCAGTACCTCAAGACCCGCAACTTCAAGCTGATTCCGCTGATCGGGATGCTGCTGTGGACTCTGTATGCCACGGGAACCAAGGGCGCGTGGGTGGGCTTCTCGGTCGCCGTCGGCCTTTTGACCGGTACCTACGTCTGGTTCTTCGACTACAGCATCGTCAAGCGCTACTGGAAGCACATCGGCCTCGCGTTTTTGCTGATGGGGGGAATGGTCGGGGGCGGCATCATCTACAAGCTCAACGACTCGCGCTGGGCGTCGGTCAATTTCCGGCTTTTCACCTGGGAAGCGACCTGGGAAATGATCATGACCCAGCCGCTGATCGGCACGGGCATCGGCTCCTTTTGGGTGGTTTATCCCGCCTTCCGCCGCCCCCCGATCTTTCACATCGAAGGCAAACACAATACCGAGACCGATCACAGCGAAAACGAGTGGCTTGAAGTTCTCTATGACGAGGGCATCCTGGGCTTTGGTATTTTTATTTGGCTCATCGTCACGGCCTGCACCGTCGCCTACGGCTCTTTGGGACAAATGACGGGATCGTTGAAGCGGGGCCAGCGGGCGCCTCCCCGCGCCTACGACCTGCTCGGCTACCTGATCGCCTTCCAGGGGATGCTGATCCACAATCTCTTCGACGTGAGCCTGCGATTCGTCTCCTCCGGCGTTTATTTGGGGCTGCTCTCCGGCTTGATCGTTAATCTTGCGCGCGGGCATTCGCTGCAGGAACTGCACCGCCACGACACCGCGCCCAAAAGCGGGGAGTCCGCGTGGAGCACCCTCTCCTCGTTCTTGATCTGGCCGTTGCGGCTGGGAGCATGGGGCGGTTTGGGATGGATGGCCTACACGCTGTGCACGCAGTTCGCGCAGCTGCAGGGACCGGCCGCCAGCATGAAGCTCGGCGGGGAGGTTCTCCAGTGGTGGATCGCCTGGGGATGCTTCCTGCTCTGCGTCGTTTCCCAGTCCGTCATTTTCGCGAGAACGGCCCTTCTGACGCGCAACGCCTTGATCCCCGCGGTCATCCTCGGCATGCTGTGGCCGTTGAATCTGACCTGGGGCTTCTTCCGGGCCGACGTCAACCACAACATCGCCATTTTCTTTTCGAAGCGGAAGGATTGGGAGCAGGCTCTCAAGCATTATTTGCTCGTCGGCGAACTCAACCCGGCCTTCGTGATGTCCTTTTACTTCAAGGGGAACGTCTTCAACGACCGCTTCAACATGACGAAGATCTACAACCCGAACTGGGGAGACCGCGACCAGAAACCCCGGGACGATTTCGAGCGCGCGATGGAGTCCTACGAGCAGGTGCGCTCGAAGGCCCCGAACTACGTTCAAATGCACCATCAAGTGGGGACGCTCTTTCTCAAGCGCGCGGATTGGGAGCGGCAGCAGGGCCGGACGGAGGAAGCGGAGAAATACGTCGACAAGGCGCTTGAGCGCTTCAAGCGCTACCAAATGCACGACCCGGTTTTCGTCCCGAATTTCTTCCGGATCGGTCAAATTTACATGGCGCGCCAGCAGTACGACAAGGCGATTGAAAACTACCGGATGCTGGTCGACGCGCCGAAGTGCAACATCCCCGACTCCGTGGAGCAAACGAAGAAATGGCGGGATACGATCGGCGCGTACCAGAACTATGAGGAGATCGACGGCCGCTGGCAGCACACCCATCCCGACCCCCAGGCGTTCGGACAGCTCGGCAACGCCTACTTCTTGAAGGGAGAACTGCAGAACGCGGAGAAGGCCTACCGGCGCGCGCTCGCGCTCAACCCCAACGATGAACACTCCCGCAGAAATCTCGAACTCCTCTATCAAAAGGCGAAGGCGATGGGGGCCATCCAGACGCAGCCGACAGTCGCGCCCGTGGCGCCGCCCGCCCCGCCGAAGGGCGCCGCGCTGACGGTTCCGATTCATCCGTGACAAAGCCGGTCCGGTTTCTGCTCGTCGCCCTTCATTTCGTCTGCCCCCTTCTCTTTTTCACCGACCTGACGCGCAATCCTTATTTCACCCAGATCACTTTGCTCAACATCGGCTTGCTGGGCGCTTTCGCGCTTGAGGCCGTCCTCCAGAGCCGCCAAGGCTCGCTTCGCCTCGCGCGCACCGCCATGGACCTGCCTTGGGCGTTTTTCGCCGCGGCGTGCGCGGCGAGTTGGCTCTACGCCTACGGCGCGCACCCGGCCTTTTTCCGCGAGTCCATGAAGGCGGAGGGTTCGCGAGTTGGAATATTTCTGTTCGCCAACGCGCTTGTTCCCTTCCTGCTCTCGGCGCTTTGGGCCCGGGATTCGGAGCCGAGTGAGGACGCGTCGGTGTTTCATTGGGTGATCTTCGCGGCCGTCTGGATGGGGCTCTGGTCGTTCTTCCCTCAACTGCGGACCGCCCCGAAGCCCGCGTCGACGGCCGTCTTCGATCACGTCTTCGACGCGTACGGCGCCTTTGTCTGGGCGGTCGGCGTCGTCTGGGTGCTTCGTCTCGCCCGCGGCGGGGGACAGGCGGCGATCCGACACGCGGCGCTCACCGTGGGAACCGTGGCGGGGATTTACGGCATCGGACAGTATTTCGCGATCGAATTTTTCTGGCCGAAGATCCTAAATCCGTACGGTGGGCGCTCCGTATCCACTTTCGGAAACCCGAACTTCATGTCTTCGTACATGGTCATGCTGCTGCCGTTGGTCGTCGTGCACTACTTGGAGGCCCGTTCGCGCGCGAAGCGGGCCGTCTATGCGGCGATGTTCTTTATCTTCGAGGGGACCTTGCTTTGCTCCTTGACTCGTTCCTCTTGGCTCGGAGCGGCGGCCGCGCTCGCCCCGCTCTCCCTTTCCAGGAGATTGCGCCTGTTGGCCCGAGAGGACTTGGAGTTTCATGGGATGGTCGCCTCCGCAGCCGTGGCGATTGGGGTTCTCTGGCCGCAAAGCAACGTCGGGGGGTACGCCCCTACCGTGGTCGGGCGTCTCACGGAAATGGGAGAACTCTTTTCGAGCAGCGCGAAAACCCAAAGTTCTGCCTACAGTCCTCTTTACCAGCGCTTTCTGATTTGGCTGTGCACGTGGACGATGGGATCGGAAAACCCCCTGCTGGGGAAGGGCTGGGGCCATTTGGAGCTCTTCTACCCGTTCTATCAGGGTTATTTCATCGACCTGTTTCCCATTTTCCGGACGCTGCGCACGCACGCGAACAACGCCCACAACGAAATCCTGGAAGTCTTCTCCCAAACCGGAATCGTCGGCCTGGGCGCTTTCCTTTGGATGTGGACCGTATTTTACGCCGGCGTCGTCCGGACGCTGATCGCGTCGGATCGCGCTCCGGCCGCGTCCGTCGAGAAGCCGCGAAAAGGGAAGGGGCGCGAGGCGGCGAAGGAGACCCCGCCGCTGCCGGTGCAGCCCGTTTGGCTGTTCGCGGCGGCGGCTTCGGTGTTCGGAATGCTCGTCGACAACATGCTCAACGTATCGATGCATTTCGCGGTGCCGGGGTTTTTCTTTTGGTGGCAGGCGGGGACCGCGGCGGGAATGCTGAGTCGGGAGGGCGGACGCCTTCGCGAGTTCCGTCCTTCATCGCGCTGGATGGCCCGTGCGGCAGCGGTCGCGATCGCGGGATTCTGCGCGTGGGGCGCGTCCTACTGGGTACGCCATTGGAATCGCGAGGTCCAGTATTTCCTCGGCTTCAAGTTCATGCGCCAAGGCGACACCCAGCGCGCGCTCAAGCACTTGGAGTCGGCGCATGCCTGGCATCCGCGCGAGGTCAACACCAATTACGAATTAGGCAATGCCTATGCCCGAACCGAGCAGCCCGAGAAGGCGGTTTGGGCCTACGGCGAGGCGCTGCGAGCGAACGCCGGCTACGACGAGATCTATTTCAATCTGGGCACGATCTTGAGCCTCAAGCTCGGCCGTCGCGAGGAGGCGATCAAGCAGTTCCTCACGTCTTGGGCCATCAACCCCCTCTCCCGTCAGACCTATATGAATTTCGTCTCCTTGCTGCTCTCCGGAGACGGTCCCCAGAAGCACGGGGAACTCGCCGTGGAGGTGCTGAGCCGCGCGGCCTATTATTTCCCGGACAACGACAATTTTCTGCTCAATCTTGGATCCCTGCAAAGCCTGCGCGGGAAGGACTCCGAAGCGGTTTCGGCGTACGCGCGCCTCTTGAGGCGGCATCCGGAACTCCTCGCTGCCGAGAACGGTCTGCGCGCGGCGCTCGCGAAATCGAATATTCCGGCGCCCCCTGTGCTCGCCGAAGTGGAGGAATTTAAGAGCTTGGCGGTGAGGCTCCGGGAGCGCCGCTACGACGCGCAGAGCCTGGCGATGGCGCGGCGCGCCATGGAACGGTTCCCGGATTCGCTCCAAACGAAATTTTTCCTCGCCAATCTCGAAATGATGAACGGGGATTCCCATCGTGCGGAAACGCTTCTGCGCGAGGTCAACGAGGCCCAGCCGGGCAACGCCCCGGTTCTTCTCAACCTGGCGCAGGTGCTTCGACGCAACGGGAAAGTCGGGGAGGCGAAGGCGATTTTTGCGGCGGTTCTCCGCGTCGATCCAAACAACGCGTTCGCGAAGACTCAGCTCGCCGAACTCGGGGGATAACGCCCCGTCATTCGCCGCGTCTTGACAGCGGTGAGGCTCCCGGTATACTTAAAGCGGAGAAACTCTTTTAAGGAATAGAGAATGCAGCCCCGATCAATGAAGCTCGGCGATATCCTGCTCCAGGCCGCAGTGGTCAATCAGGAACAGTTGGATCACGCCGTCAAGATGGCGCGGACCTCGAACATCCGCTTGGGTGAGGCGGTCGTCAAGCTCGGGTACGCGACCGAGGAAGCGATCGCGATCGCGATCTCCAAGCTTCTCGGGGTTCCCTACGCCTCCCGCGAGAACAAGATTCTCAAACCGGAGCGGGACCAAAGCCTCGATAAGATCATCGACGAACGCTTCGCCCGCGAAAACGTGCTCCTGCCGCTGTTCGCCGAGGACGGAGTGCTGGCGATCGCGTTGGCCGAACCCGACAACGTCCTCGTGATGGACAACCTGAAGCTGATGACGGGCTACGAACCCCAGCCGTTCATCGCGACCAAGGCCCAGATCATGAAGGCGATCGACGAGTTCTACGGAAACTCGGGATCGTTCATCGACACGGCCGTGGAGGCCGGTCAGGGCAGCGCCGATGACGGAGACGCCGGCGACGTCGACGTCTCGGACGCCCGCCTCGATCTCGACAAAGTCGTCGCCCAGGCGAAGGGCGCCCATGTCGTCTCTTACGTGAACGCGATCCTCAAGCAGGCGATCGCCGAGCGCTGCTCGGATATTCATATCGAACGCTTTGACGAACGCGTGATGCTCCGCTTCCGCATTCACGGTACGCTCTACGAGCGTACGCCGCCGACGCCGGAGCAGTTCAACGCCGTGATTAGCCGCGTCAAGATTCTCTCGAAGCTCGACATCGCCGAGCGCCGCCTTCCGCAGGACGGATCGTTTTCCTTCTCCCTGCAGAACAGAGTCATCGACATGCGCGTTTCGATTTGCCCCACGGTTTTCGGAGAAAAAGTCGTCATGCGCGTGCTCGACAAGGGCGCCGTGGAGCTGAAGCTCGACAACCTCAAATTCGAACCCCGCCAGCGCGCCGACTTCATGAAGGCGGCCGAAGCCCCGCACGGGCTGATCTTCCTGACGGGTCCGACCGGTTCCGGTAAAACGACGACGCTTTATACGATCCTGAACACGATCAAATCCTCCGAACTGAATTTCATGACGGCGGAGGATCCGGTCGAATTCAAGCTGGAAGGGATCAATCAGGTCCAGATGAAAGCGAACATCGGCCTGACCTTCGCCTCGGCGCTGCGCTCCTTTCTGCGTCAGGATCCGGACGTCATCCTCGTCGGTGAGGTTCGCGACCAGGAAACGGCGGAAACCTGTCTTCGCGCAGCGCTGACCGGTCACTTGGTGCTTTCGACGCTTCATACCAACAGCGCTCTCGAGGCGATCGTTCGGTTGGGGGACATGGGCATCGAGCCCTTCATGCTCGGGTCCAGCCTTCGCCTGATCGCCGCGCAGCGTCTGGTCAGAACGCTGTGCCCGTCCTGCAAGCAATCCTACAAGCCCGCGCCGGAGGAAATCGAGCAGTGCCTCAAGGAATGCTGGCTGGAGCCGGCGCCGGAGCCGCGCCAGATGACTTTTTACAAGGAACAGGGCTGCGAGAAGTGCCACAAGACCGGGTTCTCCGGTCGGATGCCGATTTACGAGATTTACTACGTGACCGCGGCCCTGCGGCAGGGCATCTACCGAAAAATGGACATTCTCGATTTGATGGAAGTCGCGCGCAAGGAAGGCATGTGGAACATGCGCGCCAGCGGCTGGCGCAAGGTGTTGGAGGGCGTGACGACCGCCGAGGAAGTGCTCTCGGTGACGGTCGGGGAATAGCGGGCTCATGGGAAAGTTCAGCTACACCGTCCAGGACAGCAAGGGCGACACCTCGACCGGCATCATGGAGGCCGGCGACGAGAATGAAGCGATCAACGTCCTCCAGACCAAGGGGCTGTTCATTCTCTCCATCCAAGCCGAGAAAGCCTCCGCGAAAGCCGGCGGAGGGGGGATGTTCGGCGGCGGCGGGGTCAGCGGCCGCGATCTCGTCTTTTTCGGGGAACAGTTGGCGACCTTGCTCAACGGCGGAGTTCCGCTCGTTCGCTCGCTCTCCTTGCTGGGCGAACACTCGGAAAGCGAAGGCCTGAAAGCGGCCGTGGGTCAAATCACCAAGGATGTCGCCGGCGGCATGGCGCTGCACAAGGCGATCGAGAAGCATCCGAAAACCTTCGACACGCTCTGGGTCTCGCTGGTGCAGGCCGGAGAAATGGGCGGTCAGCTCCCGAAGGCCCTCAAGCAAATCGCCAGCTACCTGCAGTCCCAAGAAGAGCTGAAGGGCCGCGTGATCACGGCTCTCGCGTACCCCGCCGTTTTGTTCTTGATTTCGATGAGCGTCTTGATCTTCTTCATCGTCAAGATCGTTCCGACCTTCGCGGACATCTTTAAGAGCTTCGACCTGGAACTCCCGCTGATCACCCAGGTGATCATCGGCTTCTCCGGCCTTCTGGTCAATAACCTGCTTCCCCTGATCCTGGGCATCTCGGGAACGGTCTTCGCGCTCAAAGGCTACCTCGCGACGGAGGGGGGGCAGTACGCCAAGGCTAAATTCATGTTCAGCATCCCGTTTTTCGGGATGTTCATGAAGAACATTCAAGTCGAGCGGCTTTTGACGACGCTTTGCACGCTGATCCAAAGCGGCGTTTCGATCCTCAACGCGATCACCGTTTTGGAAGGCGTCTTCATGAACAATCTGATTTTCGCCTACGCGCTCAAGGCCGTCAAAAACGACGTCGCCACCGGAAAATCGATCTCGGGCTCGTTTAAGAAGTCCGGCGTCTTCCCGCCGTTGGTGACCGAGATGATGTGGATGGGAGAGGAGAGCGGAAAGCTCCCGGACATCCTCGCGACGTTGTCTTCGTTCTATAGCGGACAAATCGATCAGTTCATCCGGCGCTTCACCTCGATCATCGACCCGATCATGGTCGTGTTCATCGGCGGCATCGTCGGGGTCATCGTGCTCTCGATTTTCATGCCGATCTTCCAGTTGTCGCAGATCGGTACCGGCGGCGGCGGGTAAGGCCTTACGAGGCCTAACCGCCGCGGGCGTTCAGATGCAGGGCAATTCGAGCGTCACGACGGTGCCGCGTCCGGGGCCGGGGCTTTCCAAGCGAACGGTTCCGCCGTGTTTTTCCATAATGCGAAGAGTCGTTGAGAGACCGAGTCCGGTGCCTTCCTCTTTGGTCGTGAAGAACGGCTTAAATGCGTTTTCCAGGTTGCGCCGTTCGACTCCGGCGCCGTTGTCGCTTACGATGACGCGATGCACGCGCCGAACCGGGGACCTGGGCCACCAGGAGTCGCGGCGCTCGAGCGTCGTCGCTGTCACGGTGATCGCGCCGCCCTGCGTGATCGCGGCTGCGGCGTTGTGAAGCACGTTGCCTACGGCCTCGTGGATCAGGCTCCGGTCGGCCCGGATGGGCATCTCGCGGTCGGGGAGGGAAACGGACGGCGCCGCTCCCTTCGCGCGAAACTGGGGGGCGACGGCCTTCAGCGCCGAGCGCACGGGATCGCGCAGATCTTCGCGCGAAAAATCGATTTCTTCGATGCGTCCTAAATCGAGCAGATCCTTGAGAATCCCCTTGCAGCGCTCAACGGCCGTCTGGATCTCGGCCAATTCCCGCTGGGTTTTCGGGTCCTCTTGGAACGTGGGGCGCAGCCCGAGCACTTCCGCGTTGACGCGAATCGTCGTCAACGGTCCCTTGATCCGGTGGGCGACCTCGCCGGCAACCTGTCCCAGCGTGGCGAGGCTTTCGAGGCGGATCAGGCGATCCCGGTACAGTTCGTCCTGTTCGATGCGGGCGAGTTGGTGATCGCGGGAGAGCAGGGCCATGAGCCCTCCCGATACCAGAAGGAGATTGAGGCGGATCCAAAACCCTTGATCCGCGAGGGAGTGGGAGGAGGAGACCCAATACAAAACGACGATCACCGCCGTGACGACGAGACTGTGGCGCAGTTCCCGCGTGAGCGCGGTGGCGAAGATGATCAAAAAGTAGAGGCCGAAGTAGGTCGGATTCGGTCCGCTCCACTGCAGCGTGAGCGATGCGAGCAGCGCGTCTCCGATAAAGAACGCGGTCGGGAACCACCCGCCGGCGAGCAAGCGGTCGTCGGCGACGCGCAGCACGACGAGAGAGGCGGTGAGAACGCCGGTCAAAAACCAGAAGCGCGGCGCCCATCCGGCATCGTCCTGATTCAGGGTGACGAAAAGCAAAAGGAGGACCGCCATCAGCAGTCCCTGAAACATGAAATAGACGCCGCGCCGTTCAGGCATTGGGAGCGAAGCGGTAGCCCAGTTTCGGGACCGTTTCAATCAGGCGGCCCTTTTTCCCGAGCTTGCGGCGCAGGTTCTTGACATGGGTGTCGACGCTGCGGGAGGGGACCGGCATCCCGTAGGAGGAGGAATTCTCGACGAGGTAGGAGCGCGTTAGCGCGCGGCCGGCCTTGGACACCAGAAGAAAAAGAAGCTCGAACTCCTTCGGCTGAAGGCGAAGCGCTTTCCCGTCCAAGAACGCCGTCCGGCCGGCCCGTTCCAGTCGTACTCCGGCCGCTTCCACGATCTCTCCGCTTTCGTTCGGAGGCAGCGAGCGGCGCAGCACCGCGTGGATTCGGGCCAAGAGCTCCATGGCGCTGAACGGTTTGACCACGTAGTCATCGGCGCCGAGTTCCAACCCGAGGACCCGGTCTCCCTCCGAGCCCATCCCCGTCAAGAAAATCACCGGGATCGAACGCGTCGCCGCGTTGCTCTTGAGGTCTCTCAGGATGTGGCGGCCGTCCCCCCCCGGGAGGCGAATGTCGAGCAGGATCAAATCGGGCTTCAACTGAACCGCGGTGGAGACCGCGGCACTCGGCTTGGAGACGGATTCCGTGCGGTACCCCGGCTCGAGCGTCACCGTTTTTTCGACGGCCTCGATGATCTGCGGATCGTCCTCGATGACGAGTATCACGGGCATCCGGAATTCTATAACAATTCACAATTCCCCCATAATCCGCTATGGCGAAAAACACCGCGAATCGCTACAATTTGAATACCACGGTTCCCGTGACGGGGACCGCAGGAGGGGACCATGCGACGCGCACAATCCGGTTTTACTTTGATCGAACTTCTCGTCGTCGTTCTGATCATCGGTATTCTCGCCTCAATCGCCATTCCGCAGTATTTCAAGGTCGTCGAACGCGCCCGCCTCGCCGAAGCGCAGGCCTTCATCTCGACGACGAAACAGGCCCAAGAGCGGTATCTGGCCCGCCAAGGCGACTATGTCAAGACCAACGCGGACCTCTCCAAGCTGGACATTTCGTTTGGCGGAACGTCCCCGTTCTACGGCATGAAATACTACAGCGTGCAGATGGGCGCCGGAACCGCGACCGGGTGTCCGACCGGAGACCCGTTTTTCAACGTCGCGCTGACCCGAGTCGCGGCCAACGCCGGCGTTGCTCCGCGCTATAAATCAAACTACGTCATCGTCTATGAGCGCTGCTCGGGCGCGATGACCTACCCCGCCTGCGCGAACTGCGTGCTCGACTTCGCTCAGTAAGCGATTCAAATTCGATGAGAATCCCGGCGACCGAAAGGCCGCCGGGATTCTTTTTGGAACGTAAGCATGTACGCCCGTACCCTCTCCAGATATGTTCCCGTAGTTTCAAGGACGGAATGCCCCCAACGGCGCGGACGCCCCCGCGGGGGGCGTCCGGCCTCGGCGCGCAAGCGCGCCGAGGGGAA
>PFUL01000182.1 GCA_002790095.1 Elusimicrobia bacterium CG_4_9_14_3_um_filter_62_55 | reverse complement strand
AAAAGCGGCCTTGCGAAGAAACGGGGAGAGGGGCGTGGGGGCTGCTACGACGGTGGGGAGGTGCGAAAAAGCGGCTTATTCTTCAGGGCTGCCGCGTCCGCGAAGCGCGGTACACGAAAATCAACGGATCGGCGCCCGACGCCAATCCGCTGACGGTTCCCCAAGGCAGCAGGCGTCGACCACCGAATTTTGCCACCGTTTCGTAGGACTCCTCGAGAAAGGTTTTCATAGACGACGTCAAATTCAACTCGCTCGCGACGACGTACTGCGGCGGCTCGACAGCGTCGAGCTGGTCCGGGGAATCAAAGAGAACCAGTCGATAGCGGTCGAACCGGAACGGCGGAGTATGGTTATACTGCGGCGGCTTAACAAGCCCGATACTCTCTCCCGGCGCGATCCTGTCGTTGATCCAGTCGCCGGCCTCGATGCGGCTTGCCCCGGATGAAGATTCCCGCGCGAAGCGCGCCACATACGACAAGCTCGGGCCCGCAGCTTCGAGGACCGCCAACAAAGCCACGACGGCCGCGAAACGACGTAGTCGCTGCGCAACGGCGTTAAACAGCAACCACCCGATCAGCGCGGCCCCGAGCGAGAAAAACGGAAGAAAGTGGCGGCCGTGGGCATAGTCGTCGAGCCCGCGCCCTCCCAGATAGAAAACCGCCGCAGCGAACGAGAACGCCGCCAACTGAACCGGGGCCTCGGCGCGACAAACGACCGCGGCGCAAGCCGCCACAGCGAGGAAGGTCTGCAGCCACCCCCAATTCGGGGGCAGGAATGCGCCGAAGAACCTGACGAAGCTCGCGGCGTTCGGAGCAAACGGAAACGCGTTCGTCAAAAAGAGAATTTGGTCCGCAAACAACTCGAAACGCAAAAACAAATACGGATTCGTAAAGATGAAGACGACACCCGCGATTCCCACCGCCGCCGCGAATTGAAATACTGCCTCCAAAACGCGCATACGCCGCAACGCCGCAAGCAACAGCGGGGCGGCCAGTAAGGACCCCGCAGATAAAAACGCCATAGAGGAACCCGCGCACATGCCTACAGCTGCAGCGGACGCGGCGAGCGGTGCTCTGCCGCCGCCATCCAAGAATCGTTCCGCACGCTCGAAGGCGACCAGGAACCATAGCGTAGCCCAACCGTACGGGTTTAGGGTGTGGGAGTTGAGCGTCAGTACCGGCGCCGCGGCGAAAAGCGCGGCTCCAGATAGAGCTCCGGCGCGCCCCGCGAAAGTCCCGCCGATCCGATAGACCATCAGCACGACCAGCAAAAAACAGATTGCGTTGAATATCCGTCCCGCGAGAAATATGCGCGCCATCCGCGAAGGGTCCTCGAAATACGCGGTTAAATCCCCATCCACCGCAAGGAAGCCAAACGCCCGAAGAACCGCGTATAGACCGCCAAGTGGGTACAGATAGGCCCCCCCGTAATCGATCCCGTACGGTTCGAAGTTCCATTCGCGCGGCTTCATGTGCGCGAGATAGGTCAGCGACTTCTGCTCGTCGCCGTTCGCGGAACGCAGGAAATAGGACCGGTACGCATTGAGCACTCGCATCTGAGCGTCGCCCGCTCCGGGCTCGACAACTATCGCATGCTTTACATAGTCAACCGGAAGCCGACCGCTTTGCTCCATCTTCCGGTAGAGCTCCCGACGGGACTCCGCGAGCCTCGCGTGCATTTGTGGGTCGCGCGCACGCTCCGGCGGCAGCAGACGCTCGACGCGGGCGAACGAAGGCAGGCCCCACCCGATCCCGGTGAATACGATCGCCAGGGTCCATAACACCAGTGCAGCCTCCGCCGCGCGCCCCCATCTCATGGGGGCGTCTCGCAATCGAGCGCAAAAATTCGGAATAAAGAGAGATACGAGATGAGGTTGTCCCCGATCTTCATCCCACTCACTCCGCGCTTGAGCCCGTAATCGTAAACGAGCGGAACCTCGTCGATTCGGCGAACAAACGTGCGCATCCGCAGCAGCATCTCGCTGTTGCACGCGAACCCGCCAACTGAGGTGAACCGCTCCCGATAAACCGCGAGCGCCGCGCGAAGGGGGCCCGTCCGGTACAGCCGATAGAAGATGGTGTAGTCGCGTACTCCGGGGATCGGGCAGAGTATCCGCAGAAGCCTATTCGCCCCCGCGCTCAGAACGCGGCGCTTGAGAGGGAAATTGCGATACTCGCCGCCGGGGACATAGCGCGATGCGATCACGATGTCCGCTCCGTCGCGAAACCTCTCGAGCATCGAAGGGATGACTTCCGGAGCGCTTGTGCCGTCTCCCTCCAGAACGCATACCGCGTCATCGTCGCCCGCGTCCGAAACCGCATCACGCATCCCCGTCAGAAAGACGCCCTGGAGCCCCTGATTCGTTGCGTGGCGCAAAAGCCGGATCGGGTATGTTCGGCTCAGACTCTCAGCGACCGCTGCCGTCCCGTCTCGGCTGCCGTCATCGACGACGCTCGCGGCGTAGGAAATCCCGGATAAGGACGCGGTCGTTTCGATGCGCGCGAAGAGCGCCTCCAAGTTGTCCTGCTCGTTGTAGGCCGGGATGACCAGACGCAGGCGCATCAACCGCCGCCGCCGAGCCAGAAACGAAGAACCGTCCGAACGTATCCGGCGCCGAGTCGGAACACGCGCGCCTTGGATTCTCCGCTCTCGCGCCATCGGTAGTGAATCGGAACTTCCACCGCGCGGCCGCCGCGCCGAACCACCGAAAGCAGCGTCTCCTGCTGGAATTCGAAGCTCCGGGAGGAGCCCGAAAGTCCCCGGACCTTCTCGGCCCGGTAGAGCCGGTAGCCGCTCGAGGAATCCGCGACCGGGGCCCCCATCACGCGGCGGAAGAAAAAGTTGAGCACGCGCGTCAGCGCGTTGCGCCAGCCCGGGAGAGTGAGTTCGCCTCCGGGAACCAGCCGGGATCCCACCACGATATCGGCGCCTTCCCGGCGTTTCCACAAATCAGGAAATCGGTCCAGCGGATGGGATCCGTCCCCATCCACGACGAGAATCCACGGAGCCCGTGACTCTCGAAAGCCCCGACGGAGACTCTCCGCGAAGCCCCCCCGCTCGATGATGGCGCGCGCGCCCGCCTTCTCGGCCTCTTCCCGCGTGAGGTCCTCGGAATCGCCGTCCATCACCAGCACCTCGCAGGAGATATCGAGGTCCTCGGCCGCCTTGCGCGCGTCCGTAACGACCCGCGCGATGTTTCCCTCTTCATTCCAAGCCGGGATCACAACGGAGAGGTCCGGAGTCTCAGAAGCAGCGCTGCGCATGGGCGTAATCGGCCTATTGTATATAATCCCCCAACACCGTGAGCTCCCGCAGCAGACTCTTCGCGAAAAACACGCTCTGGAACGTCGGCGGCCAGGGAGCCCTCGTCGCGCTCTCCTTCATCGTCATCCCCGCGCTGATCCGCGAACTCGGAAAGGCGGGCTACGCGCTCTACGGCCTGATGGGATTGTTGTCGGGTTACCTTTACCTGCTGAGTTTCGGAACGGGAAATTCCACGATGAAGTACACCGCGGAGTACAACGGGAGCGGCGACGCGGCCGGACTGCGGGCCGTGTTCCGGATGTCCCTCTGGACGCACGCCGCGGGCGCGACGGCGGGCGCCGCGCTCCTCTTTCTGGGCCGCAACTCCGTCATCTGGCGCTTTTTCGAGGTCCCTCCCTCGCTGGCCGCCGACGGCGCGTGGCTGGTCGGCTGCACGGCGGTCGCCGCGATTTTCTACTCGCTGCTTCAGGGCGGAAACGCCGTTCTCCAAGGCCTTCAACGCTTCGATCTGGCGACGGCGATCTCGGTGACGACGCATGCGGCCCTGCTCTCGGGCAGTCTCGCGCTCGTTCGGATGGGGCACGGGCTAAAGCCGGTCGCCGTGCTGTATCTGTGCATTCAGGCGTTCGGCGCGCTCGCGGCCTACGCGCTCGCGTCCCGCGCGCTGCCGGCCGACCCGGATCCCCGCTCACGAAAGGCCGACGCCGCGCTGCGCGCCCCGTTCCTCCGGCACGGCTTCCAGGTTTTCCTGAGCGTCCTCGCGTGGTCGGTCGCCTTCCAATGGGATAAGTTCATCGTCGGTCTCTTTTTCCCGATCGAACAGCTGACCTATTACCTGATCCCCGCGTATCTGATCCAGCGCTTCTGGGTGCTGCCGTCCTCGATCATTACCGCCGCGTTTCCGGCGCTGAGCGCGATTTCCGGAGCGGGGGACGAGAAAGGTCTCCGTTCGGCGTACTTGAAGATCGGACAGCTTGTTTTGTGGCTCGTCGTGCCGGCGTTCACCTTTCTTTTCGTCGCGGCACCGCCGTTTTTAACGCTGTGGCTCGACGCCGATTTCTCGAACGCGGGCACTTGGCCGCTGCGCCTGCTGCTGATCGGATACGCGTTCAACCTAACCGCGGCGATGCCCAACACCGCGTCGTTCGCGCTCGGCCGACCGCAGTTTTCAACGGCCTGGCATGTCGCGCAGGCCGTGATCTGTCTCGCCTCCTGGCCCGTGCTCGTGCCGCGCTACGGGAGCGCCGGCGCGGCCGCCGGTTTCGCGCTTTCGCAGATGATCACCGCGCCGGTGTTCGTGTGGCGCTTCGGAAGAAGCGTCTTTTCGATGAGCCTTTGGGATTATTTCCTCGGCGTCGTCTTCAAGCCGGTCGCCGCCGGCGCGGCGCTTCTCGCCGCGCTGTGGCTCGTCCGAGGCTGGCTTTTCGATTGGACGGGCCTGATCTCGGCCGGGGCGATCTCGGCGATCGCCTATTACTCGGCGGGCTACGCCCTGCTCGGGTCGCAGGAGCGCGCGCTTCTGCATCGCCTGCTCCCCGGCGCGCACCGCTCTTAAAAGCCTTTGAAATCGGGCAGGTACTGCTCGTGCCAAAGCTCGAGCATCATCAGCCCCCAAAGCCGGTAACCGTGGTCCCACTCGCGATTTTGATGTTGGGCCCACATTCGCTCGATTGATTTCGGGTCGAAATACCCGCGCGCCAGTGACTGAGGAGAAAGCACCCGGTCCTCCCAATACCGCTTGAGTTTACCCCGGAACCACGGACCGATCGGACTTCCGAATCCCATCTTGCCTCGCTTCTGAATGGACTTGGGAAGTTTATCGGAGAAAGCGCGCTTTAAAATCCACTTATGACCCTTGAGGCCCTTCAACTTCCAATCCCCGGGAAGCCTATAGACCGCCTCGACGAATTCGTGGTCTAAAAGCGGAGAGCGCGTCTCAAGGGAATTGGCCATCGACGCCACATCCATTTTCGCCATCAGGCATTCCGGAAGATAGGTCGCGAAATCGACGTACAGCATTCGATTCACATAGTCCTGCCCTATCGACCGATCGTACGCGGCTCGGAGATATCTCTCGGCCGCGGAATGCGCGTCGTCCTCCCGGCGCCCCAAGGCGCGCTTCATGGAATCGGAGTACAGCCACGCTTTATCCTCTTCGGCGAAGTAGCACAGCGTCTTCAGATGCCGGCCCACGTAGTCCGTTCCGATCGCGGAACGGAAAAAGCGCTTCGCCCGCCACACCAACCCCAAGGGCGCTTCGCCTTCAGGAAGATGTTTGGCGGTCTCGTAGGCTAAAGCGCGAAGCGGGCCGGGGACGGCGTCGTAAAGCCGCATCGCCTTCAGAGCGAAATAGCGGATGTATCCCGCGAAATTCTCGTCGCCGCCGTCTCCGTTGAGCGCGACGGTCACGTGCCGACGCGTCTCCCGGGACACATAATACGACGGGAGCGCGCTGGTGTCGGCATAGGGCTCCCCGTAATGCCAGGCGAGCTTCGGCAGAATCTCGGCCATCTCCGCCGTCACGACGAATTCATTGTGATCGCACCCGTACATGTCGGCCAGCGCTTTCGCGTAAGGGAGTTCCGAGAAATCCTCGTGGTCGAATCCGATGGAAAAAGTCTTTACGGGCTTCGACGACAATTCGCTCATCAGCGCGACGATGACCGAAGAGTCGATCCCCCCGGACAGAAACGCGCCGAGCGGGACATCGGAGATCATTCGGAGCTTCACCGACTCCCGTAATTTATCGACGATCATCGCCTGTGCGTCGCCCGTCGACAAAGAGCGATCGGGTCCGTCCATCGGGAGATCCCAATACCGTTCGACGTTCGCCCGGCCGTTCTCGTAAACGATCGTATGGGCCGGTGGAAGTTTATGGATCGAGGAAAAAATCGAATGCGGACTCGGCACGTACTGCAGCGAGAGAAACAGATCGACGGCCTTCGGATTCACCGCCTTATCGACACCGGGCCAAACCAGCAAAGACCGGAGCTCCGAGGCGAAGGCGAAAAAACCGTTTTGCATCGTGTAGTAAAGCGGCTTCTTCCCGATCCGGTCGCGCGCGATAAACAGCCGCTTTTCTTCCGAATCCCAAATCGCGAACGCGAACATCCCGCGAAGATGCTCGACGCAGCGCGCGCCGTATTTCTCATAGAGCGCGAGAATCGTCTCGGTGTCCGTCCGCGTCTTGAACGGATAGCCGTCCCTTTCCAGCGTTTCCCGCAGCGACTGAAAGTTGTAGATCTCGCCGTTGAAGACGATGTGGAGGGTTCCGTCCCGGTTGGCGATCGGTTGATGGCCGGTATTTAGATCGATGATCGACAGGCGCCGCATCGCGATCCCGGCGAAATCGTCGCAGAAATCTCCCTCGTCATCGGGGCCGCGGTGCGTAATGAGGTCATTGGCCCGCCGCAGAAGCGTCCGGTCGACCTTCCCTGCCGCGTTGTGAACGATGCCGACGATTCCGCACATGCGCGCTACTTTACCATTTAGGCTCCAAGAGCCTCGTAAAGTTCCCGGTAGCGGCGGGCCACCGCGCGCATGGCGAAGCGAGCCTCGGCGATCCGCCGGGCGGCGACGCCGTGCCGCACGGCGAGCGAAGGCTCACGCAAGTAGCGCGACGCGGCCTCCCCCATCGCGGCGTCGTCGTCGAAATCGAACAGCAAGCCCGCTTCTCCGTCCGGAACAGCCTCCTTCGTACCGCCCACCGCGCTCGCACAGATCGCGAGCCCCGATCCCATCGCTTCCAAAAGCGCATTGGAGAGTCCCTCGGAAACCGATGGGAGCACGAAAACGTCGGCCGCGCGCACGCGCGCCGCGACGGCGTCGGTCGACGGTTCCAGCAAAACGGCCTCGCCCCCGGCTTCGCGAATCCTCTCCGCCTCCGAACCCTCGCCGATCATCACAAGTCGCGCGGGCGACGCGAGTCCCCTCGCCGCCTCCCGGAACGCGCGCGCAAATCGCGGGAGCTGCTTCTCAGGGGAAAAACGACCGGTGTATACGAACAGCGTCCCCTCCGGCCATCCGAATTCCCGTCGCAGGCGGGCTTTTTCCGAGGGGTCCGCCGGACGATAGATTTCCAAATCCACTCCGTTGGGAATGACCGACGACGACTCCGAGAATCCGTGCTCCACCAACTCTGCCTTCAGGTCCTCGCAAACTGCGACCAGGCGCGGTTGGAAAACGCGCAAGAGCGTCAATTTCAAGCGCCCGGAGAAGCTCCGGCTGGACACGGCGATCTCCCCGATGCCGCGTCCTCCTCCGATTTTCGCGACGACCTTGCGCCCCGTCAACGCCCCGGCGAAGCAAGCGGCGAGCGCGGGGGATCCGCCTAAGTGCACGTGGACCACATCGTAGTCGTCGGCGTCCCGCCAAAGCCGCCAAACCGCCCCCGTGAAAAAGACGAGCGCGTTGATCAACCCGGTCCCCGGCGCCGCGACGCGGACCACTGGAATTCCCTCTACGGTTTCCCGCGCCGACAATCCCGGAAGCCGCCGCGTCAACACCTCGATCGAAACGCCGTCTCCCGCGAGGGCTTTTGAAAGTTCCAGCGCCTGCTTCTCGGCGCCCCCGAGGGCGGGATAAAACCCGGGCGTGAGCATCCGCACGCGCATCGTCAGGCCGCGCCGGGCTTCGATTTCCGCCGCCCGATCGCCCCAATCTTGGGAACGACGCCGTGAGGAAGCCGAGAAAGAAGTTCGTAGCCGTTCTCTTTGAACCAGGCGCCGAACTCCTCTTTCGTGTGCTTGGTCTGAAACGGAGGGGCGAGCCAATCGAAATTTTCGATCAGTCTTACCTGGAACTCGGGATCGACGGAGAAGGTAAGATACTTCAGGAGCGGTACGGCGCCCATCACGGTCAACGGATAACAAAGCGCGTAGAGAACGGGGACAGGCATTCGGGTCGTAAACACCCGGAGAAGATCGCTTAGAATCTGCCGGATCCAGACCCCCACCCACACCAAGGGAAGCGCTCTTCGCAGCCATCGGCGGTTGGAGCGCAGCGGATTGGTTCGAAAACTCGCGTACGACCCCGGCGTGCCGTATACCCAGACGCTCAGGAGCCCGTCGCGCTTGACCAGATTCGCGATCCGGTCGAACGCGCGCCGCGTGTCGGCGGTATGATGAATCACGCCTTGGCTGTAGACGATGTCGAAGACCCCGGGCTTGAGCGGGGGGTGAAGCAGGTCGCCTTGAACGACGTGCAGTTTCGGATTTTCCATCATTTCCGGAATCAGGCGGGTAAGACTGTCGGAAAGGTCGAGGGAGACCACCTCGGCTCCGAGCGAAAGCGCCACGTGCGTATAGCGGCCCATCCCGCAACCGGCGTCGAGAATGAGGCGCCCTTCGAGCCCTGTCTCATCGAGTTGGGTTTCCTCGAGAAAGAGACCTCGATCCTCGGGACGGGGACCGGGATAGCGATGCCATTCAAAGCCGAAGCTCTCCTTCGTCTTCGCCACGCCGGAGACGGGAGCGGAGTCCTCACGCGCCTTGCGAGAGGCGTCCTCTTGACGCAGGCGAGGAATTCCGTCCTTAATTGGAAATCCAGCGCCGCACCCCGCGCAGCGAAGACTCCCCGTTTCGATTTCCTCGTCTTCGCGCGGATGACCTTCGAGGGATTCGTAGCGCAAATCACGCGCGCAGAACGAGCATGCCAAAATCGAGAGAAGATGGAGTTTCATGCGGGGAGCCCGAGCGGCTTATCGTAGCGAAAATCCGGGCCGCTCATCGCCCCCCCCAGGCGCCGAGCACCGAGCGTCCGATCCAATACCCGGCTCCCAGCGAGCCCGCGCCCACCGGCAGACGCCAGGGGATCCGGATCTCGACGCATTCCGATCCTTCCGATATCGACGACGCCGCGGAGTAGGCGAACAGCCAAAGAATTCCGGGCGTTGAAAAAACCGGCTCCATCAGCGCGTATACGGCCAGCGCAAGCACGCCGAACGTCTTCGGACTTCGCCCGACGCTGATGCAGCGCCAGATCCCGCCCAACGCGAGGATCGAGAACCCAACGCCGAGTTCGGCGGGGACCAACAGCGCGGACGGCGCGTACGCATCCGGCCCCCAAAACCCCGGACCTCCGCCGAGCAGGGGACGCTCCAAAATCGCCGACCAGACCGCGCTCCAATGCGCGGCGCGCACTGAGAATTCGGGGGATTCCAACCCGCCGTAGAGAACGACGAGGCACACGGCAACGCCCGCCAGCGCGCCATAGAGGCGCGCGCCGGGTTTCCAAGGCGTCGTGAGCGCGAATGCCGCGAAGAGCGCCAGCCAGGCGTCCACCCCGCCGGACCAGATCAGCGTTATCATCAACCCCCATAGCAGAAGACGATCCGAGCGCTCGAAGGCGATCGGCGCCAACAGCAAAACCGCGGCAGAGAACGCGGCGGCCGACGGAAGCGAACCGGTCGGAGCGGCGATGCCGAGGACGAAGCGCTGATAAAACGCCAGCACCATCAAAGTCCACGCCGCCGCGCGCACCGCGTCATCGACCGCGGCGCGCTCATCCTTGGAAATCGCCGCGATCATCGGGAAAATCCAGACCGCGTTCCACCAAACCCACGCATCGGGAGACTGCGCCGCCTTTCCCGTCGCGGCATACGCCGACAACCCCACCGCGGCCGCCAGCGCGGCCGCCCAAACGAGGTTCCGTTTCGAGGGCATCGTCGCGTAGCCGACGGCGGCGCGGGAGAGCCCCCAGAGCGCCAGCAGCGCTGCGACCGGGACGATCACCGCGGCGCGAGACCACGGCGGATCTCCGCCGAGAAACAGGACCCCCCCGCACGCCGACAACGCAGCGGCGGTCGGCAGCATCATCCGGTTACGTGTTGACGATGCGCGTGGTGACGAAGATCAGCAATTCGACGCGCGTCCGGACTTTCGATTTCTTCTTAAACAGCCAGCCGAGGATCGGGATGTCTCCGAGCAGCGGGATCTTCGCGATCGTGTCGTTGACCTGGTCGGTGATGAGCCCGCCGATGACGATCGTTTCTCCGTCTCGCACCAGCACCTTGGTCATCGCGGTACGGGCATCGATGCCGATGGCGCCGGTCGTTCCGGCCGAGGCGGCGGTCGCGGAAGGCTGGCTGACGGTCGGATTGACGTCGAGATGCACCCGGCCGTCCGCGTTGATCGTCGGGGTGACGCTCAATTGGATGCCGGTCGTTGTATAGGCGACCGCTTCGGTCGCGACGCCGTTTGAAGAAACCGAAGAGGTCACATAGGGAATCTGGGTCGTGATGTTGATCGACGCCAATTGACCGTTGAGCGTCGTCACCTTCGGGTCGGACAGCACCTTCGCCTTCCCCTCGGAGGCCGCGGCGGTCAAAGTCGCGTTGAGGAAGTAGTTGTTGGTCACGCGGCCCAGCGTGAACGCGCCAAAAACCTTGGACGCCGGAAGCGTGATTCCCGTACCGCGCCCCGCGGATCCCGTAAGCCCGGTGGTCTGATCGGCCTCCAACGCGTTCTGGTCGAAGGGTTTCGGGTTGGTCTGCACCCCAGGGGTTTGGATCGAGCCTATGGTATTCGTCCCCTGCTGGCCCAAAATCTTGCCCCCATCTCTCGCGAAATAATCCCACTGAATACCGAAGTGCATGTCCTTGGACAGCGTCACCTCGACGATCTTCACCTCGATCAACACCTGCTGCGGCCGCACGTCGAGCTCGGACAAAACGCGCTCCAACGAGGTGATCCCCTCCAAGGAATCCGTCACGACCAGAGAATTCGTCGTCTTATCGTGAACCACCGCGCCGACCCGCCCCTCGGCCGCGCGAATCCCCGTAATGGAGGGGAGGATGTCGGCGCCTTGCGCGTAGCGCAGCTTGATGATCTTAGTCTGATTGATCCCCGCCGCGCGCTGCGTGGCCAGCGTCGCCGGAGTGACGACGCGCAGGATGTTCTCTCCGACCTGAACGGGAATGAGTCCCTTCATTGAAAGCGTCGTCATAAACGCCTCGTTAAAGGGCACGTCCTTAAGATGAATGGTCACGGCGCCGGTGACTTCGCTGCCGTAAACGACATTGACCTTCGCCTTGGTCGCGAGCAGCTTTAAAATATCCCGGACATCCATATCGTCGAAATCCAGCGTGACCGGGTCGGTTGGAAGCGTGGAGAGAATGTCGCGCTGCGTCTTCGCTTCAGACATCGAAGCTTTGGGGACGACTTTGCGGGCTTCCTCGCTCGTCACGGGATCGTCCACCCGATCGTAGTCCTTCGCCATCGCGATCCGCTCCAATTCCGCGGAAGTCGTCGTCGTCATCTTGGCCGGGAGCTTGGCGGCGCGCGGTTGAGCGGCCTTCGCGGGCGCGGACGCTGGCGTCATCGCTTCCGCGACGACGGGCGCGGGAGCGGGCGTCTCAGCCATCACGACCGGCGCCGGGATGGGCGCGGGAACCGGGACCGGCGCGGGGACCTTTACCGTCGAACGAGGCTTGATGACGGCTTCCACCGGTGCCTCGGGCTCGGCGGAGCCGATGGACTGCAGCGTTACGCGGAGCTTGGAACCCTCCCACCGCACGCTGTAGGTCGCGAGCCTATTCAGATAAAGGACGACCCGAGAGGTAAGATCCGGCTCGGGCTGGAATTGACCGGAACGAACCCGACGGATCAAATCCCCTTTCCCCTGGATGTAATCGGAAGTCGTTTCATGTCGGGTCCCGAAAAGCTCGACGACCAGACGTGCGGGATCCTCGGTGGTGAACGCGTTAATCTTCACCTTCCGGCTCAGAGAAATCGTGATCCCGTCGTCTTCGACGCTGACCCCATCGAGCGTCGCCGCGTCGACGGCGGCGGCAGCCGCGGGAGCCGCCGCAGGAACCGCGACGGCGGCCGCGACCTCGGCGGCCTTTCGAGGAAGATCGGCGGCGACCAGAGAAATTTTCAGGCGCGAGTCGTCCCAACTCGCGCGGTAGGAGACCAAATCGGACAGATACAAGACCACGCGCGATATCAAATCCGGCTCACGCTGGTACTGTCCCGAGCGGACTCGTTTCAGATAAGTCCCTTGCCCTGGGGTGTACTCATTGGACGCGACGTGCTCGGTATCGAGCAATTCGAGCACCAGCCGCGGCGGCTCCGTCGTGGTGAATGCGTTGAATTTGACCTTATCGCTGAGATGAACCGTGATTTCGTCCGGACCGACTTCGACTCCTTCGAGCACCACGGCCGCCGCGAGCCATCCCGGATTGGAGACCAGAAGCGAAGCGGCGCATGCCGCGGCTGCGATTCGTTTTATAAATTGTCCATTCATCGAGGTCACTCCTAGTCCTTGGGTTCGTCCGCTCCGCCTTCCGTCTCTTCTTCTCCGAGCCTCAAGGTCTGGACGTCCTTATCGTCGGTAATCAGCGTCACGGTTTTTTGTTCGATGTTGATCTTCCCGGTGACGCCGGGTATTTTCTCGTTCTTATAGGTGTAAAGCCGTTTCTGTTTCAGAATAAAGCCGGTCGCCGTTTCCTCGTCGATCAGGATGGCGTAAGCGCCGCCCTTTTCCCGCATCACCCCTTTAAGCTTCAACGAATGGATGCTGAACGTTTCCATCGAGAATTCCTTGTCTTCGCGCGACACATTGGTTTCTCCGGCCGTGACCTTTCTAAACGGATCCCGGAAACGCCCGCCTTTATAGAGGTCGTCAATCGTCAGTTTCGGCGTGCTTGTCGATTCCGAAACGAGCGCCGCGACATCGTCCTCGGCGCCGGCGGTTCGGGCCGCGATCACCGCCGGGGAAAAAACGAACATCGTCAAAAATAGTTTCTTCATCATCCTTTATATTGATACGACACCAACTGCATCGTGACCGTCAGGTTCGATTCGCCGCCGGGGGAAGCTCCCGCCCCTATGGAGAAATTCAGGTTTCTCGCGTTGTAGATTCGTTCTTCCAGCGCTAATGCCGCAAGAAACCGGCCAAAATCATGATAACTGCCGCTCGCAGCGATCATGAAGGTAATTTCTTTAAAATGCGCCTTCGTCGCACTGGAGGGAGCCCCGAAACTTGAAATCAAAACGGCGTTCTTCTTCGCAAGATTGCTCACCGTGTCAATGACGCCGGGAAGGTCCAGATCCTTCGGAAGCTGCTTTTCGACCTTCTCCGCTTCCTCATTGAGCTGTGCGAGCTGCGTTTTAATCTTGTTGAGTTGGCCGGCCTGCCGCTGAGCCTTCTGGATTTTCTTGTCGACCTCCTCTATTTTTGCAGCCGTCTCCTTGATTTTTTCCGAGGTGGGCAGCCAGAAATATTTGACGTACGAGAATCCTCCACCCCCGATCACGAGGACCGCGAAGACCAGGTACTGCTGCTGCTCTTTCGTTAGTTCGATATTGAAATCAGCCATTGGAGCTATTTCTTCGGTTCCGTCTTTTCCTCGTAGTCGACGCCCATGCTGAAAGTCACGAGGCCCTCCTTCGAGAGCGTCAAGGCGCCGAGCTTGGGTCCATGGAACTTCTCGGAAACTTCAAGCGTTCTATACCAATCGGAAACGTCCTGGGAAGAAACCGATTCCGCGCTCATCGCCAGGGCGATCTTCATGCCCACGGATGTCGTCGCTAAAGATTTGAGATACACCCCGGCCGGGAAGGTGCTCAACAGGTCGCCCATGAAGCGCGGATACAAGGGCCGGGAGCGGTCCAACTCCTTCATCACGTCCAGTCGTCCGCGAACCGCCTTCGCCTGCTGTTCGAGGGCCTCGACCTGAGCGACGATCTTTTTAAGCTTCTCGAACTTCTCCTCCTGCTCCGCGAGCGTCTTGGCAAGAGCGACCCCCCGGTAGTAATGCTTGAAGGAGATTCCGGCGAAAATCAGAAAGAGAAATCCTGCCGCGATCCCCACCTGGACCATGCGCTGCTTCTGGATTTCCCTGTCCAGAATCTCCTGCGGCACCAGGTTTATCTTGATCATACCCAGTCCTTGTTCTTGCGCAGGGCGAGACCGACCGCGACGCTCATCGCCGGGACGATCTCCGCGGGGATTTCCTGGGGCGATTCGGACAGAAACGAGAACGGATTGAGGACGTCCACGGGAACCTTAAGTTCGGCGGCCAAGGCTTTCGATAGATTTTTCATCCGCGCCGATCCCCCGGCGAGGACGATTTTTCCGATATTCCGCTCCGGACCCTGCGAAAGATAAAAATCGACGGAACGGTGCAGTTCCCCGACCAGGTCCTTAATAACCCCGATGACGGCCTGAGAAACACCGAGAGCGTCGCGATCTCCTTCCTGAAGGACCTTTTCCTTCTCGTCGGCGTCCAAGAGAATCCCATACTTGCGCTTGGCCTCTTCCGCTTGAGGCACCTCGTACTGCAGGGCGCGCGCGACGGCTTTCGTGAAGGTGCTGCCGGAAATGAACACATCGCGCACGACGCGCGTGACGCCGTTTTCGATAATCGACAGATTCGTCACCGAGTGGCCGATATTTAGATAGAGCGTGGATCCGATTTGGGCGTTGGGATCGGCGGCCGCCTCATGGACGTTCTCGATCGCGAAGGAATCCACATCGATGATCGAGGGCTTGAGGCTAAGTTCCTCGAGGACGGCGACGCGGTCTTGAACGGCTTCCTTCTTGGCCGCGACAAGAACGGTTTCCATCTTTTTCTGTCCGTCTTCGGTAATCTCGCTCAGGATGTGGAATCCGAGCTGCACCTCGTTGATGTCGAACGGAATAAAGGGTTCCGCCTCGGTCGCAAGCGTCGAGCGAAGCTCGTCCTTTGTCAACAGGGGAAACTTCACATACCGGACGATAACCGCGTTTCCGGAAATCGATACCGCCGCGTTGTGGACCTTTGAAAGGCCCTTCTCGATGATGAAGGCCCGAATGCGGCTGACCACCTGCTGACGCCGCTCCTCAGGTCCCGCCTCAGCCTTGACCTCGATGGGGATGTGCCCCCAGGCCTTCAGCGTGCGCACCCCCCCCTCGGTCTTCAGGTAAACGATTTTAACCGAGCTGGTACCGATATCGACGCCGAGGACGTCCGGGGCGCCCAATACATAGGACTCGACCTTTTCGCGAATTGCTTTAAGGTCGATATTCTTCAGCTTCGCTTTGAGACCTGCGAGCTTGTCTGTTTTTTCTGGCGCAGTCGTCTTAGGGCCGGGCATAATTCAAGTTTAGACTTCGTCTCGTTCCGACACAAGACATCGTGACCAAAGACACGCTGTGACTCTAGTCCTGCCTTGCGGCGCAAAACCCTCCGGATTCGCAAAGGAAGCCGAGACAAAAAAAACCGAGACCTCCTAGGCCTACGGCCCCAGGAAGACTCGGCGCAAACACCAACCAAGGCATTTTTAACAGGATTGGCCTTGTTTGTCAAGGTCTATTTGGAAATGATATAATCTCCCGTCGGGAGCCATCCCGGCAGCAGGCTCTATGTTCCACCAAACAACGCGCGCCGTTCTCTTTGATTTCGGGGGAACGCTCGATTGTGACGGCGTCCACTGGCCCGAACGCTTCTATTCCTTATATAAGGACGAGGGCGGAGAGTTCGCCCGGGATCGCTTCGAGCGCGCATTTTACGATGCGGACGATCATCTTCACGAGCGCCATAAACTCAACGGCCTCGACCTCGCAGAAACCGTCCTGCTCCAATGCACCGATACGGCGGCGAATCTCCGGGCGGACAAGAGCCTCGGAGAAAGAGTCGCCGCCCGCTTCACCCGCGAGTCCCGAGACGCATTCCGACGCAACCGCCCGACACTGGAACGCCTCTCGAATACTTGGCGCCTCGGCATCGTCTCCAATTTCTACGGGAATTTAAGCTCAATTTTACACCGCGAAGGCCTCGCGGATCTCTTCGGCGCGGTGGCGGATTCCGGAGTTGTGGGCGCCGTCAAACCGGACCGGCGAATTTTCGCCGCGGCGTTCGAACCCCTCGGGGCGGCTCCCGAGGATTGCTGGATGATCGGCGATTCCGTCGCGCGGGACATGCGGGGCGCGGCTGCCTTGGGCATGCGCCTAGGATTTATGCGGGGGACCCGCGATGCCCGAGCGCTGGAAGGCCTGGACGCGGCTCTCCTGGACCGGCTTACGGATTTGGACGCCGTTCTCGGCGAGGTGACGGCGTGATTCGGGCCGCAGGCATCATCGGCGCCGGGTTGGGCTCGCGTCTCGCGAACTCGCATCCGGGAATCCCCAAACCCCTGGTCGAACTCGGGGGCCGACCGCTGGTCTGTTGGGTTTTAGACGGCTTGCGAGAGGCCGGCATTAATAGCGTGACTTTGCTGCACAACTCCTCGGGCGACGCGATCCCCGGCGTGCTGCGCGCCGCCTTTCCCGACTTCGACTTTCGATTTCTGCGGGCTGATACCGCGTCGTCATGGGAGAGCTTTCGACTAGTGGCCTCCTCCTTGGCGGAAACGGAAGAACGATTCCTAATGAGTACCGTCGACGTCGTCGCGCCTCCCGGCGAAGTCCGGCGATTCGCCCAACGCGCGGCCGAGGCCGACGCCGCGCTCGCCCTGACGCGTTTCGTAGAGGATGAAAAGCCGCTTTGGGCCGATTGCGATCAGGATGGATTCGTCGACGCGCTCGGCGAAGACGCGACCGTCCGAGAGACGGTCACCTGCGGGCTCTATGCGCTCAGCCGCGCCGTCGCCGGGAATTTAAAATCCCCCGACGCCTACGCCCGCCTTCGTAATTTTTGGACGGAACTCGTCCGATCGAGGACCCCGGTACTGGGAATCGTTCTCTCCGACACCGTAGACCTCGACCGGCCCGAGGATTTCAAAGCCGCTCGCGCGCTGATCGCTGAGACGGCCAAGAGGAACCATGCATAAGGCACTGGGCGTATTTCGCGAACTGACTAATTCCCCGAACAGGGAAACCGACGACGCACTCATTCTTGAAGCGGTTATGGAACAGCTTTCAAACCTCGGCATCGAAGCGAAGACCGTCACGCCCGAAGAATTAGACGGGATGGAACTCGGGGACTGCGACGTTATCCTTCCGATGTGCGAATCCTACCCTCGCATCACGCGCCTCGCCGAAGAGGCCCGTACGCCCGGGCGATTTTGGATCAACCCGCCGAGAAGCGTCCTCAACTGCTACCGGACGCACATGGTTCCGGCGATGCTCCGGCTTGCCGACGTCACGTTCCCGGATTCCGAAATCCGCGCGGTCGCCGACGGAGCGGGAGATCCCCCCTCCTTTGCGGCTCCCGCCGGGTGGTGGCTCAAGCGCGGCGACGTCCACAACACCTGCGACCACGACGTCGTCTTCGTGAAATCCTGGTCCCAGGTCGAAGACGTGCTCGCCGATTTCACCAAGCGCGAAGTGACGCATTTCGTCGTGCAGCCGCATATCGACGGAGATCTCGTTAAGTTTTACGGCGCGGGTCCCGACCACTGGTTCACCTGGTTCTATCACGATCCCGTCCGCGCGAAGCGCCTGCCGTTCGAACTCGACGCGCTCGCCGCGCAAGCGGCGGCCGGAGCGCGGGAACTCGATCTGGAAGTTTTCGGCGGAGACGCGATCATCTCCGAAAACGGCCGCATCACGCTTCTCGACCTGAACTCGTGGCCCAGCTTCGCGCTCGTGCGGCGCGAAGCCGCCGTCCAAATCGCGTGGCATTTGCAGCGGCGTCTCAACGCCGCCAGGAGAGTCGCATCATGACCATCACCGCCCCCGAGAAATCCCCCGGCTGGATTCCCGGCCCTAATTCCCAGGCCCTGCACAACGAAGAACAGCTCTACATGACGCCGGGGCTGCAGCAGATCGCCACCTTCTCGAAGATCGCGATGAAGCAGGGACGGGGCGCCGTCGTCGTCGATGAGGACGGTCGAGAGTACCTCGACTTCATCGCCGGCGTCTGCGTCGCCTCGATCGGACACGGTCATCCGCTCTACGCGAAAATGATCGCCGAACAGGCCGCGAACATCTCGGTGGGAAGCTTCACGACGAAAAACCGCGTGGAGTTTTTGCGGCGCTTGATCACGAAGACGCCTCAGGGTCTCGACCGGACGCAGCTTTACTCCAGCGGCGCGGAAGCCGTAGAAGCGGCGCTTCGCCTCGCCAAGAGCTATACCGGACACCAGGAAGTCATCGCTTTCTGGGGCGGCTTCCACGGGAAAACGGGAGGGGTGCTCCCGCTGCTCGGCGATTCGTTTAAACACGGGCTCGGCCCGCTCATGCCCGGCATCTACCAGAGCCCCTATCCGAATCCGTACCGGTGCCCGTTTCGGACCGACGATCCCCAAAAGAGCGCGGAGATCGCGATCGATTTCCTGAAGGAAACCATCCGCCGCGCAACGGCGGGATCTCTCGCGGCGATCATTCTCGAACCGATTCAAGGCACCAACGGCAACGTCATCCCCCCGGCAGGCTTCATCGAGGCGGTCCGCGACGTCGCGCACGCGCACGGGGCGCTGTTTATCGCCGATGAAATGATCACGGGCTTCGGCCGCACCGGGGCGTGGTTCGGCGTCGATCACGAGGGAGTCGCTCCCGACATCATGACGGTCGGAAAGGGCATCGCGGGCGGGTTCCCAGTGTCTGGCATCATCACGACAAAGGAGATCTCGGACGCGAAGCCGTTCGCGAATCCGTCGGGATCCTCCTCCAGCTACGGTGGAAACCCGCTGGCTTCGGCCGCCTGCAACGCGGCGCTGAAGATCGTCGATGAGGAGAACCTCGTTGAAAACAGCCGGACGCTGGGCGCGAAAATGCTCGAGCGGTTGAAGACGATGAAGGAGCGCTTCCCATTCATCGGCGACGTTCGCGGCCGGGGACTCTTGATCGGCGTGGAGATGGTCAAGAATCGCGCCTCGAAAGAGCTGCTTTCGAAAGAGCAGTGCCGGATGGTTTTCGAAGAAGCCCTCACGCGCGGGCTGCTGACGATGGCCTACTCCCCGGTGATCCGGATCAATCCGCCCTTGGTGATCACGGAGCAGGAGGCGATGAAGGGACTCGATCTCCTCGAGGAAACCTTTGAGGCCGTTCGGCCGCGGCTCGGGCTCTAAGACCTTGACCCCGCTTCGAGGCGCGCTGATCGGATTCGGACAGGTCGCCGAAAAGGCGCATGTCCCCGCATACCGGCGCGACGAACGCTTCGTTTTGGCGGCCGTCGTCGATTCCAGCGCCGAGCGCCGGACGGCGGCCGAAAACCTCGTCTTTGGCCTTAAGGCGTACGCGTCGCTCGACGAACTCTACGCCGCGGAACCCGCGCTGGATTTCGTCGATATCGCCACCCCGCCTCACTTGCACGCCGCGCAGGCGCTCGACGCGCTGGAACGGGGACTCCATGTTCTCTGCGAGAAGCCCCTCACCTTCTCGACCGCTGAGTTGAATGCGCTCGAGGCTGCCGCGAAGAAGAATAGACGCTCCGTCATTCCGATCCATAATTGGAAATACGCGCCGCTTTTTTTAAAACTCGCCGAACTGCTCGACTTGAAGACGATCGGAAAGATTCGTCACACCGAGTGGCACGTCCTGCGCACGAAGCCGGCCGTAACCGCGGCCGCCAAGAACGCGAAAGGAAACTGGCGAACGGACCCGCGCTCGGCCGGCGGCGGAATCCTTATGGACCATGGATGGCATGCGTTCTACCTGATCGGCGGCATCGCGCGCCGCGCCCCCAATGAAGTTCACGGAGTGCTGCGCGGTCCCAAGGGCGCCGAAGAGGAAGCCGTCTGCTTGGTCACGTATCCGGAGTCCACAGCGAGCGTCCGCCTCACCTGGCGAGCGGACACGCGCAGAAACCACGGCGCCGTTTACGGCGAGAAGGGGCGCATCGACATTTTAGACGACCGCCTCTCGGTCATCCGCGGGGCGGGCGACCCCGGAACACACTACGTTTTTCCCGAGCCGCTGTCTGCGGGGTCGGCCCATCCGGAATGGTTCGCGGGATCTCTGGATGAATTTCACGCCGCGATCTCCGGAGAGAAGCGCGCGCGTTCCGCGTTCGAGGAAGCCCGCGACTGCCGCTTCCTGCTCGACCGGCTCTACGCGTGATCCCCGAACTCGCCGTCCTAAAAAACGCGGATCCCGAACGCCTCTTAAGGCGCTTCGGCGGCATTACGATTCTCGAACGGCATCTGCACCTGCTCAAGCGCGCGGGCGCCAAGCGCATCCGCGTCCCGATGGATCCGCCGCCCGCCGACGGACTGCGTTTTCCCTCCGGAGTGGAAATCGAGTGGAACCAAGGCGCCGTCACCGGCCCGGCCCTGATCGCCGATGCGGGCCATCTGCTTCGCCGCAAAAAACTCGAGGCGCTTGCGGCGTCGGGGCCCGGCGTCTACCGCTCACCTGACGGCGTCGAAGTGCTGCGCGTCGAACCGTGCGGCGGCGCCGAGCCCGTCGTCCTCCGCGAGGACGACGTTCTTTCGCTGAGTGCGGAACACCCCAGGCTGTCGTGGCTGCTGCGTGAGGCGCGCAAAGACACCGACAGCTTCATGGCCAAGCACTTCGACCGGCACATCTCGCTGGCCGCAACGCGACTTCTGCTGGACACGCCCATCACGCCGACTCACATGACGCTGTTTTCCTGCGCCGTCGGACTGACGGGCGCGCTGATGCTGGCGGGCGGCTCCTACGGCTGGACGCTCGCCGGGGCGCTGATCGTTTGGGCGCATACGCTGTTCGACGGCTGCGACGGGGAGCTCGCGCGCCTGCGCTACCAGGAAAGCCGGCTCGGCGGGCAGATCGATTTTTGGGGCGACAACCTGATTCACTTCACGCTGTTTACGGCGCTCGGCATCGGCCGCTGGCGCGCGACGGGTCAATGGCCGCTCGCACTTCTGGGCGCGATCGCCGGAGTCAGCGCGCTGATCTCCGCCTGGCTCGTGTACCGCCACACCGCCGAACAGGAAAAAAGGCGCAAAGAGGGCGGACCGCTGTTTCAGGGCGTGGCCTCGGTCGCCGAACCCGAAGCCGGCCGGGTGCGCACGCTTCTCGCGAAGGTCGAGGACACTTTGACCCAGCGCGACTTCATCTACCTCTTCGTCTTTCTTGCCGCGATCGACACGCTCGATCCCTTTCTCTGGCTCTCGGGGATCGGCTCTCCGCTGTTCGCACTTGTTTTCCTAGCTTTACAGATTTCGTCTAAAAAACAATCATAACTCGCAGCTGTAATACATCGCCGCCTCCCGCGAATACTTATCGAGAGGGACTAAAATGGCGACGATGATTTCCTCAATCATGACAGACGACCCCGCCCGGGAATTCGAGTTCTTCTACGAGGAGTACTTCAACCGGGTCTACAACTACGCGCGGCACCGGACCGGTTCGCGCACGCGGGCGGACGAGATCACCTCGGAAACCTTCCTGCGCGCGATGAAATCCTGGTCGAAGTTCGACCTCGCGAAAGGCGATCGAGGAAGCTGGTTGTTTTCGATCGCGTTTTGCGCGGTTGCCGACAACTACCGTTCCCAAAAGCGGCGCAAATGGCTGACGTTGGGCCTGGCGCCGGAACCCGCGGAACCGCCGCCGTTCAAGCAGGACGAACGGCAGGCACGGCTTTTCGAGGTGCTCGCAAAGCTCGACGACCGAGAACTGGAGATCGTCTCCCTTAAGTTCTATGGCGGCATGACCAACCGCGTGATCGCGCAGGTGCTGGGCCTCGGGGAATCCAACGTGGCGGTGATCCTGTTCCGGGCGGTGCGCCGGATGCGGGAAGATTTCGAAGCGATGGAGAACGACCATGATTGAACAGGAACTCGCCGACCGGTTCTCGCAAGAACTCGACGCGATGCTCGAGACCGGGCGCATCGACGACCCGGATTCGGTGTTCGCGCAGGATCTCGCGTTCGCGAAGGAACTCGCGGACGCGGATCTTTCGCATCAAAGCGAGGTCCGCGGACCGCTCGCCGTGAAACTCGCCGGCGGTCCAAAAACGCCTTGGTCGTCATACCCGGCGTTCAAGATGGCCGCCGCGTTCTGCGTGATGGTGCTCGCGATTCCGGTCTTCGAATACATCGCCTCGGATCATCAAGATTACGGAACCTCGCTGGGAGAAGGCTTCGACAGCAAGGGGCCGCTGTTCCCGGACGGTTCCACGCTGTATGAATCCGGAACGGAAGGCTTCTCGCCCGGCGGCCTTATGGGAAGCGAATCCAATGTCATCATGCCGCTGAATGTCCGCGACCCCTCCGCTCTCATCCTCGTGAATCGCGCGCCCGACTCCGACGGCCGCCTCATGAGCGCCGAGGCGCCGGAACCCGTCGACCGCGAAGGCTACGCGAACCAGCCGGAAAACGCCTTCCATCGCGCGAAGGAAGCGCCGCTTTCGACCTTCTCGATCGACGTGGACGCCGCCTCCTACGCGAACGTGCGCCGCATCTTAAACGAGGGTCGGCTTCCGCCTGCCGGCGCGGTGCGCGTCGAGGAGATGATCAACTACTTCTCCTATGACTACCCCGAACCGACCGGAAAGCACCCGTTCTCGATCACGACCGAACTCGCTGCCTGCCCGTGGAACGTGAAGCACAAGCTGGTTCACATCGGGCTGAAGGGGAAGTCGTCGGAGGCGAAGACGCTTCCGCCGAGCAACCTGGTTTTTTTGGTTGATACCTCCGCCTCGATGTACGAGGAACTGGAACTGGTGAAGAAATCGCTCGCGCTGCTGGTTAAGGAACTGCGCGAAGAGGACAGGATCGCGATCGTGGCCTACGCGGGTTCCGCCGGATTGGTGCTTCCGGCGACCTCGGGAGCCGAGAAGAAGCGCATCTTGTCGGCCATCGACAACCTCGCCTCGGGCGGCTCAACGGCCGGCGCCGCGGGCATCGAACTCGCCTACAAAATCGCCGCCGAAAACTTCCGAAAGGACGGCAACAACCGCGTGCTGCTCGCGACCGACGGGGACTTCAACGTCGGGCTTTCCAGCGACGACGAACTCGTGCGCATGATCGAGAAGAAGCGCGAACAAGGAGTCTTCCTCACCGTGCTCGGATTCGGCAGCGGTAATTATCAGGACGCGAAAATGGAACAGCTCGCCGATAAGGGCAACGGCAACTACGCCTACGTCGATTCACTGCGCGAAGCGAACAAGGTTCTCGTCAAGGAAATCGGCGGGACGCTCGTGACGATCGCCAAGGACGTGAAGATCCAAGTGGAATTCAATCCGGCCCGCGTCCGGGCCTACCGGCTCGTCGGCTATGAAAACCGGATGCTCGCCGCGGAGGACTTCAACGACGACAAGAAGGATGCCGGGGAGCTCGGCGCGGGGCACACGGTCACCGCGCTCTACGAGATCATTCCGGTCGGCGTCGATACCGAGGACGATCCGGAGGCCGTGGACGCTCTGAAGTATCAGAAGCCGGTCGGGACCGTCGACAGCAAGGAACTGTTGACCGTGAAATTCCGCTACAAGAAGCCCGACGGAAGGAAAAGCCGGCTGCTGACGAGGCCGGTTTTGGATGCGGACACGCGCTTCGCCGCCGGAGGCGAGAATCTGCGGTTTTCCACCGCGGTCGCGGAATTCGCGATGCTGCTGCGCGGGTCGGATTCCGCCAAGAATCTTTCCTACGAAGGCGTACTGGAACACGCTCGCGGAGCCTTGGGACAGGACCCCGAAGGGCATCGGGCGGAGTTCCTTCGCCTGGTCGAAGCGGCCCGGGACCTGGATCGTCAAAAGGATTGATTTTGTTGTAGAATCCGGTCGTTCATGAACGTCATCATCCGTGCGGAAAAGCCCACTGAACGCGAGGTCAGCGAACGGATTTTGAGGGCCGCGTTCGGCCGCGAAGATGAAGTACGCCTGTCGACCGCTTTGCGGGGGTTGTCCGATTTCAATCCAAACCTCTCCTTGGTCGGCGCCGACGAAAACGAGATTCGCGGCTACGCGCTTTACCACCGTTCCACCGTCGACACGGGCACCGGCAGCCAACCGGCTCTCTTGCTGTCCCCGATCGGGGTGGATCCGGCCTACCAGCGCCAAGGCATCGGGGAACGCCTGGTCCGCCACGGTCTCGAGCGATGCCGCGTCGTCGGATTGGAGCTGGTTTTCGTGATCGGCCTGCCGCCATACTTCTCCCGCTTTGGATTTCAACCCGCCGCCCCGCTGGGCTTGACCCCCTCCATTGCGATTCCCGAAGACCAATTCCAGGTCATCGATCTCTCCGGAAGAATGCTTGGGAAAATTCAGGGGAGAGTGGCCCTGCCCAGTCCGATCGCCGGCGGCGGCCAACCCGTTCCGACCGACTCCTAAGCGCTTTTTGACACTCTTAAGGAAATATACGCGCGCGCCCGCGCGCGAATTGAATTTTGTATACTGACCAGGACCGGACAACATTGTGATCGCGCTCCGAAAACTCGCTTTTTTTCTTATTTTTGCGGCCTTTCCTCTCATAACTTCGGCGCAAGCGCCGGTTCAAGAGGACGCGGCCGCCAATTCGTCCCAAGCTCCCACCGAGGTGAAACCACAGGTGGTTCAAATCATGATTTACGGACTGGAGAGCGTTCCCGAATCGCGGGTTCAGGCGATGCTCAAAGGCCGTGAATTTAAACCCTACTCCGCCGAAGACAAAGCGGCGGATTTTTCAATGCTTCTCGGCTCCGGATTGTTCACCTCCGTTAAGATCAAGGAAGTTCCCCTGTCCGAAACGGCTCTCCGGCTCGACATCGAACTGCAGGAAGGAACCCCTCTCGCGGCAGGCATACCGAAAACGGAAGAAGAAAAGGCCGCCGAGGCTCTCGGCGCCACCGATCCCGAGGAAATCCCCAGCCCGCCATGGGTGGTCGGCGAGATCGACATCCAAACCTTCTCCCACGGAAAAACGAAAACGGTTAAGCCGAACACGATCCGATCCCAGATCAAGGTCCGCAAGGGAGACCTATACGAACGGGGAATGCTGGACCGCGACATTCAGTCCGTGCTCAATCTCGGGAATTTCGAGCGCGTCGCCGCCGACATCACGGTTTTGCGCGACCGGCGCGTCCCGGAGCACTTTCAATCCGCCTCGCCGTCGCCGCATCCCATCAAACTGGTCTTCATGGTGGAAGAAAAACCGCTGATCAAGGATTTCCGCTTCGAAGGCCGCAAGCGCCTATCCAAGGGCCGCCTGCTGGACGCCGTCGAAATGGAGAAAAAAGACCCCTTCGACCGAGTGAAGCTCCGCGCCGATGAGCAGAATATCCTCGAGGAATATCGCAAGCGCGGCTTCCACCGGGCCACCATCGAGGCGAGCGTTCTGATCGATTCCGATACGCTCACCGCAATTCCCATCTTCACCATCGTCGAAGGTCCCAAAGCGAAACTGGCTCCCGTGCGCTGGACCGGCGTCTCTGCGTTCAAGTCCAAAAAACTCGCCAAGAAGGCGAAAATGGAGAACCGCAAGAAAAAGGTTCTCAACCGCAAAGAGCTGTCGGGAGATTTGAAAAAAGTCGAGGAGTACTACAAAAACCGCGGATACCTCGATTTCAAAGTTCTCTCCTCGAGCGTCTCGTTCAACGAGGACGAGACTCTCGTTTACCTCGATGTCGCCGTCGAAGAAGGGCGCGCCTACCGCTTCGGCGACACGACCTTCTCCGGCCACACCCTGTACGCGTCGACCGATTTGGCCAAGGCGCTCGAATACCGCCGGAAGAAGGTCTTCAGTCAGGAGAAATTCGAGCTGACGATCCACGAAATCCAATCGCTTTACGCGGAAAATGGCCGCCTGCGGGCCCAGGTCACGCCGACAAAAACCTTCAACGAAGAAACGGCCTTAATGGACGTTCATTTTGACGTTTTGGAGGGCCCGCCGGTCTATGTCGACAATATCGACGTGGAGGGGTTCAAAGCGACCAAGAAATACGTTTTCACGCGCGAACTCGCGATTAAACGCGGCCAGTTGTTTCAGGTTTCGAAAATCAAAAAGAGCATGGAGAAGATCCGCAACCTCGGATTCATTGACGACGTAGGGCTGGACGTCCAGAGTCCCTACGACCCCGAGAAAGTGGATCTCACCTTCGAGATCTTTGAAGGGAAGCCCGGCATGCTGACCGCGGGAGCGGGCTTTTCCTCTCTCGACGGCCTGCTGGGCACCCTCTCCCTTCAGCACTTGAACCTCTTCGGCCGCGCGTGGCGCACGAAAGCCTCGTGGTCCTTCGGCGCGCGGGTCAACGATTATTCGATGTCCTGGACCCAGCTATGGACCGCGGGCAAACCGATCAGCCTCGGATTCGACGTCTTCAACACCCGGCGCATCAACCCCTTCGAGAGCTCCTCCAACGGATTCATCTCCAAACGCACCGGGGGAACCGTCCGCTTGGGGCCGCGCTTTCAAGACGACACCTACTCGCTTAATTTCAACTACACCTTCCAGCAGGTCTCGATTTCCAACGTGGACCGCCAATTCACGAGTTCGCTGGCCGACAGCACCAGCGTCCAATCGACGGTCGGGCTGGAAGCCGCGCGCGACTCCCGAGACAATATCTGGGATCCGGCGAGCGGTTCGCGCCACGCGCTCGGATTCAGCGTTTCCGGAGGTCCCCTCCGAGGAAACATTCACCTCTTCAAGCCGTACGTGACAAACGCGCTTCACGCGACGTTGTTTAAGATCAACGATTGGCCCGCGGTTGTGACTCTCGCCAACCGGGCCGGCTACGTAACCCCCTTCAATCAGACGAAGGTCGTCCCCGTTTTTGAACGCTACTTCATCGGGGGTCAGGATACGCTGCGGGGCTATTCCGCCATCGGTGAGGCCGGTTATCGAAACGGCGGAAAAGCCTGGGACGTGGCAAACGTCGAATTCGGATTTCCGCTCGCGCGGGAACGAAAAAAGACCATCGTAAAATTCGTCACGTTTTTCGACATCGGGGGATCCTGGGACAACGCCCGCTCGATCCGCGGACATGTCGGCCAGGACGAACATGATCTCAAGTCGGACGTCGGCTTCGGCATTCGTTTTACGACCCCCGCCTTTCCGATCCGTCTTGACTGGGGCTACGGACTCCAGCATCGGCCCGGGGAATCAAAAACCCAAATCAACTTCGGCATCGGGAGCCTCTTTTGATGATGACCGCATCGCGCCGCATCCGCGCCGTCCTTCTCGCGCTAACGCTTTTCTCCACCGGGGCGGGCGCGCTTGAGATCAGTCTTGAGGAAAACAAGGCCGAGCGGGGAAACATCGGATACATCGATCTGCAGAAAGTGTTCAAACTTTACCCGGAGACGAATAAAGCGAAGCAGAGCTATTCGGAGATTCTCCGCCAAGCCGAAGAACAGGTCAATTTAAAAAAAGCCGAGCTTCTGACGCTGCGCGCGGAACTCGAGAGCGCTGAAAGCGAACTGGAACTTTTAGAAAAATCCCCCGCTCCCCCGGCGCCGACCCTTGAGAGGCCGGCGGCGATTTCGACCCGGACGCCCGTTGCCGTTTCGACGGCCGCCATGGAATCCGCCGCCCCGCCGGTGGAAGCGGAAGTTCCCGGCGAGCCTGAAGATGCCGTGAAACCTCAAGCCGCCGAGGAGTCGCCTCCCCGGCCCCGGCGCGACGAACACGAGATTCCTCCGGAGCTTCGCGGCCTCCCGGGCATGTCGACGCCGACGCGCGGCGAGTCCCCCGAACCTGCGGTGACTCCCGCCGTCGGTGAGGATTCCCTGATCATCAACATCCCGGGAGTCACGGAAGAACCCATCATCGTCGCCCCGCCCGGAGAGGCGGAAGCCTTGCGCGCCGCCGAATTGGCCGAAATGGCGAAGCAGGCGCGAGAGAACACTCCCTCGCCCGTGGAGGCGGCTTTGACGACCTCGGTTACTCCGGAATCGATCGCCTACCAAGAAGCCCTCCGCTCCCGAGACGATGCGCGCCGCATCCTGGCCAAGCGAGTCGCCGATGCCGGACGGCGCTTAGCCGATGCGGAGAAGAACTTTGCGGCATATCAGCGGCAGGTCGAGCGCAATCTGATAGAAATCGAAAGCCGACGCTCCGAAATCCTTCTCGGGAAAATTTACAAGACCGTCCGCGAGGTCGCGCGCCAAGAAGGCGTGAGCGTCGTCGTCGATAAGAGTCAGATCCTCTACGGCCAAGGCTCGGTGGACCTGACCGAAAAGGTGATCAAACAGCTGGAGGGTTCCACGCGATGAAACTCACTCTCGAAGAAATCGCCCGCCTGACGGGCTGCCAATTCGACGGAGACAAGAACGCCGTCGTCACCGGCGCGGACGGACTCGAGAACGCCGGCCCCGAGCAGGTGTCTTTTCTTGAAAACCCGAAGTACATAGCCCGCGTCGGCGCCTCGAAAGCGGCGGCCGTATTCCTCCCGAACGCGCTCAAGGACAAAATCGAGGAGGGGCCGGCCAACCGCTTCTATTGCGACCAACCCCGCTGGGCCTATGCCCAGATCCTCGCCAAAATTCACGAGGAAAAGTGGAAACCGGAGCCTGTTTCCATTTCCGAACACGCCGAGATCAGTCCGGAGGCCCGTCTGGGAAAGGGAGTCGGCATCGGATCCTTTACCGTCGTCAAAGCGCGAACGATGATCGGTGACGGAACGCGGGTCGCGGCTCAAGTCCACATCGGCTTCAACGCCCGCATCGGAAAAAACTGCGTACTTCACCCGCAGGTCGTGATCGGGGATTACTGCGAACTGGGCGACAACGTGATCGTCCACCCCGGCGCCGTCATCGGAGCCGAAGGTTACGGATACTGGACCGACCCGAAGACGGGAACGCAGCGCAAGGTCGCCCAGGTCGGCCGCGTCGTCATAGAAGACGATTGCGAAATCCACTCCAACGTCACCATCGACCGCGCGACAACCGGTGAAACGCGGATCGGCGCCGGCACCATGATCGACAACCTGGTGCAGATCGGACACAACTGCACGACCGGTCCGAACTGCCTGATCATCTCCCAGACGGGTCTCGCGGGCTCCACAAAACTAGGCCGCCAGGTAATCCTCGCCGGACAAGTCGGCGTAGCGGGACACCTGACGATCGGAGATGGCGCCGTCGTCACGGCGCAGACGGGCGTCATGAGCGATGTGGCTCCCAAGTCCATTCTGTTCGGATCCCCCGCGCGGCCCCACCGCGAGGCGATGAAGCTGCAGGCGTTGATGAACAAGCTCCCGGAAATGTACGACGCGCTTAAGAAAGTGAAAGCGCTCCTCAGCAAAGGGGAGAAGGAGACGGCCCATGCAGAAAGCTAAACTGGAAAACCAAACCACCGTAGCGAACGAAACGACTCTCGAGGGCATCGGCCTGCACACCGGCAATCCTTCCCGGCTCACCTTCCGCCCCGCTCCGGCGAACGCGGGCGTCCGATTCTTCCGGACCGACCTTCCGGGGCCCCCTATGATTCCGGCCCGCCTCGGGTTCGTCGTCGCGACGGTCCGCGGAACGAATCTCGGCCTCGGAGACGCGAACGTGCATACCGTCGAGCACGTCTTGTCGGCCCTGACGGGGTTGGGAATCGACAACGCCGATATCCTCGTCTCGGCCAACGAACCCCCTGCGATGGACGGTTCCGCGCTGCCGTTCTTTAAAGCGCTGCTCAAGGCGGGGGTGAAGCATTACGAGGAACCCAAGCGCTACCTCGTCATTCCGGAGGAAGTGACCTACGAAGACAAGGGATCGATTTACAGGGCGGTCCCCTCCGATCATTTCGACATCCACGCCTCGCTCATCCACGACCATCCTCTCGTTCCGCGCCTGGACCTCTCCATCCGCGTCGATCAGGAGTCTTACGTGGCGGAACTCGCGGGGGCACGGACGTTCTGCTTCGAACATGAGATTGAATTTCTCAAGTCGCAGGGACTCGCCCAGGGGGGCAGCCTCGAAAACGCCGTCGTGATCGGTCAAGACAAGATCCACACGACGCCCGACGGACTCCGTTTCGAAGACGAGTTCGTTCGACACAAGATCCTCGATCTGATCGGGGATCTCTCGCTCGTGGGACGCTCGCTCTTTAAAGTAAGGATCGAAGTGACCCGCCCGGGGCACGCACACAACATCGAGTTCGCGAAACTGCTCAACCAGAGCGCGATCAAAATGCGCGGGAAGGCCGAGCACGCACGCTAACCGTCCGGAGGAAAACGATGACTACTGAAACCACTGACAATAACGCCGCCGCCGATGCCGCGCCGATCAGAAGGATCGACGCGATGGGCGTCCGCGCCGTGATCCCGCACCGCTACCCGTTCCTTCTCGTCGATGGAGTCGACATCATGGAGGAAAACAAACGGGCCGTCGGCACGAAGTGCGTCACGATCAACGAGAACTTCTTCAACGGACATTTCCCGAGCCAGCCGATCATGCCTGGAGTCCTGATCATCGAGGCGCTCGCGCAAACGGCTTGCGTCATGCTCATGTCGAGCGGCGGATTCGAAAATAAAATCGCCTTCTTTCTCGGCATAGAAAGCGCCAAGTTCCGCAGCCCGGTCCTTCCTGGAAACGTGCTGAAGCTGGAAGTCGAAGTGATCAAGCTCGGAGGCCGCGCGGGGAAATTCAAAGGCACCGCGCGCATCGATGGGAAAGTCGCCACGGAGGCCCAGATGTCCTTCGTGCTGACCGACAAGAAGGGGGAGTAAGATGACGATTCACCCCACCGCGATCGTCCATGAATCGGCGAAACTGCATCCCTCGGTGGACGTCGGTCCCTACGCCGTGATCGGCGAGGGCGCTGTCCTCGGAGAAGGCACGACCGTCGGCGCGCATACCGTTGTGGAGTTCTCCGAAATCGGAAAGTACAACCGCATCTTCCATCATGCCTCGGTCGGCACGGCGCCCCAGGACCTGAAATTCAGCGGGGAGTCCGCGCCGCTTCGCATGGGCGACAACAACATTGTCCGCGAATACTGCCAGTTAAACCGCGGCACAAAGGCCTCGGGGGAGACCCGTATCGGGTCGAACTGCCTGTTCTGCTCGTTCACGCACGTCGCTCACGACTGCGTCATCGGCGACCATGTGATCATGGTTTCCTTCTCCGCGCTTGCGGGACACGTAACGCTCGGAGACGGCTGCGTACTCTCGGCGCATGTCGGCATCCACCAGTTCGTGCGCATCGGCGCCGGCGTAATGGCTTCGGGCGGCGCGATGATCAACAAAGACGTGCCCCCCTTCTGCCTCGCGCAGGGCGACCGCGCCGTGCTTCGAGGCGTCAACGTCGTAGGACTTCGCCGCTCCGGTTTGCCGCCGGCCGAAGTGAAGGCGATCCGAAAAGCCTACCGCGACCTTTTCATGGGCTCGCTTCCCATGGAGGAGGCGATCCGGAAGGCCAAAGAGGCCGCTCCGCCCGCCGCCGCCGCGGGGATGATCGCTTTTGTCGAAGAATCTTTGAAGACCCGCGGAGTCACTCGGCCCGCGGCAGCGGAGAATGCCGCCGAGGAGGTCGCCGCCTGACCGACGCACCGATCGGCCTTATCGCGGGCTCGGGACGCTTTCCGCTCCTGTTCGCGCGCGAGGCCAAGAAACAGGGGGAGCGCGTCGTCGCGATCGCGCTGAAGGGCGTCACCGACGAGAGCCTCGCGGCCCTCGTGGACGCCTATCACCCGTTTACGCTCGGGCGCGTGAACGGCCCTTTGAAGACGCTCAAAGACGCCGGCGTCGAACGCGTGGTGATGGCCGGGAAGGTGCAGCACAAGTCCCTGTTCGGCGGCATCCTGCCGGATCTGAGAGCCGTAAGAATTCTCGCCTCGCTTAAGGACCGCCGGACCGATACAATCCTGTCGGCCATCGCCGACGAGTTTTCGAAGGAAGGAATGACGCTGATCTCATCGGCTACTTATTTGCAGAATCTCGTCGCGGGCGAGGGAGTCCTGAGCCGACGCAAACCGACGGAGCAGGAAGCGGCGGACATCGACCTCGGCCGCGGCGCGGCGAAGGCCTCCGCCGGTTTCGATATTGGACAAAGCGTCGTCGTTAAGGATCGGGCGATCGTCGCCGTCGAAGCGATGGAAGGGACCGACGCGGCGGTGATGCGCGCGGCCGAACTCGCCGGCACGAAGGGGACGCGCCCCAAAAAAAACGGACTCGTTTTGGTGAAAGTCGCCAAGCCCCGTCAAGATTTTCGCTTCGATCTTCCGGTCGTCGGACTCGATACGCTGGATACGCTTGAGGCCGCGGGCGCGACGGCGCTCGCCGTTGAAGCGGGGAAAACCCTGTTGTTCGACCGCGAAGAGTTTCTCGCGCGCGCGAACCGGCTTGGGATCGCCGTCGTCGGAATCGCGGAGGCCTCGGAATGAAGGAAAAACTCAGATTCGGGGTCATCGGCGCCGGGCGGATGGGAACGAACCACGCGAAGGTGATTTCCAAACGCGACGACGTCGAACTCGTCGGGATTTGCGACACGAACACTTGGAGCGCGCAGATCGCGGCGTGGCGCTGCGGCGCGATGGCTTTCAGCGACTATCGGGAACTGCTTCCGAAAATCGACGCGGTCATAGTAGCCGTCCCGACGGAACGCCATTACGAAATCGGCATGGCGTCGCTCGAGGCCGGCCTTCATACTTTGATCGAAAAGCCCATCGCCTCGAACATCGACGAGGCTCGCCTGCTTCTCGACAAATCCCAAGACCGCGGCGTGCAGCTGCAGGTCGGACACGTCGAACGGTTCAACCCGGCGGTACTCGCCGCGATCGAACATATCAGCGAACCGCGGTTTTTGACGGTCGAGCGCCTAGGGCCCTATGATCCGCGCATGGCGGGAATCGGGGTCGTTCTTGATTTAATGATCCACGACCTCGACATCCTTCTGACCTTGGTCGACTCGAAAGTCACCAGCCTTGAGGCTCTCGGAGCCAGCCTCATATCCAAACACGAGGACATCGCCAATGTCCGCGTGCGTTTCGAAAACGGGTGCATCGCCGATTTGACCGCAAGCCGCATTTCGCTGAAACGCTGCCGAAAAATCCGTATTTTCCAGGAGTCCTCCTACATATCCCTGGACTACCTGAATGCGTCGCTCGACGTTTACCGTAAAAAGCGGCCGGACATCAAGAATCTGCTCAAGGATGTCGAACGTGTGACCCCCCGACTGACGCGGCGGGGTTCGCTCGACATCGAGATCGACCATTTCACGGAGTGCATCCGCAATAACCGCAAACCGTGGCCGTCGGCTGAATATGGGATCGAAGCCTTGAAACTGGCGCTCCAAATCACGGAGGAACTCGAAAAATACGAAGTGGGCAGCCACGGCGGCTCCGCGTCTTTTTTGCCTCGCATCGGCGGGGCCATTCGCAACGCCGCCCGCTCGCTGAGCAAGAATCTAGGTTCCGAACAGGAGCCGCGTCCTTGAGCGGTTCGCGCACCGTTTTAATTGTCGCAGGAGATCCCTCCGGCGACCTGTACGGCGCGATGCTTGTCAAGGCGCTTCGCCGGCGTTCGGACGATGTGCGGGTGATCGCCGCCGCGGGAAAACTCATGCGCGAGACGCTCGACGAACGCCGCGGAGACCGGTTTCTGACGGACCTCGCCTCCATCGCGGTCACCGGGTTCGTGGAACCGGCCCGCCGAATCCCGATGTTTTTTTCTCTGCTTTCACGCATCAAGCGCCTATTCGCCTTGGAACGCGTCGACCTTTTTATTCCCATCGACTTCTATGGGTTCAACCGGCGCGTGCTGGGCGCCGCCGACGCCGCCGGAATTCCATCGGTTTATCTCATCAGCCCTCAGGTCTGGGCATCGAGGCCGGGAAGAATCCGAATGCTCAAGCGCTTCGTGTCGCGCATGCTCGTGATCTTCCCTTTCGAGGAGCGCTTGTACCGGGAAAGCGGCGTCCCGGTGACTTGGATCGGCCACCCGCTTCTCGAGCGTCTCCCCGCTCCTGACCTGGATCGCTCCCGCGGACGAAGCCTCCGAATCGGGATCCTTCCGGGATCGCGCGGGTCCGAATTGAAGAGACACCTGCCTCTTCTTCTGAAGGCTGCGTCGAGAATCGCCAAGGACTACCCGAACCTGGAGCTTTCGGTTTTCGCTGCGCCGCAACAGCCGGACGCCGCCTATCAGCCCCACGTTCGCCGCTGGCGTTCCCCGAAGGGCAAGCGCGCCGGGATTGTCCGGGAATCCGATTATTTTGAGCGAGCGCGGCAGGACCTGGTCCTGACCTCCTCGGGGACGGCGACGCTCGAGAATGCCCTCCTCGGTCTGCCCATGGTCGTCGTTTATAAACTTTCCTGGCCCACCTATTTTCTGGCGCGGGCGCTTGTTAAGGTCGAACATATCGCGATGCCCAACATCCTCGCGGGAAAGCGTCTGGTTCCGGAATTGATCCAGCATGAGGCGACCGCGGAGTCGATCGCGGCGGCCGCGCTGAACATTCTCGAGGACCCCCGCGCGCTCCATAAAATGCGCCGCGAACTCGCCGCCCTGCGGGACGTACTCGGCGGAAGCGGTGCGATCGACAGGGCTGCGGACGCCGTACTCCGCGAAATCCGAAGTCGGAAGCCTTCCGAGGCCGCTCGATGAATCTCGCGAAGAAATTCCTGCCGTACTTGAAGCCCTATCGCCTGCGCTTCTATCAGGCCGCGATGGCGATGATTCTCGTCGCCCTTTCCAACGGGGCCACCGTGCTGCTCATCCGGTTTGTCGTCAACGGCCTATTTAAAGGCGAAGATTTGACCGGCTCGCAGCTCGACGTCGTCATTTCGCAGATCGCCGGCCCTCTGCTCGATAAGACGATTTCGTACCGGACGCTGTGGCTGATCACGATCAGCGTTCCGCTTTTGATCGCCGTAAAATCCGGAGCCGCCTACGCTCAAAACTATTTGATGAGTTGGCTGGGACAGCGGATCACGCAGGAGATGCGCGAAGATCTCTTCCGCCACCTCCACCGTCTATCGCTGGAGTTCTACAGCGCCCAGCGCGCGGGAGAGGTTCTGGCCCGCGTCACCAACGATCTGACGCTCGTTCAATCAATGCTTCAATTCGTTCCCCTCTACCTGATCCGAGACCTATTGACGATCATCGTGCTGATGACGTCGCTGTTCTTTCTAAACTGGCGCTTCGCGCTGGTCGCCCTGGCCATCATCCCGATCGCCTCGGCGGTCATCATCCCCCTGGGACGAAAGATGCGCGATTCCAGCTCGAAGAGTCAGGCGATCATGGGGGACATCTACCACCGCTTCCAGGAAAGCCTGCACGGAATGATGCTCATCAAGGCGCTCAATTACGAAGAGGGCGCCATCCGCAAGTTCCAAGCGGAGAACCAAAGCTTCTTCGTGCAGATGATGCGCTACTTGAGGGCCACCGCCCTCTCGGGACCGCTGATGGAATTTTTGGGATCCATCATCATGGCGTCGCTCGTATTTTTCGGCGGGCGTGAAATCGCGCTCGGCCGCATGGACGCCGGATCCTTCGGCGCCTTTTTGACCGCGTTTTTCTCCGCCTACGCCCCGGTGAAGAACCTCGGCAAGCTCAATTCGGAACTTCAGCGCGGCCTCGCCTCGGGGGAAAGAATCTTCCAATTGCTCGAAGAGCGCCCCAACATCATCGATCGTCCCGGGGCCAGAAAGTTCACCGGTCTGGAAACCGCCGTTCGCCTCGATCAAGTGCTTTTCCAGTATCCCTCGCGTGAAACGCCGGCCCTCGACCGCGTTTCCTTCGAGGTCCGCCGAGGCGAAACCGTCGCCATCGTCGGCCCTTCCGGTTCCGGGAAAAGTACCTTGGTCCAACTCCTGCTGCGGCTCTACGATCCGTCGGCGGGCGCGCTCTTTTTCGACGCCGACGATCTTCGCGATTTGGATATCCGCACCGTCCGGGAGCGCATCGGTCTGGTCACTCAGGAAACCATGCTCTTCAACGAAACCGTGCTCGGGAACATCGCGATCGGCCGGGAGGATTCTCCGCTCGAAGCCGTCGTCGAAGCCGCCCGCGTGGCCAACGCGGACGAATTCATCCGGCAGCTTCCGAAAGGCTACCAGACGCCGCTTGGGGACCGGGGCCTGAGACTTTCCGGGGGACAGAGGCAGCGCCTGGCGATCGCGCGCGCGGTCCTGCGCGATCCCGAAATTCTGATTCTCGACGAAGCGACGAGCAACCTGGATTCGACAAGCGAGAAAGAGGTGCAGCGGGCGCTGGAGACGGTGATGTCCGGGCGAACCTCCATCGTGATCGCGCACCGTCTCTCCACCATTCAGAACGCGGACCGGATCGTGGTGCTCAACAGCGGCCGCGTCGAAGAGACGGGATCGCACGCAGAACTGCTCGCTGCCAACGGGATTTACAAGAAGCTGTACGCGCTGCAAGTCGCGATTCCCGATGGAGATCCTGTATGAGTCCCGACGCGCGCACGATGCTGGAAAACCTGAAAATCTACGCCCCCAACGTGGATCCCGAATTATTTGAAAAGGCGTTTCGCTACTCGGAGAAGGCGCACCAGAATCAGGCGCGGGCTTCCGGAGAGCACTATTTCATCCATTGCACCGCCGTGGCGGAAACTCTCATTGAGTTCAAGCTCGATCTCCCCACGGTCTGCGCGGGGCTGCTTCATGACGTCCTCGAGGACACTCCGACCACCAAGGAGGAGCTTGAGCGCGAGTTTGGAGAGGAAATCGCGCGCCTCGTCGAAGGCGTCACCAAGCTGGACTCGCTCAACTTCACCTCCCGTGACGAGGCGCAGGCCGAGAATTGGCGCAAGATGATGCTCGCTACCGCGCAGGACATCCGCGTGGTCCTGATCAAGCTGGCAGACCGCCTGCACAACATGAAGACCCTCAACTACCTTTCGAGGGAAAAGCAGGAACGCAAGGCTTACGAAACCATCACGCTCTACGCCCCCTTGGCGCACCGGCTTGGGATGTTTCAGCTCAAGAGCGAACTCGAAGATCTCGCGTTTCAATACATTCACCCGAAAGAGTTCGAAGAACTCAGCGTGAAGGTTCGCGCCATCACGGCAAGCCGCGAGCACGCGCTCACCTCCTTTCGCACGACTCTCGAAGAAAAACTTACGCCGACGAACATGGAATACCGGATCCTCGGCCGCGCGAAGACCCTTTGGTCCATCTACCAAAAGATGAAGCGCCAGGAGAAAACCTTCGAGGAAATTCAGGACGCGATGGGCGTGCGCATCATCACCCCGACGATCGCCAACTGCTACGCCCTTTTGGGCATCGTTCATTCCGAATTCAAGCCCGTCGCCGGGAGCTTCACCGACTACATTTCCGTCCCGAAGGTGAACCTCTACCAGAGCCTCCATACCACGATCATGACGCGCCACGGGGACTTGATTGAGATTCAGATTCGGACCGAGGAGATGCACCGAACCGCGGAATATGGAATCGCCGCGCATTGGCGCTACAAAGTGGGCTCGGAGAAGAGCGGCAAAGACGAGCATCTCGAGGAAAAGCTCAATTGGCTTCGGCAGTGGATTGAGTGGCTCCAGGACCTTAAAAGCCCGCGCGAGTTCATCGAAAGCCTCAAGACCGATTTGGAGCTGCATCAGGTTTTCATTTTCACGCCCGCCGGGGAAGTGAAGCCGCTTCCCGCCGGCGCCACGCCGCTGGATTTCGCGTTCGCCGTTCACACCGAAATCGGGATGATGTGCGTCGGCGCGCGCGTGAACAACAAAATGGTGAAACTCGACTATGAGTTGAAGTCGGGCGATATCTGCCAGATATTGACCAAAAAAAATTCGAAACCCAATAAAGGCTGGCTCGAAATCGTGAAAACGGCCCGCGCCCGCTCCAAGATTCGCCATTTCCTTCGCGAAAAAGGCATCGTCGCATAGAGGCTCTCATGACGATAACCGAATTCCTTCAAACCGCCGTTCCGTTCCTGGAGGGGATCCCTCCCGAACTCACGGTCATTCTTGCGAAAAAAATAGTCCAAGAGTCCTTCAAGAAAGGGCAAACGGTGATTTTCGCGGGTACGAGCGTCGAAGGGCTTCACATCGTCGCCCAGGGCAAGGTTTCGGTGATGATCCGCCCCGGGAAGGGGAAGCCGTTTGAGGAGGTCGCCGCCCTCGGCCCCGGCGAAGTATTCGGCGAAACCTCGATCGTCGAGTTTAAAATGGCCGGCGCACAAATCAAGTGCTCCGAGGACGAAACCGTCGTTTTCATCATTCCCCAAAACGCCTTTCGGGAAATTCTAGACCAGAATCCGGATTTCAAAGAGCGGACGCTGAAGCTTATCGAAAACCGCCAGTCCCAACGCCACGGCGGCGAAAAGCGCCCGGACGCCCTGGCCCACGAAGAGGAAGAAAAAAAGGCGTGAGCATTCGCGCCGTCCTCTTCGATCTCGACGGGACGCTTCTCGATACCCTCGAAGATATCGGCGGCGCGATGAACGCCGTCTTGGAACGTGCGGGCTTCCCGGCTCACCCGATCGACGCATACAAGCTTATGGTCGGCAAAGGCGTGCGCCATCTCGTCGAGTCCGCCGCCCCGGCGGGGAAGTTTAGCGAGGATCTGCTGGTTTCGATGCGCGAGGAGTATCACAAACGGTCGGATTCCAAGACCAAACCCTATCCCGGCGTCGTGGACATGCTGCTGTCTTTGAAAAAGCGGCGAATTCCGTTCTGCGTCCTTTCCAACAAGCCCCAAGCGCTGACCGAGCGGGCCGTCGAACGCTTTTTCCCTGCTGTTTCCTTCGCCGCGGTTTTCGGCGCGCGTGAGGGAGTGCCGCTCAAACCCGATCCGGCCGGCGCGCTGGAGGCGGCGACCGTTTTGGGCATCCCTCCCGTCGAGTTCCTCTACTTGGGCGACACGGGAACCGACATGGAGACGGCGAACGCGGCGGGAATGCGGGCGGTCGGCGCGTTGTGGGGGTTTCGGGAGCGTCCTGAGCTGGAGAAGGCGGGGGCATCGGCGTTGATCGAGCGCCCGGAAGAATTACCGGCTCTCTTATAAAGAAGGGGTGTCAGGCCGTCACTTTGTCACTTTTGCATCCGCTAGCTCACTCACCAATTGAAAAGTTACAAAGTGACTGTCTGACGCCGCTACCGTAGATTCGTTCATTCTGAAAACGAGAATTAATCCGTCCGATCGCCGCAGCAGCGCTTTCTACGACGGCCGACCCAGCCGTTCAGAAATCCAGACCTTGATGATGGACTGCCGGGTGACTCCAAGCCGGCTCGCTTCCTTGTCCAAGGAATGAATCATCCATGCCGGGAAGTCCACATTCACGCGCTTGGGAGTCTCGTTGACCCGCCTTGCACGCGAAAGATCAAGGTACTTCGAGATATCCTCCCCGGCATCAAACTTCTTGTCCAAGTCTTTAGCTTTCATAAATTTCTTTCTCCGTATCCCGCGACCGCCTGACGGAAATGATTCGAATTCTCCCCGCCCGATGGGTCACAATCGCCGACCAATGCAATCCTCCGATTCTGCCGATGAATAGCACTCGCTGCTCATCCTCGGATTTGAGCGGGATCTCTAGAAGTTCCGCGTCTTCCCAAAGCGCCTGAGCCTCGGCGAAGTCTATGCCATGCTTCTTCTTGTTCGAGCGGCTCTTTTGCTCGTCAAATTCGAATTCCATGACGGTATAGATAGTATACCTTTATTATATATTTTTTCAAGGGGAGCACCGAAGGGGGGGTGTCCGAAGAGGGGGTGTCAGGCCGTCACTTTGTGACTTTTGCATCCGCTCGCTCACTTACCGTTTGAAAAGTCACAAAGTAACTGTCTGACGCCGCTCCCGGGGGCGTCGGTGTTGATCGAGCGGCCGGAAGAATTGCCGGCCTTGCTTTAGTCCGCTCCGCAGCGGATCGACACCGCGTTTACCGCGAGCATTCCGCCGACCCTCGGTGCGATCAGATACCAGAGCGGCATCCCGATCGCCCACATGAACCCGGCGGTCGCGACCAGCCCCGTGAACGCCGCGGGCAAGACGAGCACCCAGCGGCCGGCGTGGACGACGGTTTGGCGTTGGGTTTTTGCGGGCGGGGTGCTGGACATGGTGCTAGAACGCCGTTGCCGGAGCGCTTGTGGCGGCGCGCGCAGATTCATGGTTCAAAGCCGATTCTCGGCTTCGTTTTCTTCTCGGGCTCCACGGACTCTCTAATTGCATCGATGAGAGCGCCGATTTCGGCGTCATGTCGGTCAACCCGCCCTTCGAGACTCGATAGTTTCTGGAGAATCTCTCGATTCTGCGAGACCAATGCTCGGGTTTTCACGAACGCCCGCATGATGGCAATGTTCGCCCGGATTGCCCGCGGACTTCGGAGCACGCTCGACAGCATCGCGACTCCTTGTTCTGTAAAGGCGTATGGACATGCTCTTCGAATTCCGCCCCAACTTGAAGTCACCGTTTGTGACTTCAAGTTTTCGAATTCCCGGCGAGAAAGTTGGAACATGAAATCCATAGGAAAGCGCGCGCGGTTGCGTTTGACGGCTTGGACCAAGCTTTTTGGAGTGACTTGATAGAGTTTCGCCAAGTCTCCGCTTAGGATGACGCGTCGACCTCGAATGCGGTAAATCATCCGGGAGATGCCGCTGGGTTTTTCCATAAATCTTCTTACGATTGATTATTCCCATTAGTTCCCTTCGATGACGCTCCCCCGAATTCATCGTATGAGCGATCTCGCCCATTGGATGCATTCCCCGAGGAGTTCCTTTGGATCGCCGCCCAAGTTAGACGGACCCGTCTCATTTCCTTGCTCCGGGTCCTCCTAGGTTTAGAACGTAATAGGCATAATACGGACTTAAAATTGGTATCAAAAAGCCTAAGCGGTCCAGCCACCGATAGGACCGAGGAAGCTTCTGTGGTTGGAGGCAACTCCCAAGCAGGATTAATCCCGCAACGCTCTGATATCGGGCGATTTCGGCGGCGATCATTCCGCCGAAGGAGGCTCCCCCGACAAAGTCGGTTTCGGCAATTGTTAGCCGTTCCCGAATCCTGGCGGCATAATCGGCAAGCTTCTCCCCGAAAATCGGAGCCAAATGACTAGGCGTGATGACTTCGAGGCCATTGGGCTGAATTCCCCGGAAGAGACGTCCGTCTCCCCCAAGGCCGCTAAATAGAAACAGTTTCCTTAGCTATAAACTCTGCGATTGAATCTAAGTCCTGAGAGGCCTGGAGAGTCCATCTTATTTCGACCATTTTCCCATTTTCTCTTTAACCTCGCTGTGGGAAAGGGTCCGGCCTGAGTCTGCCTGTTCTAGACCCCTTTCAACCTTTGCCAGGAAGTAGAGGCGCTCCATGGCATCCTCAAACGAGGCATTGTCGGGCAGGTCTTGAACGGCCTTCAAGAGTTTCTGCTTGGTGGTCATAACCCCAGGTTACCTGGATTTTGACTCGGATTCAATCCTTCCTCTATAACCCCCCCTACCCAACCCCCTCCCCCCCTGCTACCCTCCTATAGCCCATGGAAGAAGAAGGCGAACTCGTAGAATCCGGGTCGTTCAAAATCGACCGCGCCCGCGCGCTGGAAAAACTCAAGTCATTCCAATTCGCCGACCCCAACTCTTTCATTTTAGCCCTCGCCCGCGCGGCCGTCGCCGCCGAAGCGCCCGAACTCCGCGCCGACCGCGTCGAAAACGGCATCCGCCTCTGGTTCGCGGGACGTCCGCTCACGCTGGAGGATCTGGAGGATCCCTTCGCCGGACTGTTCTCCGAAGAAGACGCGAAGGACGAATTCAAACGGCAGCTCGCGCTGGGGATTCTGGGCGCGCTGCGCCTGGAGCCCAGGCTCGTGCGCGTCGCGGCCGCGGGATATTCGTTGATGATGGACAGCCCGGTCAACTACGCTCCGCGGCCCGCCCCGGAAGCGAAGGAGGGAACCCTCATCGAGATTCTCTTCGACGCGGGACTGTTCTCGCGAATGCCGGACCCTTTGCCGCTGCTGCGCGAGGGAACAGCGATGCTGAAAATTCCCTTTTTTCTCGACGGAGCGCGCGTACCGGCGCTTCCGGAAAGCTCCCCCACGCCGTCGGTGGCGTTCGAGGAAAACGGGATCCGCGGCGTGCTGACGGCGGCGCCGGAGCCGGCGGGCATGCTCTCGCTTCTGGGCGTCGGGGCGCACCCGCATCCCCTGTACTTCTACCGGCACGGCGTCCGCGTCGGCGTCGACGAACACGGATTCTTGATCTCAATGGGAGTCCATTTGGACTCGGCTTCCTTTTCGGTCAACGCGACGCACTCCGGAGTCCTGGAGGACGACGCGCGCGCAGCGGCGATCCGGACGGCGGAGCCGCGCGCGGCCGAGTTGGTGGAGAAGACGGCGGCTTTGCAGATCGAGCGCGCGGCGAAGGACCTGCGGGGGTTTTTATCGATCTACGGGTTAGGGTCGAAGAAGGTGCCGGCGTGGCTGCGCCTGCTCGGACGCGCGCCGTTGGTGGGGAAGACGCGCAAGGAGGACATCGCGCGCCTGCAGCTGGAGGCGCGCGTCTGTTCGTGGCTGCGCCACACCGCGCGGCAAATCCTGACGGATCCGCTCCGCGACGCGGCATTTCCGGAACGGCTGATGCTCTGGAACTGCCCGCTGTTCGTCAGCGCGACGGGGCGTCCGCTTTCCTTGATGCAGCTGCACCGGCAGTATAGAAGGATCGGCTGCGTACCGTTCACCGAGCCGGGCGCGCTGTATCCCGACGCGTGGGTGTTTCGTTTCGAGCCGTTTCTGCACGTGGTCTGGAAGCTCGACGACGACGACGGCTGCTTGAACGCGCTCTTTAAGGGAAAGTTGAAAACCTGGGGCGCGGTCGCCGCGGCGTGGGACATCGTGCGGATTCCGCTGCGCTGGCGGTTCGGCCTGAAGGACAAGGATTTCTACGACCGACAGGCAGAAGAGGCTTAGGGCAACGGGCTCTCGGGCAAGGCGGTGGTTTTCGCGTACCGCTCGCGTTCTTTCGCCAGCAAGTCGGTGTCGATCTCGCCTCTGGCCAACGCGTCGGCCAGGGCCTCCTCGTCCCCCGGCCGCGCGAGCTTGTATTCCAGCGCGCTCATCCGCTTAACCTCGAGGACTTCCCGGCGGACGAAGAGCAGCGCCTGCGCATCCCAATACACCAAGGCCCATTTCTCCCGCGGCATAAACGAGAGGTAGAACGGCCGTTGAAATACGCGCCGCGTTCCGTCGGGATACTCCCGGGTCGACGCCACTTTTAGCGGCGCGTTTTCCATCAGCGCCGCCTCGACTCCATACCGGCCTAAAAATCGCGTCCACGCTTCGGGAGACGCGATCCCCTCGCGCGCCTCCAACAGGAGCGGATGGAAAACGTAGCGGCCGTCCTGGAAAATCCTCCAAGCATCCCCGAAGCGATACCCCAGATAACCTCCCCATCCCCAGGCGTTGTAGACACGCAGATCGCGGAATTCACGCTCCCGTTCCATAAAGTCCGCTGCCCTAACAGGCCAAAACTCCCGGTGGTGTACGGCTCGAAGCGTACGCACCGGCGCCCCGATCCACAACCCGAACGCCCCGAGCGCGGCAAGCAAGACGGCGACCCCCTGAAAGGTGCGTCGGGTCACGCGCGGCATTTTTCGGGCTTTAAGCGCGAGCAGCGGGAGATAGGCGATCGCCAGCGTCACGAAGAAAATACCGGCCCGCGCATGCCGCAGCGCGGCCATGCCGAAGAGTCCGAGCAAGACCGCGGCCAACGGCGGGACGCGGCGGCGGCCGCGCCAGAGCGCCCCCAGCGCCGCCATCGTCGTGATTAAGAAGAACCACGTCGGCCAATGCGAGGGGCGGGTCGGATCGAGCGGCGCCCACTCCAAAATGAGGCCCTGGAGGCTCGCCGCTTCGGCGGCGTGCCGCCACAGCAGCGCGTGCAGACCCAGACCATAGGGATTAAGCGCCGTCCCAAACACAGCGCCGCCAAACGCCCACCACAGACCGCGTCCGCGCCGCTCGAGCGAGTCGTGGAGCGCGTACGCCCCCAAAAGCGCAAACCCGTACACGAAGCCCCCGTGAAGATTCGCCCAGAGCGCTCCGGCCGCCGCTCCGAAAAGCGCGAGGGAGCGTTCGGAACCCGCCGGAATTCCCCGGCGACGGCGCGTCTCCAAACCGCACAAGAGCCAGGAGAACGCCGCGATCGAGAAGAGTTCGATCCGCGCGTCGGCTCTTGGCGCGGCGGCCGTGATCCAAAGCGCGGTCCCGAGCGCCCTGTACTGCACGCCGATTCCGATACGGGAGAGAAGAAACTGCACGCCGAGCGCCGCCGCGGCCAGCAACAGCGCCTTCAGCAGCCAAACCCCTGCGATTCCGCCTCCCTGATAGGCGGCGTAATACGCCAGTTGTCCGAGCCATTCAAAATTCACCCACGGAGCGCCCGGAATCGTAAACGACCATACCTCCGTCCGCGGCCAGGATCCGTCCGCGAGCAAACGCTTCGCGGCATGCAGATGCCACCACAAATCCGGATCGCCGACCGGGAAGAGGAGCACGGGGAGCGTCGCGATCCACGCCCATCCGGTCAACGCGCGCCCGCGGTGGACAATCACGACGAGAACTCCCGAAGTCCCCGCAGCCACTCCCGCGCGGCTTCCACCTCGTCCGCCGCGGCGCCGTCAGCAATAAATCGCGCCACCTCCGCCTCAAGAACCGAAATGCCGACGACGCCTTCATGAAGAGACAAAGACGCCGCGGCCAAATCGTCGGGCCGGAACCATTTGAATTCCATTCCCTTCAGCCATGCGTCGGGAACGGTCCCTCTGCGTACGAACACCATCGCCTGCGGATCCCAATAAATCAAGGCCCAATATTCGGAGGGAAGGAAAAACAAATAGAACGGCCGCATGAGCAATTGCTCGCGTCCGTCCTTCAGTACGATCGGCGCCCTCAGGAATTGTCCGACGCGCTGGACCAGCGCGATCTCGACGCCGTGTCCGAGCATGTAGGCATGATAGCGGTCCGGGCTCTGCTTCGCCTCGTTGACCCCTGGAAGCATGGAATGAAACGGATAGCGTCCGTCGTTGAAAATGCGATAGCGCGGATAAAGCGTGTATCCGAGATACCCCCCCCACTCCCACGGGTTGTAAAGCGGCTTTCCCGCCAAAACGGAAGCCTCCCGTTCCAGAAACGCGGCGGCGCGCATCGGAACGTAGTGCGGACGGAACACGGCACCGGAATCAAAGGCGGGGAAAATCACGCGAAAGAAAAAAACGGTTCCCGCGAAGGTCCCACCGATTCTCAGCATCCGGCCGATGCCGGGCGGGAAATCGATTCGCACCCAGGCCGCCGCAAGGATCACGATCGCGACGGTCAGGAAATAGACCCCGGTCCGAACGTGCGCCGCCGATGAAATCGCAAAAACCAGCAAAAGCGCGATATGCTCGGCGGGGGCGGAGCGTCTCGTAAGCTGTCCCCGCAGCACAACGGCAAACGAGACCGCGAGGATCAGCCAAAAGGGCGCGAGCGACGGCTCGAAGAGATCGGGTGCGCCCCATTCCCGGATAAACGCCTGCAGCGTCTTTCTCTGCGCGGCATGCTGCACCGCGACCCAATAGACCTCCGCGCCGTAGGGATTGATCAAGGACGAAGCGGCGCTCGCCCCGAGCGCCGCGGCAAGCGTCCGGTCCTTGCGGCGAACGAAATCGGCCGCGGCGTAGGCGCCGAGAAGAACGAACCCGTAAAAAAATCCGGCGTGAAGATTCGCCCACACGCAGAAAAACGCGGCACACCCCGCGATCGTCCGAAGAGCGATCGCGGACCCGGCGGCTTCCGGGGTGCGCAGGCGGCGCCGCTCGATCCAAAACAGCAGCGACGCGAAAAACAGCAGCGAGAAATTCTCCGGCCGCAGATCGTTGCCCATCATCGTCGAAAGCGCCCAGGCGAACGCTCCGAACGCGCCGCCCTCTCCGGCGACGCCATACAGCGCGAGCGTGCGCCACACGATGGCGGCCGTCGCGGCAAGCAGTCCCGCCTTCAACGCCCAAAGCGCCGTCATCCCGCCGGCCGCTTTTAGGCCGTACCAAAGCAGTTGAACGCCCCATTCGAAGTCCGCCCAAGGAACTCCCGCCATCGTGTGGGAAAGCCACTCTTCGCGAGGGAACGCTCGGTGCTCGATGATGTAGCGCGCGGCGCTCAAGTGCCACCAAAGATCGGGATTGGCGATCGGAAGAAGAAAAACCGCGGCAGCCACCGCGAGGCAGCACGCAAAAACGGCCCATGATAAAAGGAAAGACGCGGAACGCACCACGCTAGGATGATATCAGATCAACCCGTCCAAAGCCTTCGTCGGGGCAATTGTATACTATGCTGGTGAACGCGGCCTTCTCCCGAGCGCTTGAGCGCCCAGTTCAATACCTAAAAGGCGTCGGCCCCAAACGGGCCCGGCTTATGGAGCGGCTGGGATTGAGAACGCTGCGCGACCTGATCGAGGCCTTTCCCCGTACCTGGGAAGACCGCATCGAGACCCCGCCCGGACGCGTCCCTGTGGACGCACCCCTCGTGCTCAAAGGACGCGTCACGCGCACGCTGACGCAGCGCGCGGGAACGCATCTCGAATTGTTCATCGCCAAGCTTCAGGTTCCCGGACACGGCGCCGTCGACGCGGTCTGGTTTAAGCGGCCGAATCGGCGCTACGACGTCTTCGAATCCCTCCGACGCGAATTGGCCCCTGGGGCGGACGCATGGGTGATCGGGCGCGGCGAACCCGGCCTGCTGAAGATCCGAAAAATTTCCGTGCAGGAGCATTACCTCGTCGACGACCCCCGCACGCCGCTCCATGTCGGCAAGCTCGTTCCCATCTATCCAACGACGGCCGGGCTCCCGGAGCGGCTTTTGCGCGAAATCGTCGCCGCGGCGCTCGACGAAGTTTTTCCGGAACTCCGGGAAAACCTTCCCGAGAAGCTGCTGCGGCGCAGGGAACTGCTGACCCTGCCGCAGGCGGTTCGCGGTATCCACCGTCCGCGCTCCTCTGAGGAACTGGAACAGGCGCGACGGCGGCTTTCGTACGAGGAACTGCTGCTGCTGGAATTTGCGTGGACTCTGAAGCACCGTCAAACGCGCGAGGTGGTCAAAGGCTACGGCTACGAGATCAAGCGATCTTTGCTCACTCCGTTTCGAGCGCAGTTGGGATTCGAACTGACGCGGGCGCAAAAGCGGGTCGTCAACGAAATCCTCGGAGACATGCAGAACCCGTATCCGATGACCCGGCTTCTCCAAGGGGATGTCGGCTCCGGAAAAACAGTGGTTGCGATCGCGGCCCTGCTGCTGGCGATCGAAAACGGCTATCAGGGCGCGTTCATGGCGCCGACGGAAATTCTCGCCGAGCAGCACTTTTGGACCTTCCAGAAATTTTTAGGAGAACTTCCCGTTCGCGTCGAACTGATCACGTCCAGCGTGCCTAAGCGGAAACGGGAGCGCATTCTCGCGCGCGCGGCCTCTGGGGAAGTTGACGCCGTGCTGGGAACGCACGCGCTACTGGAGGAATCGGTCGCCTTCAAGAATCTCCGTCTTGCGATCATCGACGAGCAGCACCGCTTCGGGGTTCGCCAGCGCACGACCCTGCGCCAGAAAGGTCCTCCGCTCGATTTGCTTTTGATGACGGCGACGCCGATTCCGCGCACGCTGAGCTTGGCGCTGTACGGGGACCTGGACGTCTCGACGCTCGACGAAATGCCTCCCGGACGCATCCCCGCGAAAACCCTGCACATCGGGGAGAAGGAGGCGTTCGAAATCGTCCGGGCCGAGACCGGCCGCGGCCTACAAGCCTATATCGTCTATCCGATCATCGAAGAAAGCGCGAGCCTCGATCTCAAGGCGGCTCAAGCGGAGTTCAACCGCCTATCGAAAACGGTTTTCGCCGACCGACGCGTCTCTTTGGTCCACGGCCGGCTTCCCGGAAAAAAGAAGGTCGCGGCGATGGAGGAATTCGCATCCGGCGGATCCGACATTCTCGTCGCGACCCAGGTGATCGAAGTAGGCGTAGACGTTCCCAACGCCGGGGTTATGGTGATTCAAAACGCGGACCGCTTCGGACTCGCCTCTCTGCATCAATTGCGGGGACGCATCGGTCGCGGATCCGGCGCGTCCACCTGCTGCTTGGTCGCGCAGCCCAAATCCCCGGAGGCCCGCAGGCGCGTCGCCATCCTTTGCGAAACCTCCGATGGATTCCGAATCGGCGAGGAGGATCTCAAGATCCGGGGGCCCGGAGAGATGCTGGGAATGGCCCAGCATGGAGAACTCGGCCTTCGGGTGGCGGATTTGGTTCGGGACTCCGACCTGCTCGCCTCCGCCCGAGAGGACGCTCGAGAGTTATTGGCGCAGGATCCCGATCTTAAGAGTCCCGATTTGCGCCCTCTGCGCGACAAACTCGTTTCCCTCTATCAAGAACGCTGGCAGTCGATCGACCTCGCCTAGCGAAAGTTAAAAAGCCTTTTATTTCCAATCGAAGTGGCGGGCCATCGGACCCTGTTGGGGCTAGGCCGCCGTCCCATGCCGACCTAGGTCTAAAAACAACGACAAATCGCCCGTTCGTCCCATCCTAGGATTGGGGAGCGATTGATATCCTAAAGGCATGAGAAGGAACGGCTCGTTTCTCTGGATTCTGTTTTTGCTCGCGGCCCTGTTCGCGGGTCCGACGGTAATCCTGAAGACGACGCGACAACCCCAGTCGCTGAAACCGCTTCGCATGTCGGTCGACAGCGAACGCCTCATCGACGCCCCCCGCTCCTTGAAGGACGGCGAGTTGCGCCGAAGCCCCTACGAAGAATAGCCGTCTTTGCGATCCCCGGGTATACTCACTGCATGCGGGCTTTGACCCCATTGCTCCTGATCGTCCTGCTGCCCTGCTCCGGGGCCGCGGCGCGGCGCGCCGATCTGCAGGGGCGGGTTGCGGACAAGGTTCCGGGAACCGACGAGCTTCTTTTCCTGGGTTGGAATAACGCCTGTTCGGTCGCCTTGGAGTACTACAGCTACCCCCTCTTGGGTGCGGCTCCGCTCGGCGATCCCGACAGATGGAGAGTTGGAACGGTCACCGTGGAACCGGACGGCGAGCAGGAAGAGAAGGATTGGGTCTACACCCATGAAAGGACCTCCTATTGGGATCGCGAGCGCGCCGAGAGCGCGGTCCGCTCGCTGAGCAAGGAAGGTTACGACGCCCCCGGGTTTTTGGAACAGGTGCGCAACGCCCCGATCGCCGAACGCCCCGGCCTGTATGAGACTTTGCACACGACCGCGGCATTCAAAGGAAGCGTACACGCCCTTGACTGGCCCGATCCCCGCTTTCACATCGAGAGCATCCGTTATTCGCCTTTCGGACACTGCGCCTTCCTCGTATACCGGGACCTCAAGAATCCTAGGGCGAGCTACGATTTCCGCCTCGTTCGCATTCTGGACCCCGGCGTCCGGCGCGTTCGGGCCCGAGCGCATACCACCAACGGACTCCTGCTTTATAAGGATAATTCCGACATTTATGCCGCCGAGGCCGAGTTGTCGATCGCGGCGGAAATGGACCCGCAGTACGCCCTCGCGCTGTTTTATCACGGCGGGTTTCTGATCGCCCACGGCCGCCGCGAGGACGGCATCCGCCGGCTCGCCGAGGCCGTCAAAATCGACGACCGCTTCATCGAGAAGGCGAAATCCGCGAAAGAGTATGAGACCGTCCGAGAGCACCCTGAATTCAAGAAAGTCATTCGGGAACGCGACGCCTGGATTCACCCCGCCAAGGAACCGGGCAGAATCTACCGCTAGCCGCCCTTGCGGCAAGGCCGAAAATAGCCTAAAATGGAATCAGTTCTGGCGAGGATTTTGGGGTACGCGTGCGGCGGAATCCCATCCGAATTGCCCCGGCCATCGACTGGGAGCTAAAGAGGAAGCGATCGAGACTGCGCCGGAAGCGCGGTCTTTTTTTATGGAAACAATTAAAACCCTTCTACAACGGCGCATCCTCATCCTGGACGGCGCGATGGGGACGGCCCTCCAGGATCTCAACCTCGGCCCCGCCGATTTCGGCGGAGCGGCGCTCGAGGGATGCAACGAAAATCTGGTCCTCACCCGCCCGGATTCCATTCGTAGCATCCACACGGACTATTTCGACGCGGGCGCCGACATCGTCTCGACCAACACCTTCGGCGGAATCCGCCACGTGCTCGATGAATACGGGCTCGGCGATAAGACCGTCGAACTCAACCGGATGGCGGCGCAACTCGCGCGGGAAGCCGCAGACGCCAAGAGCACCCCGGCGCGACCCCGCTTCGTCGCGGGATCCCTCGGCCCGGGAACGAAGACCATCACCGTCACCGGCGGCATCACCTTCGACGCGGTGCGCCGCAACTACGCGGAAGCCGCTCGGGGGCTGTTGGAGGGCGGCTGCGATCTGCTGCTGCTGGAGACCCAGCAGGACACGCTGAACATCAAGGCGTCGCTCTTGGGATTTCACGACGCGTTCGACTCCGTCGGCCGCTCTCTGCCCGTGATTCTTTCCGTCTCGATCGAAACGATGGGGACGATGCTGGGCGGCCAAACCGCCGACGCGTTATGCTTCTCCGTTGAACATTTCGATCTGCTCGCGCTAGGTCTCAATTGCGCGACCGGCCCGGATTTCATGACCGACCATCTGCGCTCGATCGCCGGCCTCGCGCGCGTCCCGGTCGTCTGTTATCCCAACGCGGGACTCCCCGACGAAAACGGAGAATACAACGAATCTCCGGAGATGCTCGCCGAAAAGGTGGCCCGCTTCGCGAAAAACGGCTGGATCAACATCGCGGGCGGCTGCTGCGGAACGACGCCCGAGCACATCCGCGCGATCGCCGACGCTCTCGAGAGCGCCGCCGCCCGCGTCCCGTCCGCGGAACGCCGCGCGGCCGTCAGCGGACTGGAGTCCCTGTCTCTCGCCGAAGACCGGAGGCCGATCCTCGTCGGGGAGCGCACGAACGTCATCGGCTCCAAGGTCTTCAAGAAACTGATCGTCGACGGAAAACTCGAGGAGGGCGCCGAGATCGGCCGTCGGCAGGTGCGCAACGGCGCGCATGTCCTCGACGTTTGCTTGGCCAATCCGGATCGCGACGAAAAGAAGGACATGACAGAATTCCTCGAGATCTTGACGAAGAAGACCAAGGCTCCGCTGATGATCGACACGACCGACGCCGCGGTTCTTGAGGAAGCGCTCAAGCGCAGCCCCGGGAAAGCGATCATCAACTCGATCAACCTCGAAGACGGCGAGGAACGCTTCGAAGCGGTCCTTCCGTTGGTGAAGCGCTACGGCGCGGCCGTGATCGTCGGAACGATCGACGAGGACAAAAACGCCGGCATGGGCGTCACCCGGGAGCGGAAGTTGGAAATCGCAAAACGCTCCCATGACATCCTCACGCGGAAATTCGGACTCGCCGAAGAGGACATCATTTTCGACCCGCTGGTTTTCCCCTGCGCGACCGGCGACAAAAATTATTACGGCTCCGCGGCGGCGACGATCGAGGGCATCCGCGCGATCAAGGAGGCCCTCCCCCGCTGCAACACCGTGCTCGGCATCTCAAACATTTCCTTCGGCTTGCCGCCCGCGGGGCGGGAAGTGCTCAACTCCGTTTTTCTGCACCACTGCGTCGAAGCCGGACTCGACCTGGCGATGGTCAACACGGAAAAGCTCGCGCGCTACGCGACCCTCCCCGAGGAGGAAAAGAAGCTGTCCGACGCGCTTTTGTTTTGGAAAGGCCCGGGAGATCCCGCGCACCCCGAGGGTTCCGATCCCGTCGCCGCGTTCGCCGCGCACTTTCGCGACAAGAAGCCGCGGGAAGCCACGATCGAGCAGCGCGCGAAGATGCCGATCGACGACCGGATCGCCGCCAATGTCGTGGAGGGTTCCAAAGAAGGCCTGCTCGAAGACCTCGACCGCCTGCTCCACGAAGAAAAGCGCCGCCCTCTCAATATCATCAACGGCCCCCTGATGAAGGGGATGGACGAGGTCGGCCGTCTGTTCGGTGCGAACGAAATGATCGTCGCCGAGGTGCTGCAGTCCGCCGAGGTGATGAAGGCCGCGGTCGCCCACATCGAACCCTTCATGGACCATGCCGACTCCGCCGCCAAAGGGAAGATCGTGCTGGCCACGGTGAAGGGGGACGTGCACGATATCGGCAAGAACCTCGTCCACATCATTCTTAAGAACAACGGATTTACCGTCGTGGATCTGGGGATCAAGATCGACCCCGCCGCGCTGATCAGCGCGGTGAAGGAAAATTCACCGGACATGATCGGCCTCTCCGGTCTCCTCGTCAAATCGGCGCAGCAGATGGTCGTCACCGCGGAGGATTTAAAAACCGCCGGCATCCGGCTTCCCATCCTCGTCGGCGGAGCGGCTCTGACGCCGAAGTTCACCGCCGGGCGGATCGCCCCGCAGTACGGGGAAACGGTTCTCTACGCGAAGGACGCGATGCACGGTCTTGATCTCGCGAATCGTCTCTCGAACCCGAACGCCCGCGGCGCGCTCCTTTCGGAAAACTTGCTCCGACAGCGGGAACTGGCTTCTTCGATGAACGGCGCGGCCGCGTCTTCCCCGTCGCGCGCGAAGGTGACCCCGAAAAAGCTCGACTACGGGCACAATATCCCCTCCCCGCCCGACTTGAAACGCCATGTCCTCGACGGTTTCCAGGCCGAAGCGCTGTTCGAGTACATCAACCCGATCATGCTTTACGGCCGCCACCTTGGCCTCAAAGGAAATCCCGAAGCCCTGCTTCAATCGCGCGACCCGAAAGCGCTGGAACTCTTCGACCGCGTGCGCGCGCTTCAGGACGAGATTTTGGAAAAGGGACTGTTCAAGCCCCGCGGCGTCGCACGCTTTTTCGTTGCCCAGGCGGAGGGAGACTCGTTGTCTCTGTGGGAAAACCGGTCCGGTTTTTTATCCGGGAAACCCCCGGTCGAGAGCTTTAAGTTCCCGCGCCAGTCCACCGGGGACGGTCTGTGTCTCTCCGATTTCGTCCTGCCCAAGACGGCGAGCGCCCCGGATTACATCGCCGCCTTCGTCGTCACCTGCGGCGGGGGCGTGCGCGAACTGGCGGAAACGCTGCGCGAGAAGGGCGAATACTTCAAGTCCCACGCGCTTCAAGCCCTGGCGATTGAAAGCGCCGAAGGGTTCGCGGAGCTTTTGCATGAGAAGCTCCGCCAGATGTGGGGAATTCCCGATCCCTCCGGCATGACGATTAAGCAGAAATTTCAGGCGCACTATCGCGGCGTCCGGGTCAGCCCCGGATATCCCGCGTGTCCGGATCTGGCCGACCAGCGAAAACTTTGGAATCTCCTGAACCCCGAGGAGATCGGCGTCCAGTTGACCGAAGGCTTCATGATGGACCCCGAGGCGAGCGTCTCGGCGCTGGTGTTCCACCATCCGCAGGGCCGCTACTTCGCCGTAGGCGATACCTCGGCGGAACTCGCCGAGGCCCGGCGCGCCTGCGCGTGACGCGCGCGTTCGCCGTTCTCCTCCTACTCACCGTTCCCGTTTTGACGCGCGCCGCCGAATCCACGCGCACGCTGCTCGAACGGATGGAGCGAACCGCTTCGCGGATGGAAGGCGCCCACCCGCTCGACCGCCGCTTTGCGTTCAAGGAGCTTGAAGGGTTTCGGGGGGCGTTTAAAGACCGCGGCGTCCTCGGCGTACGCGCCCTCGCGCATTATCTGGAATTGAAGGATCGGCCGCTGAGCGTTCGCCTGCACGCGGCCGGATTTCTAGGATCCATCGGCGACGCGGAGGGATATCCGGCGCTGCGAAGAACCGCTCTCGACTCGGATGAGGATCCGGGACTTCGCTCCACCGCCGTGCTCGCGTTGGGCTCTATTCGGGTTCCGCCGCGGACCGTAAGGGCCGTGTTCGAATCCCTGCTCCAAGATTCCATTCCCCCGCTCGTGGAGCGCGAAGCCTTGGGACAACTCGCGAAAATCGGTACCCGTTCCGTCGGCGCGACGCTGAGCGCCGCCAAACGCTACGCCGCCTCCGAGGACAGTCTCTCCCGCATCGCCGCCAAACACGCGACGACCGCGCTTGAGAAATCCCCCCTTCCGGAAGCCACTTTGGCTCTCTTCGATCTGCTTCGCCATCTTCGCGGCGATTCGCCGCTGCGCGGATCGGTCCTTACGGCGCTCTCCGGCCGAAATCCCCAAGGTCCGTTTTCCCGGCGCGACCGCGAAACGCTGGAAGAAATTTTGTTCGAACCTCATCTCACCCGCGCGCTCCAGGCCGCGCGTCTCCTTGGAAGAACCCGCGATTCGCGGGCCGTCGAAGCGTTGTCCCGTCTCCTGCGCACGAGTCCGTCGACCCAGCTTTTGGCCGAGGCGTGCGACGCCTTGGCCGCCATCGGCGACCCGCGCGGGCGTGAAGCCCTCGCGCGGCTGCGCGACGGGCTCTCCAACGATTCCCGTTTCCGGATGGACCCAAAGGCGGGAGAGCACGCGGCGCGCATCGAGGCCGCCGCCGCCGTATTTGACGCGCAAGCGACCCCTCCGCCCGCCACGCCCCCCGGACCCGCCGCGGTGGTCTTGTTCCGCTACGAGGGCTGGCCCGGAGAAGGACGCCCGGTGATCGTCTGGGCGGGACCCGGCGACGCGCTCGCCTTAAAGAGAGAGCCTTCCCGGGCGGCGCAGGACGTCGAACCTTTGAAGGTCACGCCCGGAACGGAAGTCGACTTTACGCATTCGCTCGTTATCACGCGCGAATCGGGATTGGCGCGCGTCTCCAGAAAGGCGGCGGTTTCCGGGAGCTCTTACGGCAAGACCGAAATCATCGACGCCCCCGCCTACCGGACTCCGAAACCGACGGAGGAATTTCCCCTGAAGGAAGGGGATCTCCTCGAGATTCTTGCCTATCGCGCCGAGGGGAGCTGCTTTATCCGGGTTCCGATGAGCGGTCGCGTGATCGAATCCGCCTGTCCGGAAAATACCGATTTTTTAAAGATTCTCGAGCAGCCTAAAACCGACTGGTGGCTTCGCGCCTCCGGCCCCGGCGGCGTCTTCGGCTGGTTTCTTAGCGACGCGCCCGGCTTGGAATTCCGCTCCCGCCGGTTTTAATCGCTCCTAAAGTTTGACACCACCGGAGACCGCATGCTACCCTATTACAGCCACGACGATGCGTCCCATTCCCTACTTCGGCCTTCACGATCCCTTCAGCAGCCTTTCGCATTTGCTCGCGGCGGGTTTGACGTTGTACGCGGGCTGGCGCCTTGTCCTAAAAACCCGCAGCAGCGGCTTTAAGGTCGGCGCGGCCCTTCTCTACGTCTGCACCTTGCTTCTCCTGTTTTCCATGAGCGGAATCTACCATTCGCTCACGCCGGGGCCGTGGCGCGAATTCTTCCGCAGGCTTGACTACATGGCGATTTGGCTGGTGATCGCCGGTTCCGCGACGCCGATTCACATGCTTTTGCTGCGCGGCTTTTGGCGGCTCGGGCTCCTGGCGATTTTCTGGGCGGGTTCGCTGATCTGCCTATTCGTCGTCAACACGTACTTTAAATCCCTTCCGTATTGGGCGATCGTCAGCCTCTACTGCAGCGTCGGCGGACTGGGAACGATTTCGTTCTACAAACTGCATCAAAAGTTCGGAATGAAGAAGCTCGCGCTGCTCGCGCTCGGCGGCGCGGCCTACGCGCTCGGCGCGGTGATCGATACGATCGAAGCCCCTGTGCTCATTCCGGGAGTCTTCGGACCGCACGAGCTCTTCCACCTGCTCGTCGTGGCGGGGGCCGCCTGCCACTATGTCTTTATTTACGGGTGGGCGGAGAAGAGAATGCGAAAGGTCCGCACGGTGCTGCGGGCGATTCGAATGCGAAACCGAACGGTTTCGGCTCCCCCCGACTTTCCGGCGCCCCTCCCGCAGGAGCCGACCGGCTCCTAAGACCCGGTCAATAGGTTCGGCTCGGCGCGTTGCGAATCCCCTTGCCGCCTCCGATCGACGGAATCTCCACCTTGTGTTTTTTGAGCGCCGCACCGCCCGGTTTTCCCGGTCCTGAGTCGTCGGCACCGGGCGGACTGGATCGGTCCGAAGTCCCTCCGGGAACCGCCGGACCCGCCACGCGGCTGCCGGCGGCGCCGACGCGCATGCCGCTTGTCTGTCCGTTCGCGCTCCCCTGCGGACCCTCCTCGAATCCGATGCCCCCCGCCTCCGCCGCGCCGACCTGCGCGGCGGCCGGAGCCGCGGCGCGCACGGGTTCGACCTGAGGAATCTCTTCCACCGGATCGAAATAGGAATCCGCCGCCGGGTCGGTTTCCAACCCGGAAACCGGGAGTCCGGCTCCCAAGGCGATCGGTCCTCCGTTGTCTTGAAGGCCCAAACCCACGGAACCGACTCCGAACTCCCGGGAGTCGAGAACCGGCGTCTTCGCGGAGGACGCGTCCGCACCCATCCCGTAAAACCGGACGTCGCGTCCCTCTGCCGAAGCGGAGCCGGAAGCGGCCCCTTCGGAAACGGAATCCCCCTCCGGCACGCCCCCGGCGGCGGCGGACGCTTGCCGCTTGCGGCGCGCAAACAACGCCGCGAAGCGGCCGAACAAGCGGCGGAACATCCCTTTTTTGCGTTTGCCTGAAGCGCGTCTTTCGGCCGCCTCGTCGGAGGGCCCCCCCTCGATCCGCTCCCCTCGAAGCGCTGTTTTAGGGGTCAGCGACGTCGCGCCCGGCTGGGGAGCGTCGTAAGCGGACCAGCCTTCGCTCATCAGACGGATGGGGTTGATGCCGGTCAGGACGGACAATCCGATTCCTCCGGCCAGAACCCCAATCACGGCCGAGGCGAGAAAACGCCTGGAGCGCAAAACACTGAAAGGATCTTGCCGTCGATTCATCGTCGGCAGAGTATAGGCGGGAATTCCCGCGGAAGCGATGGCCCCGGGGCCTATTCCATGATCATCATGCGCCCGACGTTCGGACGAGGGACGAGGGCCTTGGTGAGCGCCTTCACCCCTTCTCCGACGAAGAGCGAGATGACGAGAACGAACGAGGAGAGGATCACGCCGATGGCGACGTTGCCCTTGAACAATTCCTTGCCGGGGCGCGTGTCCTTCGCCCGGGTGAGCCGGCCGAACAGCCGCAGCGAGAAGGAAAGCGTGGTGACGACGATAAAGAAGGCGAGTCCCAAATTGGCGATCGAATACAGGCCGAGCTTCCAATTAGCGGATTCCTTCGCCAGCGGGTTGGTCAGCGCCATGTGGACGGTGTCGGCCACGGGCTTGAAGGCCTGATGCATCATGTTCGCCGCCGCGAGCAGCAGCGCGCCGACCAGAAGTCCCACCGCCAGATTTCCTTTGATGATTTGATCGTCTTCGTCGAAATCGGTGTTGGTCTTGATCAGGGCCCGGTACACGACGAAAACGGTGAGCACCGCCATCACGATCGTGACGAGAAGTTCCGCCGCGCTGACGCCTATTCTGAGCCAGTCCACGAGAAGATTCTACAACCTTTCCACCAGTACGGCGACGCCGATCCCGCCTCCGACGCAGATCGCCGCGATTCCGGTCCTAAGCTTTCGGCGGCGGAGCTCGAGCAGCAGCCCCAGCACCAGCTTCCCCCCGGTCGCGGCGAACGGATGGCCGAACGCGATCGCACCGCCGTTCACGTTAACCTTTTCCGGCGGGATTTGAAGTTCCCCGATATCCATCAGCACCTGCGCCGCGAAGGTCTCGTTGATCTCGAACAAATCGATATCGGCGATCGTTTTGCCGGTCTTCTTGAGGAGCGCGCGAATCGCGGGTACCGAGGCCAGACCCATGCGAGCGGGTTCGACTCCGACCGAAGCCCCGTCCACAAAACGCCCCAACGCGCCGTCTGGCCGCTGCGCGCCGAGCACAAGCGCCGCGGCGCCGTCCACGATCGCGTGCGTATTGCGTCCGGAGATCCCTCCCCCGTAAAGCCGCTTCGCGTTCGCGAACGAAACCGCGGCGGGGTTCTCCAAAACGGAGTCGTCTAACGCCAAGCCGCCGAATGCGACGATTTCCTCGCGCGCGACGGCCTTTGCCCGCTTCGCGCGAAGGTGGCTCTCAAGCGCCCACGCGTCCATCGCGGCCGCGTCGATGCCGCGCTCGGCGGCGAGAGCTTCCACGGTCGCCCCGATCTCGCTGCCGCATTCTTCGTCGTAAAAGGAAGGTCCGAAGATTTCCTTATCGACAAGACTGGGACAGTCCGCCCCGACGCACAGTGAAAGCTCCGCATCGCCGCAGGCGATCTCGCGGGCGGATTGAATCAAGGCGGCGAGCCCGGTTCCGCACGCCATGTTCATCGCGAGGGACGGGACCTCCGGAGGAAGTCCCGCTCGCAGCGACACATAGCGGCCCCCGTAGCAGGCGTGGGGTCCGATCGGGTACATGTTCCCGAAAATCAGCCGGTCCGCGTCCGCCGCCCGCACCCCGCAGCGTTCCAGCGCCGCGCGGCACACGGCGCTCGCCAATTCAGAGGGGTGCCGCGCGGCATAGTCCCCGCCTCGCGCGCCAAAACCCGTTCTCCCGCGCTTCCAGGCGGCGAACGGCGTTCTGGCTCCGCCTAAAATGAACACGTCGCGAAGCATGCCCCGTTATAGCAAAGGCCTGGAAAAATTGATAGATTCAAGCGCCTTTCAGGAGGGCCCATGCCGCGCATCGCCGTCTATTCCGGCAGTTTCGACCCCATTACCAACGGCCATATCGACATTATTCGGCGCGCCAGCCGGGTGTTCGATCACGTAATCGTCGCGATCGCGAATAACTCCTCGAAAACAGCTACTTTTTCGGTCGCGGAACGGCTGCGGATGATTGAGATCGCGATTCGGGATATCCCGGGCGCGGATGTGGACTCCTTTGAAGGGCTTCTCGTGGATTACTTAAAACGGAAAAACGCCCGCGTCGTGATCCGCGGCATTCGCGCAGTTTCCGACATGGACTACGAATTTCAAATGGCCTCGATGAACCGTCAGTTGTACCCCGAGATGGAAACGGTGTTCATGATGCCCGATGAAAACTACACCTACCTTTCCTCTTCGATGATCAAGGAGGTCGCCCGCCTCGGCGCCAAACCCGGCGACTATCTCCCGGCGACCGTGCTCCAGATGCTCAAGAAGAAGCTTAGCGCCCGGAAGGGATTTGCAAAGCCTTCCCGCGCGAAAAGCGCATCCTCCAAAAAGAGGTCGCGATGAAAAACCGCCGCTCCCGCCTCCTGATCGAACCTCATTTCCAAACGCGGCTGATTCTGAGACTCGGCGGCTGGGTTCTGCTCTCCACGTTGATCACCGCGTTGGTCACCTACGCCGTGCTGTCGTGGGCCGATTCCAAGACCGCCGGGGATTTCTTCTACATCGTCCAGGAAACGGGAACTCACCCGGAAATCTTCACCCGAACGGAAATCATTCTTCCGGCCCTCCTTGTTTCGTTGGCGATCAACCTTTCGCTTACCTTCCTTTTCGCCTTACTGTATTCCCAGCGCCTCGCGGGCCCGATTCACCGCCTGATCACCGAGATGGTGAAAATCGAGCGCGGCGACAAGGTCAAAACCAGCTTCCATCTACGCGATACCGACGAACTTCAGGATATCGGGATGGCTTTCGACGCCCTGCTGAAGAGGCTCGAGGAAAAAGGGGTTCTTAAGACGAAATGAGCCGGCGAGCGCTGTCGAGTGCGTTCGCCTGCCTCCTGCTCGTCGCGGCGGCGCGGGCGGCCGGCGATCCCTCCGGACAGGGGCGCGCCTCCACGCTCGCGGCGTCGGCGACCGACCCCGAGTTCGCCCCCGTTCTTTCCGAGATCGAGCGCCGCATGCCGGAATTCGACGCGGCAGCCGCCGCGCAGATCCAAGTGCCGTCGAGAGCCATCGAACTGGGTCCCCGGGCGCGGATGTACCGCTGCTGGCGCCTGCGGCTGACCGGAGATCACGGCGGAAAGGTCGCCCGCGTGTTTGAGCGGCTTCATTCCGTCCAAGCCGCGATCCGGGACCAAAAATCCCTCTTAACCAAGGACCTGCTCCTCTACGCCGCCTCGGCCCAGCCGGGCGCCGAACTGACGGAGCGAATCCGCGTGCGCAACCGTTCTTTGGGCTCTTTGATGGAATCCTACAACCAGCTTTTAGCTTTGGGACAAAAGAGCGAAATGCTCAAAATGACGGAAAACTCCTTTCTAAGCGGCCGCATCGTCGTTTCGCCCCTCCTTAAAGAGGACGATTATACGATGGTCTACGATGGGGACTCTCCCGACTGCAAGGACTAGATTCCGTAATCCGCCGGGGGCATAATAGAGCCGATATGGGGGCCGACGCGAAAGAGCAAAAAGACGAGGGAACTCCCCGGCCTGAACCGGTGTCACAACCGCCGAGCGAGGCCGAATTCCTGGAGCGGAATTCCCGGCTGGTTTACAATCTCGCGCTGCGTCTGGTCGGCAATGCGGTCGACGCCGAAGACCTCGCTCAAGACGCGCTGATCCGCGCGCTCAAGGCGCTCCCGAACTTCAGGGGCGACTCGGCGCAAACGACATGGGTGTACCGGATCACGGTGAATACCTGGAAGAACCGCGTCCGCTCGGAAAAGCGGCGTAGTTTTTGGAAAACGCTCCCGCTGCACGGCCTGTTCGGAGGCGGGGAGGACGGGGAGGAGAAGAATACCGAAGGCTCGCTTCCGGCGGACGAACCCGCGCTCGACGCGGGCCTGGAGACGGAAGAAGTCGCCCGCGAGGTGCAGTCGGCGCTGCAAACACTCGACGAAGAAAACCGCGCCGTGGTCGTGCTTCGGGACATCGAAGGGCTCTCCTATCAGGACATCGGGGAGGCCCTCAGTCTTCCGGAGGGCACGGTGAAATCGAAACTGTCGCGCGCGAGAAACGCCCTCGCGCTTAAATTGAAACGGTACGCGCAAAACGAAGATGGCTAACGAAAGCGAAAACCACACACTCGACGACCTCTCCGCCTATATCGACGACGCGCTCGGTGAGGACGCAAAGCGCCGCGTCGCCGCGCATCTGGAAGACTGCCGGGAGTGCCGCGCGGAGCTGGACACGCTCAAGCGCGTGTCGAAAATGGTCGCCGATCTTCCCCGGCACCCCCTACCCGAAGGTTTTCAGACCCGCCTGCGCATGAAGCGATTGGAGGCGGAGCGGGAAACCTACACGCCGATGGGCTGGCTGCCTCAACCCGCGCGCCTCGCCGCGTTCGCGGCCACGGGCGTCATGGTCGGCGCGATTTTTTTCAACGAAGTCCGCTACCGTCTCGCGCCGAAAATCCTCCCGGACCTCGCGGAAACCGAGACGGCCTCGGAAGACGCGGGAAGACGGGCTCTCGAAGCTCTTTCTCCGGCGCAGATCGAAGAAGCGCGGCGGCAGCTGGTCGCGAGGAACAAGGCCTCCGTTTCCGCCGCATGGAGCGGCGTCGCCGACGAAGCGGACCCGTCCGCTTCAGCCAAGAAAGGCGGCCTCGTGATGGAAACCGCGCAGCTGCTCGAACGCAGCGCGGGTCTATCCGGGGGCGCGGCCGCGGTCCGCGGATTCGGTTCCGAAGAAAACGACGCCGCCCCCGTGGAGAAAAAGAGAACCGCGATGCTGACTCCGCAGGTCGTCGGCGCACCCCCCGGGCAACCCACGTACACCAACGACGAATTGAGAACCTATCTGGACGCCGAAAGCCGCCGCCTGGGGATCCAGCAGGTGATCCCGGAACCTTCGCCAAACAGCGACGATCCATGGGCCGGAGTCCCCAACCGCCCCCTCTCAAAAGAAGAAGCGCGGGCGGTGATGGCCCGCGTGACGTCGCGCCTTAGAAATTCCAACCGCGACGCACGGGCCGCCAATAATCCGACCGTCCCTCTTGAGGGACTGACCCCCGTGCTTCTCGGGGCGCCGGAAGCCTCTCGCCCGTTGAACGTCGCCGCCGCGGCCGTCGCCCAACGGAAGAGGGTCCATTCGGGACGGATGGACATCGTCGGAATCCCAGGAAGCCGGATGTCGGTGACCCGCGATCAAGCCGTAGCCTTCCTGGAAGAAGGACAGAAGCTGGACCGGGTTCAGGGTCGGCGCGAATACACCGAAGCCGAAGGCCGCGCGCTCACGAAAGCCCAAAAACAGGCCGATGCCGACGCCGCCTACGCCTCTGTGAAACCCTTGGCGCTTAAGGACATGAAAACCGAGCAGGGACTGGAAGACACGCTCGGCATCGAGCGGATGCCGGTACTGCGTTCCTGGGGCGCCGATTCCGGCGGTCTCGGAACGGCCGGAGGAGCGGTGCTCACCTCCCCGAACGATTTTATCGACCTGTGGAAGCGCGTCGGCCGCTCGGAGACCTTGCCGGCGGTCGACTTTGAAAGCGAGATGGTCGTCGCCGTTTTCGGCGCGCGCTCCGACTCGGCCCGGCGGCTTGAGATCGTCTCGGTCGCCAAACAAGGCGGCCGGATCCTCATCCGCTACCGCATCGCTCCGGTGGAAAACGGCAAAGGCCCGACCACCCCGTATCATGTCGCGGTGGTCGAACGCTCGGACTATCCGTTCGGTTTCGTCCAAGTCCCATAGCCCCCCGGCGATTTAAAGACCCCCGCAAATCTGTATTCTCTCCGTATGTCCGGAGGAATCCCCCATGAAGCTCGTAGAGTGCGTCCCTAATTTCAGCGAAGGCCGTGATCCCAAGATCATCGAGGCGATCGCCGCCGCGATTAGAAGCGTCGACGGTGTCGGACTTTTGGACGTCGATCCCGGAAAGACCACGAACCGCACCGTCTACACCTTCGCCGGAACGCCCGAGGCCGTGCTGGAAGCCGCGTTTCGAGCGATCCAAAAGGGACACGAACTCATCGACATGAGCAAGCACTCCGGCGAACACGCGCGCCAAGGCGCCTGCGACGTGTGCCCGTTCGTTCCGGTCGCGGGAACCACGCTGAAGGAATGCGCGGCGCTGGCCGAACGGCTCGCCGAACGCGTCGGCCGGGAACTGCAGCTTCCCGTGTATCTCTACGCCGCGGCGGCGCGCAAACCGGAACGCGAACGGCTCCCCGACATCCGCGCGGGGGAATACGAAGCCCTCGCCGAGAAGCTCAAGAAACCGCAATGGGCGCCGGACTTCGGGCCCGCGAAGTTCGTTCCGCGCTTCGGCGCCCTCACCACGGGCGCGCGCAATTTTCTGATCGCCTACAACATCAACCTGAACACCGCGAACGTCCGTCTCGCAAAGGACATCGCCAACGAAATCCGGGAAACGGGAAAGCTCAAGCGCGGCGCGAACGGCGAAATTCTCAAAAACCCCGACGGAACTCCGGAGAGGATTCCCGGGATGTTCAAATCCGTCCAGGGAACGGGCTGGCTGATTCCCGAATACGGACGCGCGCAGGTGACCGTCAACATCCTCGATCTGGAGGCGGCGCCGGTACACGAAGTCTTCGACGCCTGCTGCCGTCTGGCCGCCGAGCGCGGCGGACGCGTCACCGGTTCGGAAGTGATCGGCATGGTCCCCAAGCGCGTGCTGATCGAGGCCGGGAAATACTTTCTCGCGAAGCAGAAAGCGTCGCGCGGCCTATCCGAAGAAGAACTCATTCGCGTCGGCGTCCAATCGCTGGGCCTCAGCGACATCGCCCCCTTCGACCCGTCCCAAAAAGTCATCGAGGCGGTGATCGCCGAAGAGCGGCCGCTGATTTCCAAAAGCGTGCGGGACTTCGTCGCCGAACTCGCCTCCGACGCCCCGGCTCCCGGAGGCGGATCCGTCGCCGCGCTCTCGGGCGCGCTCGCCGCGGGACTCGCGGCGATGGTCTCGGCGCTCACCTACGGCAAAAAGGATCACCGGCACAAGAACGCCGAGATGGAGTCGCTCGGCGCCGACGCCCACGCGCTTAAGGCCGAACAGCTCGCGGCGGTCGACGACGACACCTTCGCGTTCAACCGCGTGATGGCCGCCTTCTCGATGCCGAAAAATACCAAGGAACAGAACGCGGCCAAGGCCAAGGCCGTTGAAGACGCGACGAAGGACGCCACCGCCGTTCCGCTGGGCACGCTGGAGCGGACCTTGCCCACGCTGGATGCGGCCGAACGCGCAGCCGCCTTGGGCAACCCGAACTCGCTCTCGGACGCGGGCGTGGCGTCGCTCATGGCGCGCGCCGCCGCCTGGGGCGCGTACTACAACATCCTGATCAATTTGGGCGGACTTCGCTCGAAAGCCTGGGCGGCCAAAACCCGGGCGCAGGCCGATAAAGCGCTTAAAAAAGCGATTAAAACAGCCGACCGCATCGATGCCGCGGTTCTCAAGCGCCTGAGAAAAACCGCCTCCGGAACCTAGCGGGAACCTTTCGAAAGTCCCGGTGTCTTTCTCCTTGCCCCCTGAGGAGATAGACCATGAGACTTTTAGACTTCATTCTCGCCGCCGTGATGGCCTCCGCGCCCGCCGCGATGGCCACCAAGATCGCGCAGCCCGAGCCGCCCGCCCCCGTTCCCGCCCCGCAGCCCGTTTCCCAAATCCCGAAGACTCCGAAAGTCGAGGTCCTCTTTCTGCTCGATACCACCGGCAGCATGGGCGGCCTGATCCAGGGCGCGAAGGAAAAGATTTGGTCGATCGCCAACGAGATCGCCGCCGGCAATCCGAAGCCCGAGATCCGCATGGGGCTGATCGCCTACCGAGACCGGGGCGACGCGTACGTGACCAAGGTCGTCGATTTGAATTCGGACCTCGATCAAGTCTACGAGGAATTACTCGCTTTGCGGGCGGGAGGCGGCGGAGACGGCCCCGAGCACGTTCTTAAAGCTTTGGCGGACGCCTCGCAGAAAGTCTCCTGGGACGATGATCCCTCCTCGTTTCGCGTCGCGTACCTGGTTGGCGACGCGCCCGCTCATTTCGACTACGGCGACACGCCGGCGCTTGAGAATCTGACCCAAAGGCTGGTCGCCAAGGGCGTGATCCTCAATACCATCCAATGCGGCCAGGACGGCAGCACGACGGCGCAGTGGCGGCGCATCGCGCGGCTCGGCGACGGGTCGTTTCTCTCCATCGCGCAAAACGGAGGAACTGTCTCGATCGCGACGCCCTTCGACGAAGAGCTCTCGCGGCTCAACGGCGAACTCGACTCGACGATGCTGATCTACGGCGAACGCCGCGAAGAGGCCCGCGAGAAAAAGGACCGGGCCGCGCGGATCGCGGCCGCGGCGCCGGCCTCCGCTGCGGCGGAACGCGCGTCCTTTAAAGCCGTGCGGGGATTTTCCGCCGAGGACGACTTCGTCGCGGCGCTCGCGGAAGGGGGAGCGGATCTGAACACCGCCGATCTAAAGGCTCTCCCGCAGTCTCTGCAGACTCTGACGCCTGCGCAGCGGAAGGCGAAGGTCGCCGAAATCCAGACGCAGCGAAAGGCGCTGCGCGAGAAAATCGGAGAGCTTTCCCGAAACCGCTCGGCCTTCATTAAAAAGGAAAGCGCCAAGACCGGCTCGGAAGAGGAATCCTTCGACGCGAAGCTCGTGGACACGCTGAAACGGCAGGCCGCCAAGAAAGGGCTTCGCTACTGATCTTCGGTCCCCCCAAAGGCCGACGGCGTTCGACCCCAAACGAACGCCCCCGGGGCCGCCTCCGACGGGAGGCGGCCCTTTCTTGCTCCTCGCCGTCGACCTTCCGCCGGCTGTCGAGTGACCCCTTGACGCACCCCCGTTCATGCTGTACAACATTACAGTACAATTCAGGAGGGTCGCCGATGCCCGAAACCACCTATTCCCACGCGCGCGCGCATTTCGCCTCGCTCTGCAGCGACGTCGCGGCTTCTCGGGAGCCGCTGATCATCCATCGCCGAAAGGCCGAGGACGTGGCGCTGGTCAGCGCGGCCGAACTCCGGAGCCTGCAGGAAACCGCGCACTTGCTGCGCTCGCCCAAAAACGCGGTGAGGCTGATCCAGGCGCTCACGCGCGCCCGGAAACGCCGCCCGGAGGGGAAGTCAACGGCCGCGCTGCGCCGAGAACTCGGGCTTGAAGCCTGAAGCAACCGTCTGGTGGCGCGCTCAACCTGCTTTCAACCGGAATTTATCGCAGACCTGCGCTACTGGATTCGCACCGACCGCAAAACGGCGCTCCGCGCGCTGGAAATCGTGGAGGCGGTGATGCGGGACCCGTACAAGGGAATCGGAAAACCCGAGCCTCTAAAATTCCTGCTCTCCGGCGCCTGGTCGCGCCGGCTGACCCAAGAACATAGAATCGTCTACCTCGTCGCGCGCGACAGGATTGACTTTCTCCAAGGGCGGTATCATTATTAACCGCCCGCAGGGAACCATAGTCCTCTCCCGCTCGTATGTACTTTATAGGCGATCGCCTATAAAGAAATAAGGCAGGGGAAACCTCCATAGACTTCCGCTGCGTCTGCGCCGCTTGTTGATGAGCGCGACAGCCTACTGTCCCACCAAATTAGATATGTCAGGGTAGTGCCAAAATAGAAATGTCAGGGGCCGAGTAGAATTTCTCATCCACCGGATGGGGGTTTTGCCGTGAACGAGGTCCTGACGATGAGCCATAAAGAGGTCGACAAACACCACGTAATCCGGCAAATCTTAGATCGGAAGATGACCTGGGCGCAGGGCGCTGAACAGCTGGGCGTTAGCGAACGACATGTGGGGCGCTTGTGCTCGAAACTGCGCAAAAATGGAAAACGCGGTTTAATCCACAGCCTGCGCGGCAAGGCCGGCAATCGCAAGGCGAATCTGGAACTGCTTGGAATCAATGACGAGTTCATAGACCGATTTAGAAAACCAAATGGCGCCAAACGGGAACCCCCCGTCTAGCGCCCGTCCGATCCCGACGCAACCCCTCTCTCGTTCGGCCGCATCAAGCAAACCGGGGCAAGCGGAAGCAACGGGGTTTTGGGCGGGCTCGCCGCGCGCTGGTAAAACCTTTCAACGGGCGCGAAAATAACGCACCCGGAGGGAACCATAACCCTCTCCCGCTCGTATGTACTTTATAGGCGATCGCCTATAAAGAAATAAGGCATGGGAAACCTGCATAGACTTCCGCTACGTCTGCGCCGCTTGTTAAATCGCATTCTCGTCGTCGCGGGCGGGACGGCTCCGGATATTCGGGTCGCGGCGCCGCATGAGTTGTTGTTTGCCGTTCGTGTTAGGATCGGGATGAGTCAGGCGGAGGCGGCCGCGCGCGCGGGTATTTCCCAACCGACCTGGCAGGAACTGGAGTCGGGTAGGCGGGACGCCGGCATCAGATCGTGGCGGCGGGCGTTTGCGGGCCTCGAGTGCGATTTGGCGCTAATGCCGGTTCCGCGGCGCCATTTGGGCGAATGGCGCGCCCAACGCGCGCTTGAACGGCGCTGGGCGGCCCGTTCGGTTACGCGGATTTCAGAAGCGTTCTGAGCGCGACAGAGCGCGACAGCCCACTTGCCCGCCGCTCGGATATCCCCTATATATGAGGAACCGAACGGAGGCCCCGATGCCCGACATGGATTTAATCACCGCCGTCGTCCGCCGCAGCCGCGCCGACGACACCTTGCAGGCCGCGCTCGACGCGGGCGCGCCGGGCATCACCTACTTCTGGGCCCGCGGAACGGGGGTCAAGGAAAACCTCGGCTACGCCGGCACCTTGATCGAAGGCGAGAAGCAGGTTCTGTGGGTGGTGACCCAGCGCGCTGATACCGAAAAAGTGGTAAAGGCGATCGCGAACGCCGGAAACCTCACCCTGCCCGGCGAGGGGTTCGCCTACGTGCAGCCGGTGACTCACGCGGTCGGCTTTATCCCTCCCGAGGACTGACCCCCCCCCTCTAATTTAGCGCCGAATCGCCCCGGTTTTTTCGTTGACCCAAGCAGGGCGTTCGTCCTAGAATACCTCTGGGCCCTTTGGCCCGGAGGCTCTTATGATTCGATCTTTGACGGCCGCGCTGCTGACCTTGCCCCTTCTCGCATCCCTCTCCTTCGCCGCGCAGGCAATTTCGTTTGAGAACGCCCTCTCCAACATCCGGCAGTCGGTTCTCGCGACCCGCCAAAAGCAGATTCAAGCGAAGGACGCCGCCCAGGCGTCGAAAATCCGGTCCTTGGCCAACGACCTTCGGCGCTTCCGCTGGGACGTTCAGGACGCCAAGCGCGTCGTCTCCGACATCCGCCGACGCGCGCAGCGCGCCGCCAACGACGGCGGCCGCGACGGGGACCGCAGCCGCCAGGATCCGTTTTTGCGCAACGACATCAACCGCGCCCTCTGGAACCTGCGCGATCTCAATCGCGATCTCGACCGCGTCCGGATGACGCTCGGTCAACTGCTCCGAGAGGCGAAGAAATCGCCCGAGTCGGTTTCCGCCGCCGCGGATTTGGCGAGTTCGGCCGGCTGGATGCAAAGCGACGCCGGCTGGCTTCAGAGCGAAGCGCGTTGGGCCCGTTCGGATCTGCGGCGCGCCGGTTATACGTTCGAGGGCTGGGACATCGAACGGGAATGCGACGACATCGACCGCGAAGCGCGCGATCTCGAACGCGACGCCCGCACGCTTCAGAGCAAGGTTCAATAATTCCGATGCGCCGCCGAATCGGCCGTGCGGCCGCCCTCGCGCTCTCTGCGGGGCTGGTGTGGAGTTTCGCCGGCGCGGGTCAGGAGGACTGGACCGGTCTCTTCGACGGCGGCGGGACCACCGTTGACATCGACGCGCTGCTCGCGTCGGCGGAAGGATCCGCCCCGGAGATCGGCGCGATTAAAGGCCTGACCGACCGCTACTGGGTGACCGTGGCCGCGCAGTCCTCCCGGGAGCGCACGAAGATCGCCGAAGCCGGCATGTCGATCGACGGGGTCGAGGCGGGGCAGGTCAGCGGCACGGCCGATTCGGAGATACTCGCGAAACTCAAAGAGGCCGGATTTCGCGTCGTCAGCGCGGTGCGCTTGAGTAAATTCGGACCCGATGATTTCCCACCGGCCGACGGCGTCTACCACAACTACGGGGAAGTGCAAAGCGCGCTTCAGGGAGCGCAAGGCGCTGCGTCCGAATACGCGTCGCTGTTTTCTATGGGGAAAAGCGGCGAAGGCCGCGACCTGACGGGGATCCGCTTCCATCGCGGCGGCGGGGAAGCGAAACCCGGAGTGCTGTTCATGGGTTCGCATCATGCGCGGGAGCATCTGTCCACCGAGGTCCCGCTGCGCTTGGCGCAATGGCTCGCGGAGAACAAGGACCGCCCCGAGGTCAAACGCCTGCTGGAAACGCGGGACATCTACATCGTGCCCCTGATCAACCCCGACGGAAGCGAGTACGACATCGCCTCGGGCAAGTACCGCTGGCACCGCAAGAATATGCGGCGCAACCACGACGGCTCGATCGGCGTCGACCTGAACCGCAATTACGCCTGGGGCTGGGGCGGCCGCGGCGCCTCCGGAAATCCCGGCTCGGACACCTACTACGGTCCGTCCGCGTTCTCGGAACCGGAAAGCCAGGCGGTGCGCGACTTCGTGGAAGGACACTCGAACATCACCGTGATGCTCAGCTACCACACCTTCAGCGAACTGGTGCTCTACCCGTGGGGCGGCTCGGATGAGCCGATCTCCGACGGACGGGCCCTGGCGGCGTTCAAGGTTATGGCGGAGAAGACGGCCGGCATGACCGGATACCGCCCGATGCAGTCTTCGGAACTCTACGTCGCGACCGGAGACACCTGCGATTGGGCCTGGGGCGCGAAAGGAATCTTCTGCTTCACCTTCGAACTGACGCCGCGCTCCAACTGGGACGGCGGTTTTTACCCCGGCGCCGGCGCGGTGGAGACCACGGTCGCCAAGAACATCGACCCGGCGCTGTACCTGATCGACCTCGCCGATGATCCTTACCGGGCCGCCGACGGGAAGGTCGCGGCCGCACCGAAACCCAAAGGAGAAAACCCCTCATGATCCGACTCCTTGTTCTGATTTTGCTGCTGGCCCCGCTGGGCGCTCGGGCCGAAATCACCGGAGCTTCGCCCGCGCGGACGCTGGAGGAACAGAAGGCGGCCGAGTTCACGGTCCGGCTGGACAGAAGCGCGGAAACCCCCGAGATTGCCGAATCCGTTTCGATCGACGCGGGTGAATTTCTCCCGGAAGGCGCCAAACTCCCCCCGAATATCCGCTTCGAAGGGCCGGTGCTCGAATATCCCGTCCTCGCCCCCGCGTCCGCCGGAACCGGACGCGGACTCGGAGGGTTTGTCTTGAAGGACCGCTTGGACTCCCACGCGGACCTCTATACGAAGACCTTCGGCACGCGGGAATGGAATCTCAGCGTCGCGGGGGACCCCGGCTTTCAGACGGCGTACCTGCGCCTCGAACGCCCCGACGAGAAGCAGCTGCACAAGATCAAGGACCTCAACGAACTGCGGGGCAACGGCGTCAACATCAAGATCGACGACCGCACCGTCTACAACTTCAAGGTCGCGATCAACATCTTCTCGCCCACGCGCAAGAGCACGCTGAAGATCACGCCGATCCAGGGAACGCAGGGCCCGGCGCATGCGATCAAGACCGGCGCGATCCTCGACCGCGTCCGGGAGAAATCCTTCGTTTTCAAAGCGGGGGGAAACGAGTTCTGGACGCTTTACGGAACCGACGTCGACCCGCAGACGAATTGGTTCGCGGATACGCGGTCCTTTTTGATCCTCCATGAAAACGGATTGAGCTCGAAGATGTACCCGATCGCGGAGGCGAAGCTTGCGGTCGGCCTCCCCGTCGAGGTCGCCCTTGGAGCCGTGAAAATCGTGATGCTGCGCACGGAAGACGGCCGCGTCGAGTTTTTCGAGCCGGGCGTCAAGGACGGCCGCGTCGCCCGAAAATAGACCCGTCTTATTCGCCGGCGGCGAGCAGTTTATAGGCGTCGTCGGCGTTTTCGACCGCGACGAGGATCCGCGACACCTGGGTACTCAGCGAGGTTCCGTACACCGTCGTGATGTTGATGCCCCCGTCGCCGAGTCGTTTGGAGATCTCGGCGAGGCTTCCCGGCGTGTCCTCGGCTTCGACGGACAAGAGCCGGCTTTCGACGCTCGCGAAGCCGGCCCGGGAGAGAATGCCGCTGGTATCCCCGTCTCCCTCGACCGCGATGCGCACGAGCCCGGAATCGTCCCGGACTTCGGAGGCGATTCCGACGATGTTGACATTCGCGTCCCCGAATAACGCCGTGAGCTTCGCCAACGAACCGGGACGGTTCGCCATGAACACGCTGTACTGCTTCAAGATAGAGACTTTCAAGCCCCCCCCTTGCCGCGGGGCTTCAACCATCCGCGGCGTCTGAGCGTTTCGGCGATCTGAATGGAATTGAGCGCCGCGCCCTTTAAAAGATTATCGGAAACGATCCACATCGAAAGTTCCCGGGACCCCGTCCCGCTGCGCCGGATTCGGGCGACATGGGTCGGATCCCCGGTCCCCTCGGCGAGCGGCGTCGGATACCGGCCCTCCGCCCAAACCCGCACGCCCGGAGCCTTTTTCAGAGCCGCGCGCGCCGTTGCGGGCGAGACCGCCCTTCGGGTTTGGACCCACACCGCGAGAGAGTGCCCGCGGATCACCGGGACCCGAACGGCGGTCGTGGAGACCTCGAGTTTCGCCAACCCGAAGAGTTTGCGCATCTCCCGGCGGACTTTCAGCTCCTCGCTGGTATCCCCCTCGGGACCGAACCCGCCGATCTGCGGAAAAAGATTCATCGCGATCGGCTTCGGGAAAATATCCGCCGCGAGCCTCGGAACGGCCGGAAGCGGATTCGACCCGGAGAGGGCCCGGGCGCTCCTGCGCGCCTGCGCGTAGAACTCGAACAACGCCTGACGTCCGGCTCCGGAAACAGCCTGATACGAAGCCATGCGCACGCGCTCGAGCGTCCCTTTCTCGTGAATCGGCTTCAACGCGACCGCGAGTCCCGCCGTCGTGCAATTGGGTCCGGCGATCAGGCGCTTGTTGCGGCGCAGCGCGCCTTCGTTGACCTCGGGAATGATCAGAGGAACATCCGCCGCCATCCGAAACGCCGCCGAGTCGTCGATGACCCAGACGCCCGAGCGCGCCAACTCGCGTCCGTACTTCAGACTGATCTCGTCGCTCGAGACCAGGAAAACCAGATCGCAGGAAAGAAGCGCCGTCCTGGACAGTCCAGGAGCGGGAACGCGTCGGCCGCGAAACGAAACGGCGACCTGTTTGCGTCCGGAGGAAAACGGCAGCAAGGATCCGATGGGAAACCGGCTGCGTTCGAGTCGTTCGAGCAGTACCCTGCCGACCATCCCGGTCGCACCGACCACGCCGACACGCAGGCCCCGGGTCACCGGCTCGGGTCCCCTAAAACGAACAAGGTCGCGCTTGACCCCTCGTTGCCGTAGGCATCGCGCGCGACAGCTCTCAAATAGGAACCGCGCGGACCGATGAGAGAGCGCGGCACGCGGAGGGAAAACGGGGAGTGGCGGGCGAATGTGGAAACCCGAGACCATTCCAATTCGTCGGGCGACATCTCGATCCAGGCCTGCTCGATGTCTCTGCCGATGGCGGAGAAGCGGCACAAAAGTTCATTCTCGCCGGAAAGGGCTTCGAAGGCGGTCACGGTCACCGTTTCTTCGTTTTCAGGGACGAGCCGAACGGCCAAAGCGGGCTTGAAGCCCACGGGTGTTTCTAAAGCGGAATTCTCCGACCGGGGCGGGACTCCTAGAATCGAATGGTTGTTCCAGGCGCCGATCTCCGGAGCCCCCCCGCTCGCCTCGGCCGCCGCCAATATGGGCGCATGCTTGGAATCTCGAAACGCGCGCGTCGGAGACCAAACGATCAGATAGTTGTTCTCCGTATCCGAAATGAGTTCCATTGGAACTTCGGCCCAAAACCACTGCGCTCTCCCCGTCCCCGGACGATAAATGCTGTCGTCGACTTCCAAAGGGATATCGGATGTCTCCGCGAGAAAAAAGCTGTTTTCGGAGCCGAAGGCCGGCCGCTGCGCGACGGCCATGTACACCTTGCCGGCGATGACGGTGTGCTCCCACGGCCGCTGCTTATTGGGCGTCGTCTTGGCGCGTCCGATTTTCGCTCCGATGAACGCCTTGACGAATTTTCCCGGCGGGCGTGAAGGCAATCGCACGATCCACGCGTTGTTGAAGCCGATGTACCAATTCGAATCCGAGCCTCCATCCGCGAAGCGTCCGAAACGCGAAAGGTCGTCGGTCAAGGAAAGATAGGAAGGCAGGGGCGCGTCGGTTATCGTCTCCCCCTCCGAAAGCGAGACGGCCTGGGCCGAGGTCTTTGTGCGCACCGACTCTTCAACTTGACGGAACGGATCAGGGATCAACGGATCCACTTGTGCATTCGCGGGGGGAACGCCTCCTAAGAGAAGCGCGGAGACGAAACTCACGAAACAATAAAAAATCATTATTTTATAAGGATTTTTGATATACTATCAAAATCTTCTAAGCTGTAGAAATGAACGATTATCCGTCCGCTTTTTTGATCCTTCTTGGTTTTAATTTCTACCTTGGTTCCAAAAACCTTCTCGAAGTTCTTTTCCAACGCCTTGATATCAGCCGACTTAATCGGGCGGATCGACTCCGTGGATCGCTTCGGAGAAATCACTTCCTCAAGACTCTTTCCCTCCGATAGTTCCTGCGCGATCGCCTCGACCTTGCGCACGGAGAGGCCTTGCTCCATCGCCAATTTGAAAAGTTTGTTCCGTTCATGCGCGTCACGGACCATCAAGAGAGCCCGTGCATGCCCTTCCGTAATTCGTTCGAATTGAACCGCATTCTGAATTTCTTCGGGGAGATCCAACAGACGCAAAGTGTTGGAAACCGCAGATTTCGACTTTCCGACCAACTCGGAGAGCTTTCCTTGATTGACCTCGAACTCATCCATCAGCTTCTTGTAGGCGAGGGCCGTTTCGATGGCATTGAGATCATCTCGCTGAATGTTCTCAATGAGAGCGACCGCCAAGCGATCCTTGTCGGATTGAGTCGCCCGAACGACGACATCGATCTTTTCGAGACCGGCAAGCTTGGAGGCGCGAAGCCGGCGCTCACCCGAGATCAGCTCGTAGGAATTGGTGATCGAGTCAAACGAAACAACAATCGGCTGCACTATTCCATGTTCCTTGATCGACTGGGAAAGCTCACTCAGACGCTCGGCATCAAAGTTTTTTCGCGGTTGCAGGCGATTCGGCTTAATTAGATTTATCGCCACCTTCTTGACCTGATCGTTCGCGACCGCCCCATCCTGAGATTTTGAGGACTCCGGCAAAAGCGCGTCGAGTCCCCGTCCAAGAGCCTTTCTCATAGCCAACCTCGCCATATCAATTGAGTCTCATCCCGCGCCAGCCGCGACGAGCCAGAAATTCACCCGTCAATGCGAGGTAGCGTTCCCCGCCCTTGGATCGTGGATCGTATTCAAAAATTGTCTTCCCAAACCCCGGGGCTTCGGCCAGACGCACCGTTCTTGGAATAGTGGTTTCAAATAGAGATTTTCCGAGAAACTTGGAAAGCTCTCCCTTGACCTGCTGGGCGAGAGCATAGCGGGGGTCGAACATCGTGAGAACCCCCCCCTCTATCTGAAGGCGCGAATTAATACCTGCCTGGATCTTGCGAATCGCGTCAAAAAAGTTAGCCAAACCCTCTAAGGCGTAGTATTCCCCTTGGATCGGAATCAAAACCTTGTCGGCCGCGGACAAGGCGTTAATCGTCAAAAGGCCCAAAGAAGGAGGACAATCAATGACAATATACGAATATGTCTTCAAAAAGGGAGCCAAAACATTGCGAAGCCTGTTTTCACGTGAAACTTCGTTTGAAAGCTGGATTTCGGCCGAGACCATGTCCGGACTGGAGCAGACAATGTCCAAAAGCTCAACGCCGGTTGCTTTGATGGTTTTTTCCAAGGGCTCGCCATCCAACAAATTTTGCAGGATCCCCGCATCGACCTTCTGCTTGTCAAACCCAAGTCCGGACGTCGCGTTCGCCTGAGGATCTAGGTCGATTAGAAGCGTATCCTGGCCCAAACACGCGAGCCCTGCGGCGAAATTGATCGAGGTCGTCGTCTTTCCGACGCCTCCCTTTTGATTTGCGATCGCGATTACTTCGCTCACTTGGTTTTTTTCACGTGAAAACTATTGAATGGATTTCAATTTTAGTCTATGCGCCTGTCGCTGTCAACTTGAATCCTGCAAAAACGGACCCTAAACGCCATTTTTAGTTATATTTTATCATATTATATCTTTTCTTATTATTATAGCGCATAAACAAACAAATACGGCCATATAGTGTTCTATATGTCCGTATTGTGTTGTTTATTAGTAAGACGCTGTGCGGAGAAAGGCGATCAGGTGTTTACCAGAAATCCCGCCAAGGTCCCGTTCAAAAACGACGCCAGCGTTCCGGCGATCAAGGCGCGAAACGCGATGCGCGCCAAATCGTGCCTTCTCGTCGGAGCGATGCCGCCGATGCCCCCCAACTGAATGCCGATGCTACTGACGTTGGCAAAGCCGCAAAGAGCGTAGGAGGCGATGATCATGCTCTTTTGAGACGTGAACATTCCGGTTTTCGTCCCCAGATCAATGTAGGCGACGAACTCATTGATAATGAACTTCGTTCCGAGAAGCTTTCCCAGCGCGAGAGAATCCACCCACGGGGCGCCCAAGACCCAGGCGATCGGAGAGAACAGAGTCCCCAGAATCATCTGCAGCGTCAGCGGGGTCTCGAGGAAAAACCCGGTCAGCCAGCCCAGAATCCCGTCGCACATCGCGATCAAGGCGATAAAGGCGATCAGCATCGCCCCGACATTAAGCGCCAGTTCAAGACCCTTCAGGGTCCCGTTCGCCGCCGCGTCGACGACGTTCGCGTCGTCGATGGGAATCTCCAGCTTCACCTCGCCCGCCGTCATGGATTTTTCCGTTTCCGGGTAAATGATCTTCGCCATCACCAATCCCGCGGGAGCGGCCATAATGCTGGCGGTCATAAGATGCCCGGCGATATTGGGGATCACGTCCTTGAGAAACCCGACGTAGGCCGCCATGACGCCGCCCGCCACGGTCGCGAAACCGCCGGTCATGATGGCCATAATCTCGGACTTCGTCATCGTGGCGACGTACGGTCTCACGACGAGCGGCGCCTCCGTTTGACCGACGAAGATGTTCGCGGCGTTGGACAAGGTCTCGCTGCCGCTCGTCTGCATCGTCTTTCCCATGAGGCGGGCGAAGCCCTGGATGATGATCTGCATGATTCCCAGGTAGTAGAGCACCGACATCAGCGCCGAGAAGAAAATGATCGTGGGCAGCACCTTGAAGGCGAAGAACGCGGTTCCCAGTCCCGCGGTCCCGAGCACGGTCCCGTCGGCGGCGACGGCTTCCAGCGACGGGTTGATCAGGTTTCCGAAGATGAAGTTCGACCCTTTATCGGAGAAACTCAGCAATTTGATGACGGTGGTGTTCGCCCAGCCGAATAACCGCTGCCCAATGTCCGTCTTCAACAAGAAAAGGCCGAAGGTCAGCTGCAGTCCGATTCCGACGGTAACCGTCCGGAGTTTTATGGCCTTACGGTTATTGGAAAGCGCGTACGCGATCCCCAGTAGAGCGGCGTAGCCCAGCAACGCGCGCAGAAAATCCATCATGTTGGTTCCTCCAAAGGAGGACTATATCAATTGCAGGCGGAAAGTCCCGCGCGAATGCGGTCGGTCAATTCAGTCCGGTACTCGCCTAAGGGCGAGACGACATCTGCGGCCCGCGACAACGCCGCGCATGCGCGCGCGCTCATGCCGGCGCTCTCCAGCAGCGCCGCGTGCGAGAGATGCACGGGAGCGCTGCCAGGATAACGCGCCGCCCCTTCCTCCAGGGCAGCCAACGCCCGGTCCTCTTTGCCCGCGCGGGCATCGGCCACGACGCGGTCCAAGAACACCTTCGGTCCCGGCGAGCCGGCCGGATACGCAAAAGCGGCCTCCCGCGCCAGCGCCAACAGCGCCGGCGCCGCAAGCGCAAGGGCGCACGCCGCAATCCAGCGCTCCCCAACGGGTGCGGGGAGGGGGAACTCCGCAAGCGAGGCCGCCAAAGTCGGGAACTCAAGGACGGCGACCGAAGCCAACGCGATCAAGGGAATTAAGCCCGGGTGAAGCCGAAGCGAGTACACATCCGCGAACATGTGGAGGTTGTAGTAGGCCCAGATCGCCGCAAGCGCCCACGCCTCAGGCCTCCGGCGACCGACGATAAGCCCAACCAGCGCGAAACCCAATAGAAGACCATGCCCGTCCCATAGAACCCCCAAGCGCCCGAGCGCGGCGGCCAAAAAGCGTCCCAGAGATTCGAGGATATGCCCCCGTGCGAGCGACCCGATCCGGGCCATGCGCTCGACGGAATCCATCTCCGCCAATTCCGGCGCTTCGGCGATCGCCATCGCCTCGTATTGAACCAGGCCATCGGAAGCCGGCATTCCCAACGACGTGTAATAAAGGATCAGCGGCGCCGCCCCCCGCTCGAACGGGATGAAGGCCTCAAAGCGCGCCGCGTTTCGCGCCGCCCACGGAAGCACCACGAGGACGCAGCCCAGGAGGAGGGGGGGGGGAACCACTTTCGCCGGGACCCGAAACGACCGGGCATCGCGAACCCGGCCGCGGCGATCAGGGGGAGCGCAAAGGCCAGCGTCGACCGGCTCAGCAGCGCGCATCCCAACACCGCCCCGAGCGCCGCGGACCCCTTTCGCGAAGGTTCGCGCAGCCAACCGACCGCGGCGGCGCAAAGCAGCGCGACAAACAACGCGTCGATCCACTCGGTGCGCAATAGGGCGGCGTCGGCGGCGAGGTCGGGATGCAGCGCAAACGCGAACGCAGCCGCCAGCCCCGCGTAGACGCCGCGTTTGCCGTCGAGAGAGAGCCCGAGAGCGAAGAGAAGGAAAACTCCGCAGGAGGAGACGATCGCCTGCAGGCGGCGCGTCGCCGTAAGCGAAACGGGACCGCTTCCCCGCTGCGCCAAGGCGATCCAGCCGGGGCCCACGGGGCCGCGAACCGCGGACGGAACCGCGGGCTCGACCGCGAGAACGCCGATCCTGGCGGAGTTTACGCCGAGATCCAGATATTCCCGCTCGTCACCATCGAGCACCCGAGCGGAGGCGCGCTCGACAGCCCCCCAGCGAACGGCCAGAGCGCAAATAAACGCCGCCGCAAGTCCCTCGATCCAGGCGAACCGAAGCATCGCGTCCGGGCGGCGGCCCGGATTAATTTCCGAGCACGTAATTGAAGATCAGCGGCGCGACGATCGTCGCGTCGGACTCGATGACGAAACGAGGCGTATTCTTGTCGAGCTTGCCCCACGTGATTTTCTCATTCGGCACGGCGCCGCTGTAGGACCCGTAGGACGTCGTCGAATCGCTGATCTGACAGAAATAGCTCCAAAGACGCGCCTTTTCCTTAAGGTCCTGCCGGAGCAGGGGGACGACGCATATCGGGAAATCCCCCGCGATGCCGCCGCCGATCTGGAAGAAGCCCACGCCGTTTGTCTTCGTATTCCGGCGATACCAGTCGATCAAAAACTCCATCGTCTCCAGACCCATTTTGACGCTGGCAACATTCTTGATCTGGCCCTTGATCCTCTGCGAAACATAGACGTTGCCCAGAGTCGAGTCCTCCCAGCCCGGCGTGAAGATCGGGAGATTCTTCTCGCAGGCGGCGATCATCCACGAGTCTTTCGTGTCGATTTGATAGAACTCCTCCAGATCGCCGTTGCGGATGACTTCGTACATGAATTCGTACGGGAACAGGCGACGGCCTTCGGCGTCCACCTTTTTCCAGTAGGGAAGCAGCTTGGACTCGATGCGCCGCATGGCTTCTTCTTCGGGAATGCAGGTGTCGGTAACGCGATTCCAACCGCCCTCGCAGAGCTTCCACTCGTCGTCGGCGGTCAGGTCCCGGTAATGCGGGACGCGCTTATAGTGATCGTGGGCCACCAAATTGAAGATGTCCTCTTCGAGATTCGCGCCCGTGCAGCAAACCGCGTGGACCTTGTCCTGGCGGATCATCTCGGCGAGACTGATCCCGAGCTCCGCGGTCGACATCGCGCCCCCTAAAGTCACTAGCATCTTATCGCCTTTGGCGAGAAGCTTCTCCCAGGCCTCGGCCGCATCGACGATCGTGGCGGCGTTGAAATGCCTGTAATTTCTCCGCATGAAATCGCGGATCGCGGCTGTTTTAGGAACGGTGGGGACCGTCGCGGTTTTGCTCATTTTAAATCTCCGGCGCGTCGACTTTTGGATTTCGCTGTGATGAATCCGTAAAGCGAGACGTTTATGATATAAAAATCAGGATGCTACGACGAGGATTTCTCATCACGATCACGGCGGTTTTAATCGCAGCTCCGGCCGTCTCCCAGCAAGGCCCCGTCCGGCGAAAGCCGCGCACGCGCTCTCACCGCACCCGCCCCCGGCCCCCGGCGCCCAAGCCGATCGCGCCGCCCAAACCCCTCGTTCCCGCCGAACCCTCGGCGGAGATTCAAGCCCGGCCCGAACTGCTCAGGCGTCCGCTTCCGAAAGAGCGCCGCCTGAGTCGGGGCCGCTGGAATCCTCTTGTCGCCGACGCGCTCGAGCGCATTCTGGAATATGCGGGGGAAAACGACCCGGCTTATACTCCGGCGAATCCGCCGGTCGCGGTCTTTACGCTCGATGACGGCTTGGTCAACGGCGATCTCGGCCAGGCGCTGTTTAATCGATTGACCCGCCGGGCGGAATTCAAGTTCATTCCCGCGTTCTGGGCTCTCATTCCTCAACAGTACGGGCGGGCGCGCATCGAGGCGGGGTACCGGGGATTTCAAGGAACCCCGCCGGCCTCCTGGCCGAACGACCCCTACTACAGGATGTATCGGAAAGGGATGCTGCGCGCGTACCGCTCGATCTGCGAAACGGCGGGCCGGCCGGCCTGCGGCCGCTGGATCGCGTCGCTTCTCATCGGTTTCGAGGAGCGGGAGCTTCGGCGCTACGCTCAGGAAACGTTGATTGAAGAACTCGACCGACCGGTCGGATTCGACGACATCGGGGATACGCCGGAAGACCCGAAGCCCGAACCCGAGAGGCGGGGAATTCGCATGATCCCTGAAATGCTCGAATTACTGCAGGCCCTTCGGGGGCAGGGAATCGACGTGTGGGTTCTCAGCGATACCAACGACTGGGCGGCGAAAGTCTTCGCCGGCGCCTACGGCGTCCATCCTTCCCGCGTGGTCGGAATGCGGGTGAAGGTTTCCGATGAGATGATCACGGGGGAATCCTTGATCCCGACGCCGTTGGGAAGCGGCGCCGCCGAAGCCGTGACGATGTTCATCGGACGCTCCCCCGTCCTCACCGTTTCTTCGGAAGAAAACGAGGAATTGCTCGCCTGGGGCCGCGGGGTCCGGGTGGTCCTGACCCGGAGCCCGCCGGACCGCAAGACCGAGTCGCGGTGGCGCGGCCGCGGCTGGCTGCTGCAGCCCGCCTTCAGCGCCGTCCGGGCGCCCCAGCGCCTGCCGGGAAGCGCCCAACCCGAATCCGGAGAGACCCCTTGAATCTGGGAAAAATATATATTATCATTATATTTGGCCGTACTGTCGCATCCCCGCCGAGAAGAGCGCGAACCGAATATGGAGGAGTCTTTGTTGAAGCCTAAGCAGGAAGAGGTAGGAGACTTGTTTGTCACGGAGTCTCTGCTGACGGTTAAACTGATGCCGAGCAAGAAAAGCGCCTCAAAGACCATCCGCTGGTTTAATGACGGCGTCGTATCCGACCGCCGGGCGGCCGCGAAAGATATCGCGTCCTTGGTGGGCCGGGTGAGGGGCAAAAGCCGGATTGTTCAGCGTCTGACCCTCATGACCGACCGAGGAGTAAATCAGGACCTGGAAGATACAGGTTTGCCGGAAGCCGTCGAGAAAGCGGGTTTCGAGCCGATCGGCTGATCCCAACAGCGGCCCTTTGGGGCCGCTATTGAGGCAAGGCGAAAAGGTCGCGGGCGTTGCGTGTCGTAGCGCCCGCGACCTTCTCCTTTTCCAATTCAAAAAGTTCTGATAATCGCTCGCAGATTTCCGCGATGGCACGCGGTTCGTTTCGCTTTCCTCGTCCGCTTTGGGGGGGCAGCCAAGGGGAATCCGTTTCCAAAACAAGCGCCTCGAGGCCCGCGCCCTTAAGCGCGGTTCTTAGATCGTTGTTTTTAGGATACGTGATCGGTCCGTCCACTCCCAGCGCGAAACCGGCTCCGGCGCAGCGCCTCGCCTCTTCGGCGGTCCCGGAAAAGCAGTGAACCACGCCGAAATATCGGCGTCCGGCGGGGAGCGCCTTCCCCTGAAAAAATTCCTCCAAAATCGGGACCAGGTCCGCATACGCATCCCGGCAATGGACCACTACCGGGAGTCCCGCTTCCCAGGAGCAGGCGAGCATTCCCCGCATCGCTTCCTTCTGACGATCGGCGGGAACCGTGCAATACTTGAAATAATCCAACCCGATTTCCCCGGCCCCGACCACTTCCGGCAGCCTCGCCATCGAAAGAAGCTTCTCTCCCAACTCGGAGGTCCATTGATCGGCGTAATATGGGTGCAGCCCAAGCGTGCAGCGCACGCGCTCCGGGCGGGCGCGGCTAAGCGCGATCGCGCGATCCCATTCGCGCGGTTCGTCGGCGATTTCCACGAACCATTCGACCCCAGCCTCCACGGCCCGCGCCAGCACGACGTCACGGTCTTCGTCAAAACGCGTGTCGCCTAAATGCATGTGCGTTTCAATCAACATCGGGCGTCAGTCTACAAAAAGAGGACCGCCCGCCGGCGCCGGCGGACGGTCCCGATATCTCCAGTTCCCGCTCTATTTTCCGAAGTGCTTCCATCGCCTCAGCGAGGCGTCATGCTCATGAGGCCGGCGAAGCAGATGCTCCTCGACCTCCCGATGATCCAATCCTTCGTCGGGCGGAGCCGCGATCATGTCGCTCCAAGCCTCTTCACTGCGCTCTTCCGCCTCGAGCTTGTCGAACAAAAAGGAAACTTCCTCTTGAGGAATTCTCGTTTTTTTGTTCTTCGTGCTTCGCGAACTACGAGGAGCCATGAAAAACCTCCACTGCCGATATTGGAACGTCCGGACAGACGCCCGAACGCGATAGTTTAACGGGAAAGCTCTCCCCCGCAAGGGGAAAATTCGTTTCGGTTCACCTCGTGGCGCCCTCGTACGGAGAAACCTCCGCCAACGATGACAAAATGTCGGTAAATAAATCGTTTTCGGAACCGCCGACCAGCATGAAGCGAACCTTTTGACCGACGATATGGGCCCGGACATACTGAAAGGGTCTCTCCGAAGTGACGATGAACCCGGGCATCTCATGCACGCTCACGTCGCGCAGCTGAAAAACCGCCTTTTCAGACTCCAGCTTCCGCTTGACCCAGTTGCGAAGCGTCTCGATTCCGATGAACCCTTGCGGAACCCTTCTCGGAGCGGTTTCCAGGCGCAAAATTCCCAAATGTCCGTAGAGACCTTCATCGATAAAGTGATTGGGATTGGTCCCCGTCGGATAAATATAGACGCGCTCGATATGCTTATCCGCGTCGGCGAACTCTCCACTCGCCTTATACCCCGGCGGCAGCCTCAGCATATACCCGTAATGCCCATGGAAGGTGGACGGTTCGGACTCGCTCGCGGCCGGATCTTCGCCCGGCTTCACGGTCGGCTTGGCGGGCTCGCGGCTCAGCATCACCGCCATCGCGAGAAGCAACCCGCCCGCCCCCACGGCGAAGAGGGCGAGTTTCCTCTTGTTGCGCTGCTTGCGAACAGTCTTGAATTCCGCCTCTGCGAACGCCTGGTCGATCTCCGACGGCGGAAGCCCGTCGCGGATCAACTGGGTGCGCACGGCGGAATCGCCGTGAAGCTTGGAATGCTTCGCGATGTACGCGACAAGTTCCGGATCAGCCACTTATCGAAGGATAGCCTAAACTACGGACGATGCAAGGGGGGCAATGTTAAAAGAAATTGGTCTTCGTCCCGGCGAGTGGGTGATTTTCACCTGATTTCAGATCGGATCGAGCATGCAGGTAAGGATCTTCAGGCGCAGGTACTCCTCGTCGCGTAGGCCGTAGCTGCGCCGCTGGATGACGCGGATCTTGTTGTTGAGCCCTTCCACGAAGCCCAACGCGACCTTGTTCTCCGGCTTGCAGTAGGCCGCGATGCCGTCCCAGTGCCGTTCGATCATCGCGGCGAACTTCTCGTAGGGCTTGAGCCTCTGCCACTTCAGCGACTCCCGCCAGCTCTCGAAGAAGCGCCGCGCCCAGCCCTCCCGCGTGTAGTCCCAGAGCTTCCCGAACTCCTCCTTGAGGAGGTAGGCCGTGTTCAGCCGCTTGTTGGCCTTCAGCAGCAGCTTCAAGCTTCGGCGGCCGTCCGGCTTCAAGTTCTCCCGGTGCGACAGCAGCGTGTACTTCTGCCCCTTGATGAAGCGCCGGTCCTTGCCCGTGAGGCGGTAGTACTCGGTCTTGCGCACCTTGTCGAGCGCCTCGCCGAGATGGCGCATGACGTGGAACTTGTCGAAGAGCACGGCGGCCTGCGGCGCGTTCTTGTTCGTGGAATTGCGGAACGCCTTCCACATGTCCATGACGGCCAGATAGAATGGACGAACCGACACCCCCTCGTAGATATTAAAATCGCGGGTTGCTCCGGGAGGAGCCTATCCGCAAATAACACGGGAGGTGTCGGTTCATGAACATTATAACTATCGTCGGGCTGGATGTGCATAAAGAGACCATCGTCGCGGCGGTGCTGCCGGCGGGCGCTGACGCGGTGACACGCAGGGTGACCATTCAAAATACGCCCAAGGCGCTTGAGAAACTGGTGCTCCAATCGACGGCGACGGGCCCGGCGGAATTCGTTTACGAAGCGGGTCCGTGCGGCTACGACGCGCATCGGCACATCACCAAGCTCGGGCATGCCTGCACGGTGATCGCGCCGGCGCTGACGCCGGTCAGACCGGGCGACCGGGTCAAGACCGACGCGCGAGACGCCGAGAAGCTGGCGCGGCTGCATCGCGCCGGCGAGTTGACGGCGATCCGGGTGCCGACGTGCGAGGAAGAAGCGGCGCGCGATCTTGTGCGCATTCGCGAGGATGCGGTGGAGGACCTCCAGCGGGCGCGGCACCGGCTGGTGAAATTCCTGCTAAGGCAGGGCCGGATCTTTCGCGAGGCGGGAGCGTGGACTCAGAAGCACGAGCTTTGGCTGCGCGGGCAGAAATTCGAATGGCCCAATCTACAGCAGACATTTGTGGGCTACCTTCGCGCCTACGATGAAGTGCAGGGCCGGCTGAAAGTGTTGAATGCGCAGGTCGAGGACCTGGCGCAGCAGCCCCAATACAAGGAGCTGGTACGGGCGTTGATGTGCCTGAAGGGAATCGGGACGCTGAGCGCCGTGACTTTGATCGTCGAGGCCCAGGATTTCAGGCGTTTTAGAAAGGCCCGGCAGTTTATGAGCTACGTCGGGGTGGTGAGCTCGGAACGCAGCAGCGGCAATCGCATCCGCCGGGGAAGCATCACCCGGGCCGGGAATGCGCAGATTCGCCGCGTGCTGGTTGAATGGAGCAGCCGTCACGCCGGCACGAGTGCGGCGGTCGTCAAACGCCGAGAGGGTTGCCCGGACGAGATCGTGAAGATCGCAAAAACTGCGCAGGACCGGCTGCATCGCAAGTTTTGGCGGATGACCGGCAGGGGCAAGAATCATGGAGTCGCCGTCGTGGCGGTGGCGCGGGAATTAGCGGCTTTTGCCTGGTCGATCGCTCGAACGGTGCAGGGTTAAAAATAAAACGACGCTTGGAGGATTTTGATCCCGGAAGCAGGGCAACGGTACGGAGAACCCTCGTTACGATTGTGTGCAATGGCTAGACCATGACGCACGTGCTCAGATCGAGGCAGCTCCCGACGAATCACAATCATGCGTTCTGGCATCCGCTATTGGCGGGTGCGATCCGCGAATATCAGTTTGATTCACCGTCGACAAACGCCTTGCTTACGGGTTCTAAATTCTCCAGGGACGGACCTGGAAAATGGCGTGAAAATCGGACTGGGGGATGGAACTTTTCGTCCATATCAGTCGTATCTTCTTGCTCTTCGTCGGGCCGAGCTCCTTGTAGAACGCGTCCATGCTCTCTTCCGAGCGGTCCTTGCCACCGAACCAGATCGGCCGGTGCCGCTCCAAATCGCTGACCACCATCCGGTAGACGCGCCCCTTGCGGATCGAGATCTCGTCGATCCCGATCACCCCCGGACGAGGCTTGCCCGCCCGGCGCAGTTGCTCGCGCATGTACTCGCAGTCGAGGGCCTTGATCGTCTTCCAGTCCAGGCGCGTTTCCTCGGCCACGTCCCGGATCGTCATGGTCCGGCAGCGCCGGCCCACGAAGAAGGCGAAGCGCTTGGTGACGAACGGGTTGTCCGCCAGCCAGTCCAGCTTCTCCTGCTTCACCTTGCCGCACCCTTGCAGGCGACCCGCCGGACCTCCACGTCCAGGTAGATGCGCATCTCGCCGGAGGGTAGGTCGCGCACTCGGCGCGTCTTGCGGTCGTACCAGCTCCGATGAACGCGGCCGCAGGCTCCGCAAGCCGTTTTTTCCCCGCCGCTGGAGGCGGATGACCCGCGCTCGCGGGTCACCAAAGATGCCGACAACGGTCGGGAGAGGACGGAAGCCGGGGAAGCGATAGGCGTCCCACAGGCGTCGGTGTTTTCGCATCCGCCAATCGTGCCAGATTCCTGGACCATCAGGATAGCCGTTGCTCCGTCGGGGAAGCGCCCCGGATCACGCTGTTTTTACCCACTCAGTTTGGAGAAGAGCCGAAATTATCTGGGCCCGGCAGGATTTGAACCTGCGACCAATCCGTTATGAGCGGACCGCTCTAACCCCTGAGCTACGAGCCCGAATACTCTATTCTACTCCCCTTCCCCTCGATGGGGAAGGGGGGCAATTTCCGACGAGACCGCAACGGCAGCCCTGAAGAATAAGCCGCTTTTTCGCACCTCCCCACCGTCGTAGCAGCCCCCACGCCCCTCTCCCCGTTTCTTCGCAAGGCCGCTTTTTGCTT
>PFUL01000040.1 GCA_002790095.1 Elusimicrobia bacterium CG_4_9_14_3_um_filter_62_55 | reverse complement strand
GGCAACGGCTAAGATTACGGCAAGGAAGACGGACCAAAACGAAGACGACGGCTTGCGTCAAGTGTTGCAATAGCTACTGGATGTCGGGCCCGCTAAATACCTCTTCTCCGCCTCTTGAGAGAGGCTTCGGGTAGGAAGCCTCTTGCCGACGACCTGGCTCGCGCTAAGCGCCGCTTCGATCGCGTCACGCTCGATGCCGATCTTCCGCTCGATGCGCTTGAGGAGATTTTCCGTCATTTCCTCTTCGGGCAAGGTGTCGGAGAGCAGCTGCCAGACCTTATGAGAATCCAATTTGAGATCTTTGGCCACTCCCGGCACTTCTTCGGGAGACACGCGCTTGCTCAATAGCTGTCCCAACGAGGTGCAAGGCTCATCGCCTCCCCCGGCATAGGCGAGGTAGACGGAGATGGAGCATAGGGCCACGGCTTCCTCGACATCATCGGGGTACGACACATTCCGCGTCCTGGCCATCGCGCGGGGATAGCTGGCGATCGCGCGGTCGACCGCCTCCCAAACGAAGGCGTCCTTGGCGACTTCATCGAGGGGTCGCCCCTGCTGAGCCCGAGTCATCTTCGCCCGTGAGAGCGCTGCAATGCCGCGCCGCAGGATCGCCAAGCTCTTCTCGATCGGCAGGCCTAAGACTTCCGACAAATCCTCCAAAGAACTGTGCTTTCCCGCGGCGGCACAAAGCGCCTTTCGCGCGGTCTCATCGTCGATCAAGTCCAGGTCCTTGCGCTTGAGCACCAAGAGCTCCTCGCAGAGTTTCTGAATACCCTTCAGGGAGACTTTCGGATAATCCTTGTTCGTCTCGATGGACTTCAAGATCTTCTGGCACGCCCGACGGTGGTTGGTTTTTGCCATCGCGGGGCTGATGTCGAATATCTCGCAGACCTGCTGTTCAGTCTTTCCCAGAATCACCCGCGCAACGAATATGTTCGCGTGGTCCTGGTTCTTTACATCCGACAGGCCGCTTAGGACGAGGTTCATGATTTCGCGAATGATAAGCTTGTTCGGGATGTCGTCTGGAACCGCCGGGACGCCCCCCTTTCGGCGGCGCCCCTCAGAATCTCCCGACTTTTCGATCGCATCCTCGATCGAGATCGCGCCGCCCTCCCCTTCTTGGCGCGCTTCACCTTTGCGTCCCAACAAGGAATCGAGGAACTTGTTGTAGGAGATCCTCAGGACCCAGGATTTGTATTTCTGTTTGTCGGAGTAAGCCGCGTTTCCCAGCACCCGAAAGATTGCATCCATGACATCCGTGAAGATGTCTTCAGCGTCAATATATCCGGGAACGCCGGTGAGTGTCTGGCGGGACTCGAGAACCTTTCGGTTCAGGAAGCCGTAGACCAAGTCTTTTGTGGCGTGGAAAAGCTTTCCCTCGACGGTCTTGTCGCCGCCTTGATAGCGCAACGCCAACTGGCCGGCCTTGCGGCCCAATTCATCGTATCCAGAGTTCGGCATGGAACGCCCCTAACCCTGTATGTAACCCCGGCAAGGTAAATTTGCAAGGAAGCGCACCCTACACCTACCACGCAATATCCGCCTGCTCCCCACCATCATCCGGCTCCTCCCCCTGATACGCATCCTCAAACCGCGTCAACTCCCTCCTAAAAATCAACTCCACCTTCCCGATCGGACCGTTCCGCTGCTTGGCGATAATAACCTCCGCCTTATTCTCCAGCGTCGGATCGTCCCGCTTGTAATACGACTCCCGGAAAATAAACGCCACCACATCCGCGTCCTGCTCAAGCGCACCCGATTCCCGCAAATCGGAGAGGATCGGCCGCTTATCAGTGCGCCCCGAATCCTCGACGCGCCGGGAAAGCTGGGAGAGAGCGATCACCGGCACGCCCAAATCGCGCGCCATCTGCTTGAGCCCGCGGCTGATTTCCGAAACCTCCTGCTGGCGGTTTTCCTGGCGACCGCCGGAGCCGCGCATCAACTGCAGGTAATCGATCAGGATCACCCCGAGTTTTTTTCCCTTCGCCCGCAGGTCGCGGTCGAGACGACGCGCCCGGCCGCGCACTTCGAGGATAGAAAGTCCGGCGGTATCGTCGATGTGAAGGGGCGCAGCAGCGAGGCGCGAAGCCGCGTTGGTGATGTCGGTCCATTTCGAACGCGGAAAGTACCCGCTTCGCAACATCTGCTGGTCGGTCCCGGAGTCGGCGGAGATCATCCGCGTTGCCAGTTGGTCCGCTCCCATCTCGAGGCTGAAGAAGCCCACAGAAACGGGGGGATCGGCGCGCATCGCCATGTGCGACACGAAATTCAGGGCCAAAGCGGTTTTACCCTGACTGGGCCGCGCGGCGAGGATGATCAGATCGCCGTTCTGAAATCCCGAAGTCATCTTGTCGATTCCCTTGATGCCCGAGGAGACGCCCGTGACCTCTCCTTTGGATTTGGACAGCTTCTCCAGCTTGTCGAGCGTCTCGTGCGTAATGGGGCTGATCGAACGGAACCCGCTCTCGCCGCGCTCGTTGGCAACGGCCAGAATCCTGGCCTGCGCCTTATCGAGGATGTCGGAGGTCTCCTTGTTGCGGAGCATGCAGTCCGAAACGATGCCCGAGGCCTCTTTAATAAGACGCCGCAGCACCGACATATTTTTGACCGCCTGCGTATAATGCTCGATGTGCGTCGCCGTCGCGACCGACGCGCACAGTTCCTTCAGGTAAGTCGCCCCCCCGGCATCGCCGTACTTATTGATGCGCTTGAGTTCAACGGAGACGGTGACCACATCGATGGCCGTTCCCTTCTTCGACAGCGCCTCGGCTGCGGTAAAGACCAGGCGGTTCTGCGAGGCATAGAAATCTTCGGGGGTCAGGTTCTCTAGGGCGTGTTCGGCGGCCTCGGCTTCGATCAGCATCGATCCAAGGGCGGACTTTTCGGCCTCCAAAGACTGCGGCGGGATGTGCGTTAACGGCTCGGGCATAGGAACTCCTCTATCCGTGGACTCGACGGTTTTTGCGGCGGTCAACACGATAGAAAAGAGTTTTTGATTCATTCCAATAATGATTTAAAAGACTATCTATACGTATTTCGATATATAATGGATTCTGCTTATTCCCATGGAAAAAGATCAGATCGAATCATTTCTCAAACTCGCCGAGTTGGGATGCTCCTTCACGAAGACCGCCCTGGCCCTCCACACGAGTCAACCCGCGATCAGCCGAAAAATGGCCGAACTGCAGCGCGAACTCGGCAAAGACTTACCCCTCTTCGAACCCGACGGACGCCGCAAGAAATTGACGGTCTACGGGGAAGAATTGCGGAATGAACTGCAGGATCTGAGGGACCGCTGGAACGTCATCGCGCCGAGACTTCAAGAGAAAGCCGGCGCACATGTAAACGCCCCCGTCCGCGTCGGCGCCGGCGCGACGGCGGCGCACTATTTGCTCCCCGACGCGGTTGAGCAGTTTCACAGGGAGAATCCCGATGTGGAACTCTCGATCCGCATTCAGCTCTTTAGCGAGACAATCAAGTCGCTTCGGGCCGGTGAACTTGATTTCGCGCTGCGTTCGGCCAAGCGCGACGATATCCCCAAGGACTTGCGGTTCCAACCCGTCAAGCAGATCGGCTACAAACTCATCGTTCCGAAAGGGTCTCCCTTAAAGAAAGTGCAGAAAGCCGAGGACCTGAAGGATCAGGCCTTCGTCGGGGCCAGCGAGGGAACCCGAGGATACGGCGCCCTGCAGCGATATTTCGCTCAGCGCGGCGTCCCGATTAGAATGGCTCTCCAGGTCGGCGGATGGGACCTGGCGAAGACCTATGTCTCTAAAGGCCTTGGGATCGCGCTCGTTCCGGAGTTCTGCCTGCTGCCGGGAGACCGAAGGAAGGTCTCCGTACGCCCGGCTCCGGAAGGCTTCCCCGTAGACGAGTACGGAATTCTGCAGCGCAAAGGCCGCTATCTCCCAGCGACGGCAAAAGCCCTCATGGGACTGATTCTCACCTAAAGCTCGACTTCAAACAGTTCGCGGGCCGCAAGTTCCAACGGCGCCATAGATGAAATGTCACCCTTTTAGCACCTCGCAGATTGACATGCCCCCTCACACCCCCCCCTCCCCCCGCACAAATCGCAACTCCGGAACAACAATCTCCCACCGCTCACACCGCACCAACCCCCGATACCTCTCCTCCGTTTCACCCCGCCGGTGCACCCCAATCGCCCCCACCGACCCCGAAAGAAACCCCGCATTCTTAGGCGGCGTAAACGCCTGAGCAAGCCGCCCCACCATTCGCCCCCTATCATCAAACAAATCCCACCCCCCATTCCCCCCGCGCAATTGAATCGGATCCCCCGGCGAGAGCTCACGAATCGCCCCGTGAACACCGTCATCAGGCAAATGACGTCCCGCAAATCCCATATCCACATCTTTCAGCGACAGCCTCACAAGCAGCTGCCCCAGCTCCGGCGGAGGCTCCGGCAGCGCGATCGGGGCCCTTCGCAGCAGGCTTGGCTGATCCCGCAGCGGGTCGAGGAAAAGATGCGGGGACTTCATCTTAGCCAAGGTGAGGGTCTTTCGAGCGCGCGTCATCGCCACATAGAAGAGGCGGCGCTCGGCGTCGGCGTCTTCACCGCGCGCCCCCCATCTCCCATCGAGGACCACGACATGGTCGAACTCGCGGCCCTTCGCCCCGTGAGCCGAAAGCAGCAGCAGCCCCGTCTGTTTGCGGCGCAATTCCCTTCCCCACTCCGCGAGCCATTCGATGAAATTATCGACGGGGAATTCAGTCCCGCCCGACTCCTGCGCGTACGCGGCGACCGCTTCCGAGATGAGTTTCCAAAATCCCCCCGGGGGTCGGCCGCTTAGCCATTTTCCGATCGCAGCGCAGTCGATCAGCCGGTTCTTTCGAGAGCGCAACCAGTCGAGCAAGGCCTGCGTTTCGCGGAGTTTCCAGAAACGGACCGCTTCCTCGCGTCCGAATTGGGCGGGGATCCCGTGGAGAGCGCAGAAACCGCGAACAGGTTCGAGTAGACTCCAGCCGCGGGAGATCACGGCCGCCTTGGCCCAATCCCAGTGCGGGTCCAACCGAGACAGCCGCCGCAGTTCGGTCATCACCGCGACCGCCTGCGTCCGTTCGTCGCCGCCCGCGGGGAGAATCTGCACGCGCCCCTGGCCGACCGGGTCCAGCCTTTCCCACGCGCCGCCGCCGGGTTCGCTGCGTCGGGCGCGGTCGATCGTGATGGGGCGCTCGGCCTTCATGCGGTTGCCGGCAGGCGAGATGACCAAATTCGCGGCGGAAAGAATGTGGCCCGTGCAGCGGTAGTTATCGGTCAGGAACGCCGGCCTGGCCGCGTAGTCTTTCTCGAAGGCGCGGATAAACTCGACCGAGGCGCCGTTAAATGAGTAGATGTTCTGATCGTCGTCTCCGACCGCGAACAGGCTCTGTCGGCTGTCCTCATCCTGCAGGGTGCGGCCCGCCAGCGCCGAGATGAGTTGGTATTTCTCGGCATCGATGTCCTGGTATTCGTCGACCAAGATCCACCGAAATCCAGCCAGCAGCCGATCCCGCTGGGCGTCGGCTTCCTCGGGCGGGAGGCCCGTTCCCTTGAGCAGCGCGACCGCCTCTCGCAGCACATCCTGAAACGAGTCGTCCTTCATCCTCGCCGCCCTGCCGGCGAAGCTCACGCCGACGAGGCGCATGGCGAGGGCGTGCAGGGTCATCGTGATAACGCCCTTGGCGTCGTCGCCGATGAGCTCTCCCAGACGACGGCGGATCTCGGCCGCGGCGTGATGGTTGTAGGCCAGCGCGAGAATGCCGTGCGGGTTCTCGCGCCTCACGCGAATGAGGTAGGCGATCCGGTGCACCAGCACCCGCGTCTTGCCCGATCCCGGGCCGGCCAATACCAGGACATTCGTCTGCTCGCGGTCATCGGCGACGATCTGCTGCTGCACGGGATTTTCGAGGCTGTCGATGATGCGGCGCCAGGACTCGGGCGTGGTCTGGCGATTGAGGTCCTTCGCGCGCTCCGCCATCCAGTTGCGCAAAAATTCGTCGCGGCCTTGGCTGAAGTAATCCATCGCCATGCGCACGGCGTCGGCCATCACCCTCAAGCCGCGCTGCGCGTATTCGCCCATGACATGGATCTGCGTGACCTGCTCGTCGTAGTGGCGTTGGAGTGAAACGAAATCCGATTTAACGAAGCCGCGCGGCTTCAAGGCGAGCCGGAGGGTCATCGCGGGCCGAAACACCGCGAGGCCTTTGTTGAGTTTAAGGATTTCCTGTTCGTGGAGCCAGAGCAGCGCCCTCTCCAGGAGTTTCGACAGATTGCGCGTCTCCGCCTTGATCACAAGGTCTTGCTCCAGGGCGGCGAAAAGATGGCTCATCGTGGTCGCGGCCAAGAGGTCGAGCCCGCGCGCCTCCTTGGGCACTCGGCTCAGGATATGCTCGAGCAGACGCTGCGCCGCCGTTCGCCGGCGCTCGGCGGCGGCCATGATCGCGGTCCAGTCGCGCTGGAGCTTGACATGAAACGCTTCGGCGTCGATGCGGCCGAGCTTGAGGCTGCCGACGCCTCCGTCCTCGCCGCGCCCGTCTTCGGCGAGACTGCGGAGAATCCGTTTCAATCGCTCGGGCTGGGCGTGGGCGCACCCGGCGTCCCGAAGCCGCTGCGCCGCGAGGCGCAAGTGCAGCGGGGAGGAATCCCCCTTGCCTAGTTCCGGGGCGGCTTCGCGCATCGCCTCGATTAAGGCCCGCTCCAACGCGACGGTCTCGCTAAAGCGCTTGGCTGAGGAGCGCTCGACGCCGGAATGGACAAAGGCGGTCAGCGCCGTGTCGTTGCTTGCGAGGCCGCACCGCTCCAGCTCCTGCAAAGCCCCGCGCAGCTTCTCGGCGCTGAGGCCGGATTGGCCCATGAGCTGGTCGGTGGAAATCCCCTCATCGGGATCGGCGGCAATCAGCGCCTCGACCAGAGACAGGAGCCGGCGCCGTTGCTCCGCGAAAAGAGAGAGCTTGTCCAGCTTCGCTTTAGCCTCGGCGATCGAACTCACGCGCAGCGAAGATGGAAATACCTGCACCTGATTTTCCTCTCGGGACAAGAGGGCCGCCTCCTCAAGCCAAGCGACCGCCGTGCGCACGCGCGTGTCGTCTGTGGCGGAGTCCCGTTCGAATTCCCCCTCCTCGTCCTCGGCGAGGATCTCGCCGGCGGTTGCCACGACCTCGCCGCCAAGCCGCTTCTTTTGGTCCAACCGCCGCAGCGACCTGAGCACCGATTGGATCTCGCGGCGCGTGAGCCGCGAGCGCGCGGACATTCCGAATTGGCGCTCCACATCCTCGGGGGTGTAGAGCAGCACGCAGGCGGCCGCCTTCCGGTCCCGGCCGGCGCGGCCGGCCTCCTGCATGTAGTTCTCAAGCGAACCGGCGATATCGGCGTGGACGACAAGCCTCACATCCGGTTTGTCGATGCCCATGCCGAAGGCGTTCGTCGCGCAGATCACCCGCAGGCCGCCGTGGATGAAGGCTTCCTGGACTTCCTTCTTGGCCTCCGGCCGCAGGCCCGCGTGGTAGTACCCGGCCGACAGTTCCTTGGCGCACAAGAACTCGGCGACTTCCTCGGTTTGGCGGCGGGAGGCGCAATAGACGATGGCGCCGCCTGGAATGTCGGCAGGGAGGCGTTCGCTCAGCACTTGGTGGACATGCGCGAATTTCTCGCCCGGCGTGGTTGCAATGACCTCGAACTCCAGATTACTGCGCCGGGCGCCCCCGTCAAGCAGCTTCATATCGATGCCGAGCTTGCCGCGAAAGTGGCCGCGGATGTCGCCCACGACTTCCGGTTTGGCCGTCGCGCTCAGGCAGAGGATCGGCGAGAGGGGGCCGGCGCCCGTCTTTTCCTTGATAAATCGCGCTACATAACGGTAATCCGGACGAAAGGCATGGCCCCATTCGGAAATGCAGTGGGCCTCGTCGAGCACCCAGCCGCCGATTTGCCTCTGAGCAAGGGTTTTTCGAAGGGTGCGATTGCGAAGCTGCTCCGGAGAGACGAGCAGAATGCCGACACCCCCGAGGCGGATGCGGTCCAGCACCTGGGCGCGTTCGGGCATGGAGAGAAGACCGTTGATCGCCGCGCAGCAGAAGATGCCGCGCGCCTCCATGCCCGCCACCTGGTCGGCCATCAGCGCCACCAGCGGGGAAACGACCACCGTCAGTTCTCCGGTTTTATCGTACCGGGACAAGGCGGGGATCTGATAACAAAGGGACTTGCCGCCGCCGGTGGGAAGAATCGCGAGGAGATGCTCGCCGCGCATGGCGGCCTCGACGATGGTCTGCTGCAGCGGCCTGCCGTCCGGGCCTATCGGCTCGGGGCGAAACTCCGAAAATCCAAACCAGCGGCCGAGTTCCTTGCGGGCGTCATGACGCTCGCGGCACCAGGCGCAGGCGGGGTTCTCGCAGGGGACATTCCGCAGGAGCCGCACCAGCTTTCCGGCCTCGGGGAATTGGTGGTTCACCCAGGGCGCCATCACCGAGTTTCCGCCGGCCACCGAAAGCCATGCGAGCGCGTAGGACAGGGCCCAGCCTTGCTTGTGCGCGTCGGCCAATAGTCCGCGCGCGTGGAAAAGGCAGGCATTATTGTTGAGCAGCGCCTCGATGGCCGCCGCGGCCTCGCCGTCGGAGGGACGCCGCCGTTTTCGCAGACTCGCGAACACGGAATCGAATCCAGGCGACGCTCCGTCTGCCGTGGTCAGCCAATGCCAGGCGGTGAGCAGATCGGGGTCGGCCTCCTTGAGCGCCTGGACTTCTTCGCTGAAGACCTCCAAGGCGAGTCGGGCATCAAGTTCCGGGTCGTTGAGAGATCCGCGACGAATCCCGCCGTCTTGGTAGTGCTTGATGAGGTGATGATAGGGGTTGCGGGGAAAGGCGAGCGGGCTGAGCCAGAGAGTGTCCACGAGCGGCAGCTTGAGCAGGCGCAGGCCGGGTTCGGCCGCGGCGAGGCGGGGGATATCGAACGCAATGAGGTTGTGGCCGAGCAGCATCGCCGCGGGCCGCGCGAAGGCGTCGAGATCGCTTAGGGCTGCGGACAAGGCGCCCTTCTTGAATACGAATGCTTCTCCGTTGTCGCTGCGCACGGCGGCGAATTGGTGGATTTGGTTGTTCTGTTTGCCGACTTCCAGGTCGATCGAGAGGCAAAGCGCCGGGAACGCGTCGGCGGTGCGTGAAGAGATGTTAGTCACGGTTATAAATAAGTCACCGGAATCTGCAGCACCCCGGGAGCCAACAGTTCAACGCGTTCCGCGTTGTTGATGCACAAACCGATAGGAGCTCGGTGCTCCTTCACGAAATTCCGCAGGGCACCCAGCCTTCGCGGATCCGTCTTCATCCCCCATTTGATTTCGATAGGAAGAATGCCGAAATCCCCCTCTAAAACGAGATCGATCTCCGCTTGATTGTGCGTCCGGTAGTAAAATGCGTCGCAAGCGATCATTCTGTTCTTAAAGCCCTTCAGAAGCTCTTCGATGACGAATCCTTCCCATATACCGCCGACCTGGGGATGAACCCGGAGTTCCGCCGCTGAGCGCACGCGCAGAAGGTGGCAGAGCAAACCCGAGTCCCGCCAATGGCCGCGCGGCATTTGCGTGACGCGCTTGACCACATTTTTCGTATAGCTCGGCAGATTTCGCCAGAGGAAGGTGCCCTCGGCGATGCGCCAATACGACTTGACGGTAGGCTGGGAAACATCCAGCGACCGGGCGAAGACGGAGGCGTTCTGCATCTCTCCCGAAGCGCCGGCCAGCATCTGCAGGAAGGTCCGGTAGGCGATAATGTTGAGGCCCGGGAAGAGATCCCGGACATCGCGCTTGATGTAGGCGTCGAAGTAGTTCTCCATCCACAAGCGGACATGCTCGGCGTCCTTGCGATTTAGAAACGACTCGGGGTAGGATCCGCAGACGCAAGCCGAGGTCCACTGGTCGGGCTTCGTCCGAGGCTTAAGGCCGCGCAGGTCGTCGAAGCGTTTTTCCTTAATAATCTCGTAAAACGGAGAAGGCGCAAGCTCCCACATCTCCTCCGACGAAAATCCTCCCAGTTCAAAGACCGCGACGCGGCCCGCCAGGCTTTCCGTGACCCCTTTGAGAAGCTCCGGCGAGCCGGAGCCGCTGATCAGAAAACGCCCGGCCCTGCGGTCCTGGTCGATGGCCACGCGCAGAGCGCTGAAAAGCTCCGGGACCTTCTGGGCTTCGTCGATGACGACGGGCGTTTCCAGCGCGGAAAGAAAAAAATCCGGGTCTTCTTTCGCGCGCAAGAATTCCGCCTGCCGCTCCATGTCGTAAAACGGCGCCTGCGGCAGGACTTTCTTGATCAAGGTCGTCTTGCCGACCTGGCGGGCGCCGAGCACGGTTACGCAGGGAAAACGCGCTAGAAGAGAATGGATCCGAGATTCGGCGACACGCTTAATATCAGACATTTTCAAAGTATAGGTTTGAAATATCCTGATATCAATAGGCCTCATAAGGCGGCCCGTGAAGCTCATTAGGGAATTCCTGCGCGTCGAGCGTGACTTCCTCGTCGTGCCGGAATCGAAGATTGAAAAGCCGGATTGGATCGACAGACCCGCCGCGTGAACCTAACCGGCATCCGGCTCGTTCCTTCCACGCTGATCGCCGCGCCGCCAATCCCTGACCCAGTATCTGCTGCCCGAATCTGCCTGGCGGCATAATCGAAGAATCAACTAAATTCTTATTTTTTATGCACAAATCGCCTTGGCGCGCCAAGGCGATTTATCCATATTTTTTCAGCACTTCATTGGAAATTCGATTACGCTGAAAAAATAAGTGTATTTTTACAAATTTCTATATCTAAACCCCTCGAATTCCTGTTCTCAGCGAAAAGTGGGACAGTAGAGCAGGAACAGCATCAGGCCGACGGGACGAATTTGCCGCTGTCGATAGCCTGGGCCGCGAAATGAAGCGCGGCCTTGATGTGGGTGGGCGTGAGCGCCGGATAACCTTGGATGATCTCATGGGTCGTCTGGCCGGCTTCGAGAAGCTCAAGGACTGAAGCGACCATGACCCGGGTCCCCTTGAAGCAGGGCTTCCCGTGGCAGATGTCTTTGTCGACCGCGATGTACTCTTGGACCTGAAGGTTTTCCATATCCTACCGCCAGTATATCAGCCGACTCGACTCAGTTCAAGCTGACGGAATCGCCCGCAGGGCCGACGAATCGGCGGCTCTGCGCCGCCGTCGTGGCGGGCGGCCGGGGCCCGCGAGGCCGATTCAGTGGGGTGCGGTCACTGGGGGAAAATCTCGCACACGAGCCCGCGGGACGGGTTCGTATTGGCTGGGCTCAGCTTAGGTTAGGGCGGCGGCACGGCGGACCGGGGCACGTACGGCGCTTGGGGTCTAGCTGGTATCGAATCGAATCTGGATGCGCCGCTCTAGCAAGGCGCGAAGCCGGCCGGGATCTACGACGGTGTGCGTCAGTTCCGCCCACAGCATCTGCGAAAACCCATAGCGTCAAAAGTCCGTTGGGTCGCCTAGTTTGAATTGAAATACAAAGATTTTTCCGTCGCCGCTAACTCCTGAGTGTATCAGCCTCACCTCCACCTGTAGTTGCCCCTTCCGTCGGAGCCGACTTTGCAAGAGCTGGTATTCTGCCCTTCCGTATGATACACTCCATACACTAATATACTCAGTGTATCCGAGGCACCATGCTCGACTCTCTCCAGGCAAAGACCGCGCTACAGAAGCTATTCCGAAGGACGCCCGTCGTTGAACTACGCGCGCTCTATCAGGCCCTCCAAACGCGCTCGCGCATGAGCGTGTTCCGGAGGATGAAGGAGGTCGGCTACCTCTCCAGCTACACTCACACGTGCCGGTTCTACACCCTGCGCAGCATTCCTGAGTTTGACGCCTTCGGCCTCTGGCATTACCGCGACGTCGGATTCTCCCGCGCGGGGACGCTCAAGGCGTCGGTGGTGGACCTGGTAGACTCATCCTCCGCCGGCCGGACGCCGCGCGAGCTGCACGAGATTCTGCGCGTGCGCGTCAACAACGCCCTGCTCGACTTGGCGCGTGCCTGCAAGATACGGCGAGAGTCTTCCAGCGAGGAGCGCTCGCTCTATGTGAGCGTGGATGGGGAGCGCGCCTGCGAACAACTCGCGCGCAGGCTCGATGTAAGTGCGTCTGAGGGCAGGCCGCCCTCCGACCTGGTGATCGAGGTGCTACTGGAACTTCTGGATGCGGCCACGGTGGACGCTACGCCCGCGGAAGTCGCCCGGCGGCTGGTCGCCCGTGGGGTAGGCGCCACGGCGGCCCAAGTCCGCCAGGTCTTCGAGCGCTACAAGCTGGGCCGAAAAAAGGGGGTCCGCTCGCCGCGCTCGCGGCGTTGAGGACCCACCGGCGCCTGGCCGAGGCCGAGACTCGGTGCCGGGCTTCAAGCACGGCGGGCCTGACGGTGGCGGCTTTGCCGGAAGACGAGTCCTGCCCCCGTTGCGCGGGGCCGACGCTCTTCCAGAGGTCCGCCGATCGGAACGTCGTCACTCTGGCGCACGGGCCTTTCGTGGCGCACGAGGTGCTGCGCGTGTGCAAGTCCGGTTGCCGAGAGCCGTCGGGACAGCCGACCATCGTCCGCTCGCAGACCTTGGCCCGTCAGGTAGCTCCGGTCGCGGTCTACGGTTACGACTTGGAGGTCCACGTGGGCTCGGCGCGCCATCTCCAGCACCATCAACGCGAGGAAGTTCGCGGGGAACTCAACGAGCATCGCATCTCGGTTTCCACCGGACAGGAGAGCCGCCTCGCCGGGCGCTTCGTCGAACACCTGGAGGCCCTCCACTGGAAACGGGCCCCCCAACTGGCGGCTGCGATGCGCGAAGACGGCGGCTATCCGATGCACATCGACGCCACCGGCGAGAACGGGCGAGGCACGACCTTCGTTGTCTACAACGCGTGGCGGCAATGGGCGCTAGGGGCCTGGAAGCTCTCGACCGAACGCGCCGATCTGATCTTGCCTCGGCTGCGGCAGGTGGCCCAGGCCTTTGGGCGACCTTGCGCGATCATGCGGGACCTGGGTCGCGCCCCGATCGAAGCGGCCGAACAACTGGTCCTGGAAATGGAATGGGACACCCCCATCTTGGGCTGCCATACCCACCTACTCAGCGACGTGGGCAAGGACCTGATGAAGGCCTCCTACGATCAGCTTCGGGGACTCATCCGCCACCACCGCCTTCGCACGCAACTGGGGGCTTTGGCCCGCGGCCTCGGCCGGCCCTTGAGCGCCCAACTGCCGAAGCCGCGCGCCAACGGTCGCTTTAGGCACGCGCTGACCCCCAATCCAACGGACTTTTGACGCTATGGGAAAAAGTAGTTGATAAGCCGATCGGTTTCGTCCATCCGGCGAAAATCAGGCAGACGGCCGAGAACGGTGTTGGCTGCCGCCATCTGCGCGACCGGGAGGTTGTCGGGGACCACGCGCGGCGGAGCCGGGGGCACGACGAACCAGATGTTTTCGTAGCCTTGTTCAGCGATTTTTTCGATGCCGCCGGGAGCGCCCGCATGATAGGGGTTCCTTAAAAGAGGGCATAATTCATCTATTTTCATACGTTATTGTTGATTTAAAGTTTTAAAATCAACAATGGTGTAATAACAGTTAACTACTGTGTCAATAGTAAAACATAATGAAGCCGTTTGGGCCGCCGTTGACCACGCGCAGCGCACAGCCTATCTCAATATTACAGATGTCTAATACTATTGACAATATACACTGTTTAGCATATAGTATTATACATTATGAGAATAAAACGCCCCCCCATTCTCCCCAAATCCAAAAAAATACTGGAAGAACTCGGCACCAACCTCCGCCTCGCCCGCCTGCGGCGCAGACTGACCGCAGCCCAGGTCGCGGAGAGGGCGCATCTATCCCGGATGACGATCTATTCGGTCGAGAAAGGCTCCGCAAAGGTCGCCGTCGGCGCCTACATTCAAGTCCTCTTCGTCCTCGGCCTGGAGCAGGACCTCGCCGCCGTTGCGCGCGACGATGTACTAGGACGCAAACTCCAGGACGCAGGGCTGCTGACCGGGCGGCGCGCTCCGCGTCGGGAGCGGGGCGATGCCGACTAAGCCCGCCAGACGGAGCCTCTTCGTCTTCGCCGACTGGGAGGGGCAGGACCTGCGCCCCATGGGGGAACTCACCGCGACGCCGTCGCGCGCCGCGGAGGTATTCTCGTTCTCCTACGACGATGCCTGGCTCAAATCCCCCGGGGCCCGCCTCCTCGATCCCGACCTCGGTCTCTATCCGGGTCCCCAGTACCTGGGCGCCGCGCACAAGAGCAACTTCGGCCTCTTCCTTGATTCCGCGCCGGACCGCTGGGGACGACTGCTCCTACGCCGACGCGAGGCCGCTCAGGCGCGCGCCGAGGGCCGGGCGGAACGCAGCCTCCGGGAGTCCGACTACTTGCTCGGCGTCCACGACGCCCAACGCCTCGGCGGCCTGCGCTTCAAGGACCGTCCCGACGGTCCGTTCCTCGGCGAAGGCGGAGGGGCGCCGGTCCCGCCGTGGGCGTCGCTTAGGGAACTCGAGCACGCCAGCCTGTCGCTGGAGCGCGACGATGCCGCCGACGACCCCGCGTACGAGGACTGGCTCGCGCTGCTGTTGGCGCCCGGGACCTCGCTGGGAGGCGCGCGCCCTAAGGCCGGCGTCGCCGACCCCGAGGGGCGCCTGTGGATCGCCAAGTTTCCCCGCCGCCGCGACGAGCGCGACCATGCCGCTTGGGAACTCGTCGCCCATGACCTCGCGCGCGCCGCCGGCATCCGCGTCGCCGACGCCGCCGTTAAGCGCCTCTCCAGCGGCGGCCGTACTTTCCTGACCCGACGCTTCGACCGGACGGCGTCCGGCGCGCGCGTTCACTTCGCGTCGGCGATGACGATGCTGGGGCGCGTCGACGGAGAGTCCGCGAGCTACCTGGATCTCGTGGAGATCATCGCCAAGCATGGCGCGCGCCCCGATGAGGATTGCGCGGAGTTGTGGCGCCGCGTGGTATTTTCCATCGCCGTCGCCAACACCGACGACCACCTGCGCAACCACGGCTTCCTGCTCCGGCCCGACGGCTGGCGCCTGTCGCCCGCCTACGACCTCAACCCCGAGCCGCACGGCCGCGGCCTGAGCCTGTCCATCTCCGAGAACGACAACGCGCTGGATTTCGATTTGGCCTGGAGCGTGCGCGGTTATTTCCGCCTCAGCGACGCGCGCGCCGCGGAAATCATGAGCCGGGTGAAAGAAACCGTGTCGGGCTGGGAGCACGCGGCCCGAAGGCTGGATATCCCGTCCTCAGAGCTCGCGTCGATGCGCGGGGCGTTCGTCCGGTGACGCAACTGAGCGCCCCCCGAGAGCTGGTTGGCGTAGGCTCGGCGCGCCTTCATGAAATTTTGCCGGCACTTTAAGAGGAGCCCGATTTGAGAATTCTTTAAACCCGGCGGGCTACCCTATGGCGAAACGGGAGGCGACCATGAGATCCCGCACAGCCGTCCTGCTGTTCGCGTCGCTGTTCGCCGCGGCCGCCCTAATCGCGGTGGACGCCTGGCGCCGTCACGGCGGACACGACTTGGCGCGCCTGGCCCGGGAGGCCCAGGCCGACCTGCGCGACGCTTTGAAAGCCCAAAGGGATGTCGTCACTCACTACATCTACGACCCCTGGCCCTACGGGTGGGGACATGCGCATTACGGCTGGCGGGAAGATCGGCACACTTTCATTTACTCCCAGCCTCCTGCGCCGCAGCCGGCGCCGCGTCCCGTGAGGCGGCCGCGCCCCCCCTTCGCCATGTTCCCGTAGTTTTGCCTGATCAACGGCGTCTTGTTTCGCGCTTCGTGCTCGATGCTCGAAGATTCGTGTTTACGATGAACTGTCCCCGGGGACAGTTGCTCTCGATTGAAATTTCCGTTGCGGCATGCACGCGCGTGATGCGCGGGAGCGCGTCGCCTGGAGCCCCCTTCCATTGACAACCCCGCCGACCGCGGCTACACTAGCCGGGCACCCCGCCGAGTAGGCGCCCCCTCAAGGGCGTTTTCCGTACCGATTTTGATGCCGTCAAGCCGCCTCGCCCAAGGGGCCCGCCGCGCGCTGCTCGCCGCGACGACCGCCCTCTGCCTCGCCGCGTCGGCCCGCCCGGCCGCGGCCGTCCCCGATTTCACCCCGGAAAACAATCACATCGTCTCCTCGTTGACCGCCCATGCGATCTCGCCGATCGCGACGGGCGGCTACCGCATGTATTTGACTAGCGGCGCGTACGAAATCGTCTCCGCCTCTTCGACGAATCTCGTCAATTGGACGATGGAGCCGGGAATCCGCTTGACCACCTCCGCGGCGAGTCTCGACACCTCGTCCATCACCGCCGTCGCCGTTCACCTCTCCACCAGCGGCAACTTTTACCGCATGTATTATGTCGGCATCAGCTCGCAGGGGTTTTGGAGCGTGCTCAGCGCGACCTCCACCAACGGGCTCGTCTTCGGCAAGGAGAGCGGCTATCGCCTGCAGGTCGCGACCGGCGCGGGGTTTATCGGACAGCTCGCCCCGTTCGACGTGAGCGCGACCCAGCTCAGCCTGTTTTACATCGCCGATGAAAACGGCGCGCATTCCCCCTCGGATTTCCGCGTCTTCGCCGCGACTTCGACCGATGGGGGGCTGTCCTTTTCCACTACCGGCGTCGTGCTCGGCGGCGTGCAGGCGCTGGGGGTCGCGGTCTCCACTTTGACCGACGGGCGCACCCGGCTCTACTACACCCAGCCCCTGAGCGGGAACACGACGGCGGGGCAGCTGCTCTCGGCGATTTCCGAAAAAGGCGTTTCGTTTACCGCTGAAAGCGGGACGCGCCTTTCCACGGCGGCGCCGACCGATCTCGGCCCGCCGCTCATCGTGCGCAGCACCGAGACCTACCGGTGGCGGCTGTTTTCCACGTACACGCAGGACGGTTCGAGCATCCCGTTTGTGTCCAGCGCGCTGACCCGTTCGCCCGTGATCGACTCCTTCACCCCGAGCGAGGCCTTTACCGGACAGACGATCTCCTACACGCTCGCCGGGGAGATCTTCAACAACGCGACGGCGCCGACGGTGTCTTTGAGCGTCACGAGCACGCCGACCTTTACGGCGGCGAGCACCGTCATCGCGAGCGACCTCTCGCTGACCGGAACCTTTAATCTCACGGGCCTCGATACCGGCGTGTACCGGGTCTTCGCGGCCAATCCCGACGGGGCGCGCGGGACGCTCAACGCGGCGCTGACCATCAAACTCCCGCCGGGCAGCGTCGTGATCACCGACAACCTGTTCCGTCCGCTCAAAGGCGGCAGCGCGGCGATCGAGGTCCGGATTTTCCAGGCGGGGACGGTGAAGGTCGAGCTCTACACCGTGAGCGGGGCGCGCGTCGCGACCCTCTTCGACGGACCGATGCCCTCCGGCGCGACGACTCTGAATTGGGCCGGGCGCAGCTCGGCGGGCAATGTCGTGGCCAGCGGGGTGTATCTGCTCAGCGTCAGCGGACCGGGGCTCAAGACGGTGCAGAAGATCGTGGTGATCAAATGAAAGCCGCCGCGGCGCTGTCGGCGCTGCTCTTCGCCTCCCCCGCGGCCTGCGAACCGGGGCGCACGGGCGCGGCGTTTTTGCAGAGGACGCTCGGGGCGCGCGCCGCAGCGATGGGTTCGGCCCACGCGGCCGTTTCCTACAGCCCGGACGCGGTCCAGTACAATCCGGCCGCCCTCGCGACGATCGGCGAGCGCACGCTCTCGACGACCTATCTGAACGCGTACGGCTCCACGAATTTCGGCTTTCTCGGCTACGCCCACCCGCTCCCGCTCGGCGTGGCGACGGCCGGGGCCGTCTACTTCAACGCGGGGAGAATCGAACTGAACCTTTCCAACGGGACGCGCGGGACGGTCACCGCGGAGGAGGACCTGGCGGCGTACGCCGGCTACGCGCTCCCGCTGGCCTTCGGCGTCAGCATCGGCGCGACGGCGCGTTTTTTGCGGATGCAGCTGGCCCAAACGGCCACGGCGAGTTCGCAGCAGGGGGATTTCGGCATCCACTGGAAAACCCCTTTGCGCGGCGTGAGCCTGGGCGGCGCCTATCAATATCTGGGGCCGAACATCACCTTCGAAAGCGCCGGCGACCCGCCGCCGCGGACGATGCGCGCGGGCGTCGCCCTGCGCTTTCCCGACGTGGACGCGCGCAAGATCGACCCCAGCGTCGATCTGGAGGCCTTCGATCTCACCGCGGCGGCCGACGTGGTGCAGGTGCTCCACGAGGATCTCTCCCCGCGCGTGGGGCTTGAACTGGGGCTGACCCCGCAGTTTCTCAACCGCATCGCTTTGCGCACGGGCTGGGTGTTCGGCCGGGCGGCCGAGGGGCTGTCCTTCGGGCTTGGCTACCGGGGCGGAGGCTTCGCTTTGGACTACGCCTTCGGCAATTCCCCGGATTTGGGCGGGCTGCAGCATCTGAGCCTCACCTTTTATTTTTGAGCGGCCGGCCTAGTTTTCGACGGGCTTCTGCTCGCCGGAAAACTTCGGCAAGGTGATGGTGAACACGCATCCCTCGGGGATGCTGCGGATGGAAATGTCGCCGTCATTGAGCATGATGGCGCGCCGGCTGATCGCCAGCCCCAGCCCGCAGCCGCTGCGGTCCTTGCCTTTTTGAGTAAAGGGCTTGAAGAGTCCCGCGATTTGCTCGTCCGACAGTCCCCCGCAGCGGTCTTCCACTTCGAGCACGACGCGCTCACCGTCCTCGCGGCCGCGCACGGTGACCCCGGTGCCGGGCTTCGTGAATTTCATGGCGTTTTGCACCAGGTTCGCCAGCGCGGAAATCAGGCATTGGCGATCGGCGTTGACTTGAAGTCCGGGGTCGACCTCCACGGACAGGTGGATTCCTCTGGCGCGGCACTCCAGCACCGCGGTCGCCTCCACCTCTTCAACGACATCCAGGAGGCGCAGCGGCCGACGATCCACGGAAGGTTCCACATTGAGACGCAGCTCGGACAAGGCCCCGTCGATCAAATTCTGCATGCGGCCCAGGTTTCGGGTCACGATCTCGCCCATGCTGCTGTCGGGGCCCCGCCCTCCCTGCTGGACCAGGTGGTAGGCCAAACTGGCGGCGGTCAGGGCGTTGCGCAATTCATGGGTCAGAAAACCCAAACGCTTGCTCTCGTCGACCTCCGCTTGAACGACGCGGGCCCTCTCGAATTCGGTGACGGCTTCGGCGATGGCCTTGTCCAGGCAGCGGTTGAGGATGCCGAACTCCTCGGCCTCGACGCCGACCTCGAGAGACTTCGCCATTTCCGTGATCGCCTGACAAATCGCGCCATAGCCGTACACCACCTGCGCGATGGTGTAGTCGAGCCGGGAGAGCTCTTGACCGCGCTCGGTGGTCGCCTGAGAATCATCCTTGGGGGCCCCCTCCGGGGATAAGCCCTCTTCCCGGCGCAGCACCGCGATGAGGTTGTCGAAAAAAATGGGCAGCCCTCGCTCCAGGATTTCGGAATTCGCCCGCGCTCCCGAGACGACCGATCCCTTTTTTTGGGTCAAGGCGAGGATCGCCTCTCGATGACGGAAAAGAAAGTCGTAGAACTTCATAGGGAACCCCTCCTGCGCCTAAGCCGATCATATAAGATTGGCTTATGACCGGGGACCGAAAAAGCGATCTTTGATTAGAGGATTCGGTAGCGGATGAGGTCGTCGTGCAGCGCCTTGGCCGTGGTAAAGCGCACCGCGTTCCAGCCCAGTTTCTTAGCGGCGGCGACGTTCGCGGAGAGATCGTCGATAAACAGGCTCCCCTCCGGGGCGGCCCCGGCCATTGTCAAGGCCGCATGATAGATCGCCGCCTCCGGCTTGCGAGCCCCCAGCCTATGCGACAACGCGGCGGCCTTGACCTTGCGGGTGAAGGCGTAGCGGCGCTGCAGCGCCGCGTAATGCAGCCGGTTGGTGTTGGACAACAGATAGGTGGGGCGGCGTTTGGCGACCCGCTCCAAGAGACGCACCGAATCCCGCATCAGTCGGAAGTGTCCGCACCAGGCCCGCTTGAAATGGGGAAAGCCCCCTTTGAACTCCATCTCATCGCGCAGTTGCTTATACAGCTCGCGCGGGAGGATTTCGCCCCGCTCGATGCGGTCGATCAGCTTGCCGTTCCAGAAGAGACGGGCGACCTTGAGCGGATGGCGGCGGGCGGCCCAGGCGAGGTCGCGCAGCACCGCGCCCCCGTCAAAGGAGACAAGAACGTTGCCGATGTCGAAGAATACGGCCTGAATGTCGCGAGTCTTGCCCGTCATGGTTTATTCGGCTAAAGTAGCGTCATGAAGCCCGAAGAGATCGATGAAGCCCTGCAGCTGCTGGCCCCGATCGTCAGCCATGAACTGCGCAATCCCATGGCCGTGATCAAGAACTCCTCCTATTTTATCAAGACGAAGCTCGGCAATCTCGGAGTCCGGGACGAAAAAGTCGCGCGCCACTTGAGCATCATCGAATCCGAACTGACCCACGCCAACGACGTCTTGGAGGAGATTTTACTCTATTGCCGCATGAAGGAGCCGAAGCTCGCCCCGTATTCTTTGCGCCAGATCGTCGACACGGCCCGGGCCGGGGTCGCGCTGCCCGACGGGACATTGATCGAATCCGAGTACGCGGACGGCGGCGCCCGCGTCGAGGCCGATCCGGAGTTGGCGGTGAAGGCCTTGGCCCATCTGATTCGAAACGCGGTGCAGGCCGCTTCCCTCGATGAGGACGCGGAGATCCGGATCGAAACCGCGGCGGACGGAAGCGTTCGGGTGGCGGATACGGCCGGCGGGGTTCCGCAGGAGGCGCTCGCGCGCCTGTTCGAACCGTTCAACACGACCAAACCCAAGGGCATCGGCCTCGGACTCGCCTACGTCAAGAAGGCCCTCGGCAAAATGGGAGCGAGCGTCTCCCTCGAGCCGGGCGAGGAAACGGTCTTCTCGATCCGCTTTAAGAAGGCCTGAACGCGGCGCGCAGAAATCCGGACACGGCCGCCGTCCAGCGCGCAAAACCCGACAGCGGCTTTTCCGCGAGCGTCTTCATCGTCTCCAGCGTCAGCAAAAAGGCGTTCTTGTAGTGGGGCAAGGAGAAGGCCGCGATGGTGTCTCGCTCGGAGTGGATGATGTCGAAGATCACGTCCTGCGAGGCCCCGAAGACGGTGATCGCCGGGATTCCGTAGCGGCGGAAAGACGAGGAATCTGCGTCCCCGCCCCACAGCGTCGTTTCCGTCAACGCCAATCGGGCGCGCGCGGCGACGCGCTGGATCAAATCCAAAAGCGACCGGTCGGAATTGTTCCTCCAGGAGAAGGTGCCGTCGACGGCGAGCGTGTCTAAATTCACCATCGCGTCGATGCGCTTTCGCTCTTCGGCGGGCATTTCCCGCAAAAACGCCTTCGAGCCCAGAAGCCCCTCTTCTTCACGCGCGAATCCCACGAAGACGATCGTCGCGTCCGTGGCGAGATCGCGCATCGCCTGATAGAGGTTGGCGACCATCGTCGCGCCGGTCCAGTTGTCGATGGTGCCGGCGCCGCGGCTCACCTTGTCGTGATGCCCGCCGACGACGACGATCCGGTCGGATTTTCCGGGCTTGACCACGTAGATGTTGCTGCGTCCCCGTCCGGCGTCCTGAAGATGGATTTCCTCGCGGCTCGCCCCGGCGCGTTCGAATAAGTCGATAAGGACGCGTTCCCGTTCGGGGTTGGTCAACGGCGAAAGCGCCACGGAATCGTGCAGTTCCCCGTCCGTCGGGACCCCGGCGGCGATTCGGTTCGCCGCGAGCACCCCGAGACGGGCGCGGCCGGCGGCGAAACGGCGCTGCGCGTAGGCGACGAAGGATTCGGGAGTCTCGCTCGCCCGCGGCGCGACCGAACGCGGAGCGAAGGTTCCGCCGTCGAAGAGAGCAGACAGTCGGGACTCGAAATCCTTCGTATCGGAGAAATCGCGGCCGAGACGCTCAAAGAGCGGAGAGAGCTGAGTGCTTCGGGCCGCCGCGTCGAGCTGATCGGCCGCGCGCGCGCCGGACTCGCCGCCGCGTTCCCGCAAGGTGCGCGACAGCGCTTCCCATTTGGCGGGATCCGCCAGCGCCGCCGAAATCAGCCGCGCCGCTTCGGGTCGTGCCGCCGCCGCGGGGGACGGGGCGGGCGCGTTCGCGGCGTAAATCGACGGGAGGGATTCCCGCGCGAGGAACTCCACGGCCGCTGTTTCCGAAATCGGCGTCAGCCCCTCCGCGGGAAGTCCGACGCGGCTTAACTCCGGCAAGAAAGTCCCTAAGCTGAGCGACAGGTGATCGAGCTGAAAGCCGATCGCGGCGACCGCGCCGGCGGCGGAAACGGGAACGGCGAGCGGAGCGCTCATGGCGCGTCCGGGTCCCTTGAAAACGGTGGGGGCGGCCCCAACGGGGACGGCCAACAGCAGAGAAACGAAGAGGGAGAGGAGGGCTTTCATATGAGGAAGATAGCAGGCCCCGCCCGCGGCCGCTATGAGCAGAAAGGCCTAAGGCGGCGCCGGCTTAAGGCCTACGCCCGCGGACGGTCAGCGTCATCGCGTCCACCGAGACGACCACAACGGGGGTTCCGGCGTCGACCGGGTCCCCGACGCAACGGGCCTTCCAGAGTTCCCCGGCGACCCGGACGGTGCCGTCCGGGTCCAAGCGTTCGAGGGCTTCTCCAGTTTGCCCGAGCAATCCCTCTTCCCCGGTCACGACCCTGCGGCCGTAGGCGCGCATCACCAACGCCGAAACGCCGAAGGTCACGACCAGCAGCCCGCCGATCGTGCTCACGATCACGCTCCAGGAAACGCCGAGACCGCCCAACGATTGCTGAAACAGCATCAGAACCCCCAAGAGCATCGCGGCGATGCCGCCCAACGCCAGCATGCCGTAACTGGTTACCTTAATTTCCAGCAGGAAGAAAATCATTCCCACGGCGATCAGGAGCACCCCGGCATAACTCGCCGACAGGGTTTGAAAGGCGTAGAACGCCAGCAGCAGACAGACCGCGCCGACCACTCCCGGGAGAATTAGTCCCGGGTTGTACAGCTCGATGAACAAGCCCCCGGCGCCGAGACTCATCAGGATCATCGCGACATTCGGATCGCTGATCGTCGCGAGCCAGCGCTGCCTGCGCGTCATCTCGTAAAAATCCACGGAGGCGCCTTTGACGCGCAGCAGACTCGTAAATCCCGCTATTTTGCGGCCGTCGATCGCGGCAAAAAGCGCCGTCCGGTCCGCCGCGATCAGGTCCACGACCCCCAGCGTCAAGGCTTCCCCGGCGGGAATAGAGGTGCTGCGGGTGACGGCGGCGTACGCCCACTCTTCATTTCGCCCGCGCTTTTGCGCGATGGATTTCAGGTAGGCGGCCGCGTCGTTGACCACCTTCTCCTCCATGATCGTATCCTGACCCGCCTTTTCTTTCTTTTCTCCCATCGGAGGCTTCAACCCTCCCGGGGAGCCGATCGATACGGGATGCGCGGCGCCGATGTTCGTTCCGGGCGCCATCGCGGCGACATGCGCCGCCATCGTTATAAAAACCCCCGCCGACGCGGCCCGACCGCCTTCCGGCGAGACGTACACGATGACGGGGACCTTCGAGGCGAAGATCCCTTTAATGATGTCGCGCATCGACTCCATCAGGCCGCCGGGGGTGTCGAGTTCGATGACGAGCGCGTCGTAGCCCCCTTCCTCGGCTCGCGCCATCGCCCCGCGCATGAATTCGGACGCGACGGGCGTGATGATTCCCGAGTAGGGAGCCACGAGGACGCGCGAAGCAGCGAATAGGGGAACGGAAAGAAAAGCGGTGAGGATCAAAGCAGCGGCAAAGCGTTTCATGAAATCCCGCCCATTCGGTTGGGAGGCCAGTAGAGAATCCAGGCTTTGCCCTTCACGTATTTCTTCTGCACCGGCCCCCAAAAGCGGCCGTCGCAGGAAGCGTCGCGATTGTCGCCCATCACGAAATAGGAACCCTCGGGGACCGTGACCGGTCCGAAGTGATCCTTCATCGTATCCCCGAGCTTCGAGTCGAGTTCCCGGTTTTGCCAAAACTCCTGATAGCGTTCCGGGGTCAATTGGATCGAGGGTGCGGGGTAGCGTACGGAGTGGCGGAGATGGACGTACGGTTCGTCCCCGAGGGGTTTCCCGTCGATGAGCACCTTGCCGTCCCGAAGCGCGACGGTCTCGCCTGGAAGCCCGATCACCCGCTTGATGAAGTCCTTTCCATATTGAACGCTGCCGCAGTGCACCTCGGTGGGATCGTCGGTGGGAAACCGGAAGACCATGATGTCTCCCCGCCCGACCGGGCGCAACTCGAGAACGCGCTTGTCCGTCAGCGGGATGCGAAACCCGTATATGAATTTGTTCACGAAGAGGTGATCGCCGATCTGCAAAGTGTTGAGCATCGACCCGGAGGGGATCTTGAACGCCTGGACGACGAAGTACATCAGCACGGCGGCCAGCAGCACCGCGGAAAAAACCGTTTCCGCCCACTCGAGATCTTCTTCAAGGTAGAACCTGCGCGCCTGCTCCTCGCCCCCCTGCGTCCAGGCGCGGAAAAAGCCCCACGTCCCCAAAAGCAATCCCCCGAGCAGGCCCGTGAGAATTTCCCGGGCCGACAGCACGCCCGAGGCCGCGTCGACGAAGCGGACGCGGCTTTCAATCGAGAGCACCGCCACCAACGTGATGCCGAATCCGGCGAGCAGATAAAACAGCCCATGCCAAAGGGCGGTCGCCGTCCGGGAGTCGAGTTTCCCGGTCTTCGTCCAGCGCCGCGTCGCGAACGCGTACGCGCCCATCGCGACGCCGATGAAGAAAAGTCTGGTTTCCATGTTCCGTTCCTTGGTAAAGATTAAACGTTTTAGACGCGCGAGACGCCAGAACGTTCCCTCAGCGCTCGATTTTAAGGACCGCCAAGAACGCCTCTTGGGGGATTTCGACCGACCCGAGTTGTTTCGCCTTTCGCTTGCCTTCTTTCTGCTTGTTGAGCAGTTTGCGCTTGCGGGTGATGTCTCCCCCGTAGCATTTGGCGATCACGTCTTTTCGCATCGCCGGGATCGTTTCACGGGACACGACGCGGCCGCGTACCGACGCCTGAAGCGCCACCTCAAACATCTGGCGGGGAATCAACTCCTTGAGCTTTTCGCACATCCCCTTTCCCATTACGTGAGCCTTTTCCTTGTGCACGATCGAACTCAGCGCGTCCACGGGCTCGCCGTGCACGAGAATTTCCAGTTTCACGAGGTCGGCCTCGCGCTCGATCGACGGGACGTAATCGAACGAGGCGTAGCCTCGGGAGACGGATTTGAGCTTGTCGTAAAAATCGAACACGATCTCCGAGAGCGGGAGTTCGTAGCGAATGATCATCCTCTGTCCCGGCACGTACTCGATGTCCTTGTAAATCCCTCGCCGGTCTTTGAGGAGATTGATCACCGGTTCCTGATAATTCGTGGGGAGGATGATCGTCACGTCCACATAGGGTTCGTGGATCGCCTCGATATCGCCGTAATGCGGGAAATTCGCGGGGTTATCGATCGTCTCGAAATCGGCGTTCCCCTTCGCCTTAACGCGAAAGACGACGTTGGGGGCGGTCACGATCAAGCTCAGACCGAACTCCCGCTCGAGACGTTCTTTGACGATGTCCATGTGAAGCAGCCCGAGAAACCCGAGGCGGAAACCGAAACCGAGCGCTTTCGAGGTATCGACCTGGTAATGGAAGGAGCAGTCCTCCATGTTCAGCTTCTCGAGCGCCGCTTTCAAATCCGGATAATCCGCGGGGTTTACCGGAAACACGCCGGCGAAAACGACGGATTTCGCTTCTTCGTAGCCGGCAAGCGCCGTCTTCACCGGTTTCACGATTCCCGTGAGCGTGTCTCCGACGCGCACCTGATGGATGTCCTTGATGCCGCAGACCAGGTAGCCGACCTCGCCGGAGGTCAATTCCTCCGTGGGAATCTTCGCCGGGGTCAAGAATCCGACTTCCTCGACTTGAACCTCATCGCCGGTCGAGAAGAACTTGATCTTGTCCCCCTTCTTGAGCACTCCGTCCACGACGCGCAAATAAAGAATGACGCCCCGGTAGGGATCGTACAGCGAGTCGAAGATGAGCGCGGCGAGCGGATTGTCGTCCGACCCGGTCGGCGGCGGAATCTGAGCGATGATCGCTTCGAGAACCTCAACCGTGCCCTTGCCTTCCTTCGCCGACGCATACACACTGTCCTCGAGGATGTGCAGCACGTCGAAGATCTGCTCTTCGACTCCCTCGGGGTCCGCGGAAGGCAGATCGACCTTGTTGATGACGGGAATCAGCTTCAGTTTCAGGTTCTTGGCCAAGTCGCAGTTCGCGAGCGTCTGGGCTTCGACCCCCTGCGTGGCGTCGACGACCAAGAGGGCGCCTTCGCAGGCCGCGAGGGCGCGGGACACTTCGTAGGTGAAGTCGACGTGCCCGGGAGTATCGATCAAGTTGAAGATGTACTGTTCGCCGCTTTTGCTGTTGTAGAGCATTCGGACGGCCTTCGCCTTGATCGTAATCCCCCGCTCTTTTTCCAATTCCATCGAATCGAGCAGTTGATTGCTCATTTTTCGCGGATCGATCGTTCCGGTATGCTCCAGCAGCCGATCCGCGAGCGTGCTCTTGCCGTGGTCGATGTGGGCGATAATGGAGAAGTTTCGGATACGCTTCGGTTCGCTCATAGGACGGATCAAAGCTCGCCGACGAGTTTTCGAATTTCGCTGGAGTCGCTCTGCTTGAGCGCCTTTGCGACCATCGCCTGAGCGTCGCTGAAGCGCAGCGACCGAAGGATCTGCTTGACGCGCAGGTACATGCGCGGCGTCACCGAAAGCACGTCCACGCCGAGACCGATCAGCAGAGGAACCGCCTTGGGATCGGAGGTCATCTCGCCGCAGACCGTCACTTTCTTGCCGTGCTTGTGCGTGGTTTCAACGATGCCGTGAAGCAGCCGGAGCACCGCAGGGTGATACGGATCGTAGAGATGAGCGACCTCTTCGTTGATCCGGTCGACCGCGAGAGTGTACTGGATCAAGTCGTTGGTCCCGATCGAAACGTAGTCCGCCTCTTCGAGAAAATGGTCGAGCAGGATGGCGGCCGAGGGGATCTCCACCATGATCCCCACTGGGGTTTTTTTCGGAAGCGGGACGCCTTCGGCGAGCAGTTCCTGCTGCGCTTGAAAAAAAATCCGGCGGGCGCTCTGAAGTTCCCGAAGCGACGAAACCATCGGGAGCAGCACCGAAACCCTCCCTTGAAGCGTCGCCCTTAAAATCGCCCGAAACTGCGTCTTCAGCAGTTCGGAATGCCGCAAAAAAAGCCGGATGCCGCGCAATCCCATAAACGGGTTCGCTTCGTTCTTGGGCCCTTCAAGCCCCAACTGGGAAAGCCGGTCCCCTCCGATGTCGGCCGTCCGGATGACCAAAGGATGGGGGGACATGGCTTCGGCGACTTTCGAGTAGGCCTCCGTCTGCTCTTCCTCAGAGGGCGCCGTCGTGCGGTTGAGAAATAAGTACTCGGTCCTAAACAGTCCGACGCCGTCGGGCTTTAAGAGAAGCGTCGTCTTCAATTCCTCGAGGGTATCGAGATTGACGGCCATTTTGAACCGCTTTCCGTCCGCCGTGCTCGCGGGGACGCCGCGCAGCTTCTCGAGGACCTCCTCTTCCTGGATCGAGCGCTCGCGCACTTTTTCATACTTGACCACGGCCTCGGGGCTGGGGTGAATGATGACCAGGCCCTGATCGCCGTCTAAAATGACCTCGTCGCCAGCCTTGATCCGGTGGCTCGCGTCGGAGAGCCCGACCACGGCCGGGATCTCCATGCTCTGGGCCAGGATCGCGGTATGGCTCGTCTTTCCGCCCAAATCGGTCACGAATCCGAGGATGTTGTTTTCCTTCAGATTGAGCGTATCCGACGGAAGAAGATTGCGCGACACTAAAATCGACGGCCTTTTCACATCGGAAAGCGTCTTCTTCTCGGTTTTAAGCAGATGCGACAGAAGGCGCTTTCCGACGTCGAAGAGATCGTGGCGGCGTTCGCGGAAAAACTCATCATGCATCTTTTCGAACGCCTGGTTGACCACTTCCAGCGCCTCGGACAGGGCGAACTCGGCGTTGACCTTCTCGTCTTGAATGCGTTTGGGAACGTCCTTGGTGATCAACGGATCGCGAAGAATCAAGCGATGCGTGTCGATCAGGCGCGCATGCTCCTTTCCGAGCATTTTAAGAACCTTCGTTTCCGTGGCGTCGAGATCCCGGTGCGTGGCTTCAAGAGCCAATTTAAACCGCTTCACTTCCACGCGGATCTGCTGCTTGGGAATGTCGACCCGGGAAATAACGATCTCCTCGTTCTCGAGAACGTAGGCCCGTCCGATCGCGATCCCCGGACTCGCCGGGACCCCCTTGATGACGATCACGCGTTAATCCTCATCGAACTTCCGCGCGAACAATTTTTCGAAAGCCCGCATCGCCTCGTCCTCATCGGGCCCCTCAAGCGCGACCTTCAGGGTTTCTCCGTGAGCGGCCGCCAGCATCATCAGCCCCATCACGCTCTTGCCGTTCACGACCATTTCCTCGCCGTTGTGATGCTTGGTCACGGTGACCTTGCACAAGTGCCGGGATCCGGTCTGGACGAACAGAGAGGCGGGGCGGGCGTGCAGCCCCAATTTGGTCGTGACCTTGAATTCCTTTTCGATCATAACAGCGCCAAGACCCCTCTGAATCCGAACGCCGCCGTCACGCACGAGGCGTAGACGGCCGGACTCGACCATCCCGCGCGGCGAAGCGCGAAAAACGCTCCAAACGCGGCCGCTGCAAGCGCAGAGCGCCAGCCGACGAATCCGGCCTCGCGAACCAAGAGCAGCGCGGGAGCGGCCGCGGCGCAGAGAAAGCCCGCCAAACGAATCCGGAGCACCGTGCGCCGCCAGTTCCATTCCTGCAGGGCGGCCGGGAGGTTCTCGCCGAGATCATAGCCCAGGGACAATCCCTTCCACCGGAGCCAAAGGGTCGGGGCATTAAACAGCGCGAGATATCCGAGCGCGCAGGCGAGCGCCGCGAATTTAAAATCGAACAGCCAGGAAACCGTCGCGGCCAAAACCGCAGCGGCCGCGCAGGCCGGCTGCAGGGCCCCCCATACTGCCGCGTCTCCGACGGCCGCGAGCGCCGCGCCCATCGCCTTCTTCAGCGCGTCGAGGCGCTCCTCGGCGCGTTCGGGATCGGCGCAACCGCACAAAGACTTTTCAAGACGAGCGACGACCCCTAGGACGAAGCCGCTCATGTACGGGTTCGTGTTGAAATAACCCATGTGGCGCAACCCCGCCCGACGGCGCTCCTGTTCTTGCGGATAAATCTCTTTGAGCGCGGGCTCTAAGGCGAACAACAGGCCCAAATTCTGCATTCCCGCAGGGCTCCACAGCGCCTGGAGGAAGAACGATCTGCCGAACATAGCCGCGCGCGTTCCCGGATTCATTTTACCGCTTCCTCGCGAGCCGGAACATTAAGGACGCCGACGCCGCCAGGGGCGCGAGCGCAAGCGCGTCCGAAAACGCTGCGCGAACCGTTTCCGGCGCGACGTTCCAAACGGCCCCCGCCGCGCCCGCCGCGAGTCCCACTCCGACGGTCAGTAAAAGCGACAGCGCCGCGAATTCCTTCGCGAGACTCGTTCCGATCGCCCGCGCCCACGCAATGTCGCGTCCCTCCCGTAGAGAGTCCGCGACGCGGCGCGTCCACACCTCGCGCCGAAGCCGGAGACGCTCCTCGAGCGGCCGAACCAAAAAACCGAAGCCGATGCCCAAAGGGAACGCGGCCGCGAGCGGAAGGGGGACGGGTCCCAGAGCGGCGAGAAGAGCCGAGGCGGCCGCGATCGTCCCGTTCATCCCGATGACGCCGCCCACCGGAGAGGCGTCCAACGACATCGCCTCGAACAACAGTCCCACCCACCACCCGGTCGCGGTGTCGCCGAGAGCGGCTCCCAGGCAGGGTCCGAGCACCGCGGGACGCGACAGCATCCACTGCCCGATCAGGACGCGGTCCAACGACAGCGCGGCCGCCGTCATTGCGCAGATCAGCCAAAGCGCGCTCACGCTCAACCACCCGCCGCGGCTCCGCGGTCATGAATCACCGAAAGCAAGTCGATCTCCGCTTCATCGGGAACCGCGCGGCCTTCGATGCGCACGCCTCGCTGCGCGATGCGCTGGAAACAATGCAAATCTTCCTCGTTCAAATAGACCGCCTTCCCCAGGCGAACCGTTCCCGCCGCGTAATGAAGCCCTCCGACATTGACCGAAGAAAACGAAACCCCCGCCTCGAGAAGCGCCAGGATATCCTTGGGTCCCGAGGCCAAAACCAGCGTTTTCACGCCGTCCGCCAAAAAGGCCGCGATGGCCCCGGGCGCTTTCGCGACCGGTTCGATTCGAAGCTCGACCCCCTCCGGCGCCGAAAGACTCCAGAGCGCTGATTGCGTAGGATCGCCTGCGGCCGAATCAGAGACGACCAAAATCCGTTTGATCCCCAAGGCCGGGACCCAGCCTTCCACAACCTGTCCGTGGATGAGGCGGTCGTCGATGCGGACCAAAGAAATCGCCATTTCTTTCAAGCCTTCGCCAAGAAAATATTTTTAATGTCGGCGCAGGAGCGCTTCCCCGCCGACACCATCGTTTCCGCGAGTTCGCACGCCGAGGCGCCCCGCCGGGCGTTGAACGCGGCGATCAGCATGTACAGGTTGACCCCGCTGACCACATGAACGCGATCCATGTCCCTAACCAACGGCATCGCCACGTTGCAGGGCGTTCCCCCGGGCATGTCGGTGGCGACGACGATGCCGTCCTCGCCTCGAAGCGCTTCGATCGCCTCTTCCAGCCGCGCCTTCACTTCCCCGACGCTCAACCGCGATGAAATCGGAACCGCGCGTACTCCTTCGGCCTGCGAACCGACGATGCCTTCCGCCGCTTCGATCAAGTACGCTCCGAATTCCCCGTGGGTGATGACGATGATGTTGACCATGCTCTCAGCGGGCGATATCCCGGTGATACTCCCGCGCCGCGTATCCGGCGTCCCGCAGCGCCCCCTTCAGCCAATGAGCGACGAACACGCTGCGGTGCCTGCCTCCCGTACAGCCGATCGCGATGGTCAGATACGATTTTCCCTCCCGGATATAATCGGGGAGAAGAGAACTCACCATCTCAAAAAACCGATTCAAAAACGGCGTCGCCTGAGGCTGCTTCAAAATGTAGGCCGCGACCGGAGCGTCCAGCCCCGTCTTCTTCTTGAGCGGCGCCTTGTAGTACGGATTCGGAAGGAAACGGACGTCCCAGACGAGATCCGCGTCGATGGGAATGCCGTGCTTGTAGCCGAACGACACCACCGACAGCTGCATTTCGCTCGTCTGTTTGAGTTCCAGCGCGATGGAAACCTTTTCCTTCAACTCGCCGAGAGTCAGGCCGCTGGTATCGATGACCTTGGCGGCGCGCGCCTTCACGTTCGTGAGAAGCTTCCGCTCCTCCCGGATCGCGGCGACCGTGTTCTTGCCCAGCGGGTGACGGTGGCGCGTCTCCGAAAACCGCTGCACGAGAACCGCATCGCTCGAATCGAGAAAGAGCACCCGGCATTCCAGTTCGCGGCGTCCGAGATCGTCCAGCACCGAGGCGAAGTTCTTCATGAACCCGCGCCCGCGGATGTCCAATCCGAGAGCGACTCTCCGGTGATGCGCGTCCTGAGAACTTAAAATCCAGTCGGCAAACGATCCGATCAAGGCGACCGGAAGATTGTCGACGCAAAAGTAGCCGAGATCTTCGAAAATTTTCAGGGCCTGACTCTTACCGGCACCGGAGAGTCCGGAGATGATAAACAGGCGTCGCTCGTTCATCGACGCCTCGTCCGAGCCCGTCGCGGATTCATGCGGGCGAGAATCCGCTGGTTGAACCGTTCCGCGGGGAAATCCCCATCGATTTTCAACTGCTGATTAAGAGAGGCGACTTCTATCAGCACGGCGAGATTGCGGCCCGGGCTCACAGGAATGCGCACCATGGGTACTTCGACGTCCAAAATCTTCTTCGTCACGCGTTCGAGACCCGTTCTCTCGTAATGCGCCGTAGGATCCCAGGGTTCGAGATGAATCAGCAGGCCGATCGGCGTATGCGGCATCAAGGAGCCGATCCCGAAGAGTAGCTTCATGTCGATAATCCCCAGGCCTCGTACTTCCATGTAGTGCTTAAGCGGTTCCGGGCAGGCCCCGTCCAGAATCGCCCCGTGCTTCTGGCGAATTTCCACAATATCGTCGGAGACAAGCAGGTGTCCCCGCTTCACAAGTTCGAGCGCGCATTCCGATTTCCCGATTCCGGCTTCCCCTTGGATCATCACGCCAAGGCCGTACACGTCCACCAGAACCCCGTGCACGCGCGTGAGCGGTGCGAGGCGATCGTCGAGCATCGCAGTGATCTCTCCAACGAAATCGGCGGTGTCTAGTCCGCTGCGCAGCAGCGGGACCTTGAATTTCCGGCATGCCCTCACGAGCGTCTGAGGAGCCTTTAATTTACGGGTGAGGACCAAACACGGGATTTCGTGGTGGTTGGCGAACATCCTCTCGATATTCGCCTCCAGGCTTTTCGCGGAGGCTTTCATGCAGTAAGACTGCTCGCCGCGTCCGATGATTTGAACGCGTTCGGCCCTAAAATGGTCGGGGAAGCCCGCGAGCGCGAGCCCGGGACGGTTCACTTCAGCCGTGGTGATCTTGCGTTTTAGGTTGGCGCGTCCCGAAAGAAGCTCGAGCTTCAGAAGAGCGCGATATTCTTTGAGTAGATTTCCGACGGTTACAAATCGCATCCGGTCCGGGCTCGGGGCCGCGTCAGCGGATCGCTTTCTTGGCAGCCTTGACATTCTTCGTCGGCTGCAGAAGGCCGAACGATTCGTCTAGACGCCGGAATATCACATTAACCTGCTTGGTCTCGGAATCCTGGAACATCCAGAAGGTGTAGCCGAGATCTTCCATCTGCTGCGCGGCCTCATCGGCCGTCATCGGAATCAGCGGGACCTGTTTGACGACCGAAAAGCGGACGGGGGTCGGATCCATTTCCTCGCTCAGTGCCTGAGTTGCCGAGGCCCGTCCCTTCTTATTTCGTCCCTTAACCCGGTCCTTGTATCGGCGCAGCTGCGTGTCGATTTTATCGGAAGCCATATCGATGGCCGCGTACAGCGTCGAGGAGGTCGCGAGGGAACGGAAGGTCTGCTTGGAAGCGTGAAGGATGATTTCGCATTGATGAGAGCGCTTTTCCACAGAAAGGAGTACCTGTGCCCAAACGATGTTGTCGAAGTATCGCTGCGCCTTCGAGACCTTCTCGTCTACGTAGTTCTGAATTGGTTTAGTCAGGCGCATATGCCTGCCGGTCACATGGATTTTCATGGGCTCTCCCTACCAATGATACGAAAAGACGCAGACTGAGTTTATTCTTTTACCTCTAGAGTGTCAATAAGTCCGGATCGCTGATTATCTCGTCTTTAGTTGACTATTCATTGAAAATTTAATAAGATATCCACAAGTCTAATTTTGAGGACCTCCCGCCCCGAAAGGGGTCCGTACGGGGGGGGTGTTTTGTACTGTTTTAATTTTAAAAAATAAGAGCTTTTAAAGTCATCAACATCTGTTGATAACCTGTGGATAACCTAGAGCCCGCTATCGTCTGGAAGGAAATTATAGATTCCCTTCGTCCCGAACTCGGGGAAGAGGATGTCGATTTATGGTTGACCGACGTAAAGGTCCTCGGCATCGAGAACGATCTCTTCCGAATTCAGGTCCCAAATAAGTTTTTTGTCGACCATATCGGTTCGAATTATCAAAATAGAATTGAAGACCGTCTCAAGAGCCGTACCGGTTCGCACCTGGCGCTGCAATACGCCGTGCGTAAAGACATCGAGAATCAACTTCCCGTCGCCGATCCCGTTCGCACGGCGAAGCCCCAATCCTCGTTCGATCTCAGCGACCTAAACCCGCGCTACACGTTCGAAAGCTTCGTTGTAGGAACCTCCAACCGCTTCGCCCATGCGACAGCCGAAGCGGTCGCGAAAAAACCGGGGCAGCAATTCAACCCTTACTTCATCTACGGCGGAGTCGGACTCGGAAAAACGCATTTAATGCACGCCATAGGACACGCAATGAAGAAGGTTCATCCGAACGCGCGCGTTTTGTACACCACGTCCGAGGAATTCGTCAACGAGTATATCAATTCCCTGCGCTACGACAAGCCCGACGCCTTTCGCAATAAATTCCGAAATCTTGATTGTCTCCTGATCGACGACATTCAGTTTTTGATCGGAAAAGGGAGAAGCGAAGAAGAGTTTTTCTATACCTTCAACTCACTGTACAATTCCCGCAAGCAGATCGTCGTAGCCTCCGACCGGGCACCGAAGGAAATGGCCCCGCTCGAACAACGCTTGATCTCCCGTCTGGAGTTCGGGGTCGTCTCCGATATAAAGCCTCCGGACCTGGAGACGCGGATCGCCATTCTGAGAAAAAAGGCGGAAGCTGAACGGCTATCCATTCCCGACGACGTCACGCTCTATATAGCGACCGCGCTTAAGTCCAACATCCGAGAACTTGAAGGGGCGCTTATTCGGCTGACCGCTTTTTCCTCGCTGACCGGAGTCCCTTTGACCGTTCAGGTCTCCCGGGAACAACTGAAGGATACGGTTTCCATGGATGAATCGGTCAATGTCCGGGTCGAAACGATTCAGCGGGAGGTCGCCGATCAGTGGGCGATCGATCCGAAGGATATGAAGTCCCGCTCCCGCAGGCGGGAGGTGTCCTTTCCTCGGCAAATCGCGATGTATCTCGCCACGCAGTTGACGGAAATGTCCACGACACAAATCGGAGAGGCGTTCGGGGGACGGGACCACTCCACCGTTGTTCATGCCCGAGATAAGATCCGGGAATTGATAGATAAGGATCCCTATTTTATGGAGAAAATAAACAAGACTACGGAGCATATTAAAACTGTGGATAACCAGTAGATAAAGAACCCTAATTCCGGGATGGCGCCGTCCGGCCGGGATCAGGGGGATGAACGGGGGCAACCTTGTTTAAAACTAATGGTTTTAAAATATGAAGGACTATATGTTATCCACGTTATCCGCCGCATAATGAAGAGGAAGAAGACGCATGAAAATTAATTGCAGTACCGAAGAACTCTCAAAAGGCGTCCAAACCATTCAATCCGCGCTTTCCGCGCGCACGACCTTACCTATTCTTCTAAACTTCCTAATTGAGACCGAGAAGTCAAAACTAAAACTCATTTCGACGGACCTCCAGATGGGGGTAAAGCATTACATCAAGGCCGAAATCGAAAACGAGGGAAGCGTCACGATCCCCGCTAAGAAATTCTCCGACATTCTTCACACCCTCCAGCCGGGACAAGAGGTTTTTCTTTCGATCGATGAAGAGAACCGGGTCTTATTGAAGTGCGGCCGCTCGCGCTTCGTCATCAACGGCGCCCCGAAATCCGAATATCCGGTTCTCCCTGAATTTAATAAGAGCGCTTCCTTCGAGGTTCCGGCGGGAGAGCTGGCGGCGATGGTGAAGCGCACTATTTTCGCCGCTTCTTCCGATGAGACGCGCTATGTTCTCAACGGCGTATTCTGGGTCGGTGCCGAAGGCGTTCTAACTATGGTCGCGACCGACGGTCGAAGACTCGCTATTTCCGAAAAGGGAATTCTTCCAAAAGATAAGGAATTTAGAGCTATTATTCCGACCAAAATTCTTCAAGAACTGATCCGGCTCGTAAACTCTCTCGATGATTCTGAGGAAAAAATATCGGTTTCTATTACAGAAAACCAAATTGCCTTTCAAACGAAGGAAACAACGATGTTGTCCCGGTTGGTAGAAGGGAGTTTCCCCAACTACGAGCAGGTGATTCCCTCGAAGAAGGATATTAAGGTTGAAATAGACTCAGCTTCTCTTCAGACGATTACGAAACAAGCTGCCCTTTGCAGCCAGGATCGCTCCGGGTCGGTCAAGTTCGCGTTCAAGAAAGGAAAACTCCATGTCTCCGCCTCCAGCCAAACTCTTGAATTCGAAGATGAAGTTCCCATTGAATTCAAAGGAGATGACTTTGTAATCGCGTTTAATCCGCAATACGTTTTAGACGGGTTGAAAGCGATGGGAACCGACCGCGTGCGCATCGGGTTGACGACCCCGGTGAATCCCGCGTTGATCGAGCCGCTGGGAGAGGAAGGGTATAAGTACGTCGTCATGCCGATGCGGGCCTGACGGGGATGATCCGCAAGGGTCATTGGAGTACCGCCGCGAGCGCGTTGAAGAAGCTGCAGTTTACGCAGCAGTTCACCTCCGAGCGAATGATGATCCTGAACCATGTTTGGGAAAACGAAGTGGGTCATTTAGCCAAACATTGGGTTTTGGAGGGAGTGCGGCGGGGAATTTTATATGTAAAGGTCGCCTCGCCGGCGGCGGCGCAGGAACTCCAAATGCGCGGCGGCGGCATCGTGAAGGGTTTGAATAAGCATTTTAAGAGATCCTGGATTAAGGGCATCCGGCCCACGCGGAAGATGCGGGATGGACTCTAAGAAGCCGGTAAGGAGAAAGCGCGATATGTCCAAAGCGACGGAAGTAAACGATACACCCGTGAAGGATGTTTACGATTCTTCTAAGATTCAGGTCCTCGAAGGACTTGAGGCGGTCCGCAAGCGTCCCGCGATGTATATCGGGTCCACGGGACCTTCAGGGCTACATCACCTGGTGTATGAGGTCGTCGACAACTCCGTCGATGAAATTCTCGCGGGACGCTGCTCGTCCGTAGAGGTTGTGATTCATGCAGGAAACATCGTCTCTGTTTCCGACGACGGGTCCGGAATTCCCGTTGATGAGATGACCGATAAGAAATATAAAGGCAAGTCCGCTCTGGAAGTGGTGATGACGGTTTTGCACGCTGGTGGAAAATTCGACAGAAGCGCGTATAAGATTTCCGGAGGTCTTCATGGCGTCGGGGTTTCCTGCGTCAACGCGCTGTCCGAGTATCTGATCGCCGAGGTGCAGCGGGACGGAAAGAAATGGGTTCAGGAGTACCACCGCGGTAAGCCCCAAGGTCCGGTTAAGGCCGTCGGGCCGTCGTCGGAACACGGAACGAAGATCACCTTTAAGGCGGATATCGAAATTTTTAATGGAAATCAATATTCCTTCGACATTCTCGCGAAGCGCCTGCGCGAACTCGCATTTCTCAATGCCGGCGCACGCATCACGCTTATCGACGAGCGCGAGGAAAATAAGAAGAGCGTCTTCTATTACGAGGGAGGGCTCTCCCAGTTCGTTCAATTTCTAAACGCCAATAAAAAAACGATGCACCCGCAGCCGATCTTCTACTCCAAAGAGCGCGAAGAAGGCGTCTGTGAATTCGCCATTCAATACAACGGCGACTTCTCGGAGAATGTCTATTCCTATGTTAATAATATTCACACAATCGAGGGAGGAACGCATTTAGCGGGCTTTCGCGGCGCGCTGACGCGGGCGATTAATGATTATGTGAGCAAGTTAGATATGCTCAAAGGGAAGAACTTTAAGATCACCGGAGACGATGTTCGCGAGGGATTGACCTGCGTTTTGTCGATTAAAATCGGAAACCCGCAGTTTGAAGGGCAGACGAAGACGAAGCTGGGGAATGCTGAGGCCGAAGGGTGGATTAAGTCCGCCGTCGGGGAATGTCTCGTCACCTTTTTTGAGGAAAACCCGGTGACGGCAAAGTCCATTATCCAGAAGGCGATGCAGGCGGCCGAGGCGAGAGAAGCGGCCCGGAAGGCGAAGGATCTGACCCGCCGCAAGGGGGTTCTCGACAGCAGTTCCCTCCCTGGAAAACTGGCGGATTGTCAGGAGCGCAAGCCCGAGCACTGCGAAATATTCATCGTGGAAGGGGATTCCGCCGGAGGCTCGGCGAAGCAGGGCCGCGACCGAGCGTTTCAGGCGATTCTTCCCATCAAGGGAAAAATTTTGAACGTCGAACGCGCGCGGATGGTGAAAATTCTATCCAACGAGGAAATTCGCACCTTGATCACCGCGGTCGGCTGCGGAATCGGCGAGGGCGAGGGCGGATTTAATCTGGATAAACTCCGCTACCACAAGATCATCATTATGGCCGACGCCGACGTAGACGGTCAGCACATCAGAACCTTGCTGCTGACGTTCTTCTACCGTCAGATGAAACCTTTGATCGAGCACGGTTTTATCTACATCGCGCAGCCTCCGCTTTATAAGGTCAAGAAAGGCAAGAACGAGATATATATCGACACTGAGCCGAAGATGAATCAGTGGCTTATGCGGCAGGGGTTGGAGGAGGTTACCGTCGAGGCGCTTTCCCCCGACGGAAAGAAATCTAAGATTCTTTCCTCGAAAGAGTTGGAGGGCGTTCTTAAGCACTTGCTCGATACCGAAGAGATGCTGAAGCATTTGGAGCGCAAGTCTATTTCCCTCGATAATTTCCTCGCCTTCAAAAAAGAGGGGCGTCTCCCCCTGTTTCGCTACGAAGCGGCGCCGGGCGAGTACGAATACTTCTTCAGCGAAAAAGAGTGGCGGGCCCGCCAGCAGGAAATTCTCCTGGCGCACCGGGAGAAGCGGCGCGCCGAACTCTCGGCGGAAGGCGAGGAAGACACCGTCGCGGCGGATCTCGATGAGGAATTGGGCAACGAGGTTCAGGAGTTATGGGAGGTTGAGAGGCTCCATAAGCTCACCACCCGTCTCGCGGAACTCGGTCTGGATATCGCTTGGTACGGCCGCCAGAAGGAAAACGAGGAAACGATTCCGCTGTTCCGTTTGAAATCCTCCAAGAACGAGAAGGAAGGATTCGGTTTGAAGGAACTTCTCGATGGAGTTCGGGAAGCGGCGCATCACGGGGCGAGTATCCAACGCTACAAAGGTCTCGGTGAGATGAACCCGGAGCAGTTGTGGGAGACGACGATGGATCCGTCTAAACGCAAGTTGGTCAAGGTGACTCTTGAGGATATGGCCGCCGCGGAGACGACCTTTACGACGCTGATGGGCGAAAAAGTCGCTCCGCGGCGTCAATTTATCGAAACGCACGCGAAGGAAGTGCGCAATCTGGACGTTTAACGGATACTCAGGGAGAACTTTTTAGATGAGCAAATCCAAGGAACAACCGTTGATCCCCGAACCGATCGGGAATATCACCACCCGCGACATCGGCGAGGAGATGAAATCCTCCTACATCGACTACGCGATGTCGGTTATCGTCGGACGGGCGCTTCCTGATGTCCGGGACGGACTCAAACCCGTCCATCGGCGCATTCTCTACACGATGGAAGGGATGGGACTGCGGCACAATAAGCCGTACAAGAAGTCCGCTCGCGTCGTCGGGGACGTGCTCGGAAAGTACCATCCTCACGGCGACTCGGCGGTGTACGACGCGATGGTTCGCATGGTGCAGGATTTCTCGATGCGGCATCCGCTCGTCGACGGACAGGGAAACTTCGGATCAGTGGACGGCGATCCGGCGGCGGCCTACCGCTATACGGAAGCTCGTTTGGCGAAAATCGCCGATGAACTTCTCGCCGACATCGACAAAGAAACGGTTGATTTCTCGCCCAACTTCGACGGCTCACTCGAGGAGCCCGTCGTTTTGCCGGCAAAGATTCCCAACCTGCTCGTAAACGGCTCCACGGGAATCGCCGTCGGCATGGCCACGAACATGCCGCCGCATAATCTCGGAGAGGTCTGCGACGCGCTTTGCGCCTATATCGACGATTCCAAGGCCTTGGACACCAAGGAATTGATGAAGATCATGAAGGGACCGGACTTCCCCACCGCGGGCATCGTGCGGGGCAAGACCGGAATCCGCGACTATTTCGAGACTGGGCGCGGGTCGGTGCGCATTCAGGCGCTCGCGGAAATCGAGGAGATCCGGGGGAACCGGCAGGCGATCATCGTCACGGAACTCCCGTATCAGGTCAATAAAGCGAACCTACTCGAGACGATCGCCGGTCTCGTACGCGACAAGAAGATCAACGACATCTCGGATATCCGAGACGAGTCCGATCGTCGGGGAATGCGGGTCGTCATCGAGATTAAACGGGACGGCAACGCGAACGTCGTCCTCAACCAGCTCTGGAAGCATACCGCCATGGAGTCGTCTTTCGGCGTGATCATGCTCGCCCTTGTCGATGGGCGCCCCCGCGTTCTTCCGCTGAAGGCGATTTTGGGCCATTACGTCGAGCACCGAAAGCAGATCGTGATGCGGCGTACGCGCTTCGAGCTTCGAAAGGCGCTCGACCGGGCCCATATCCTGGAAGGATTTTTGATCGCTCTCGACAACATCGACAAAGTGATCAAGATAATCCGGGGATCCGCCGACCAGAACGACGCCCGCGAGAAGTTGATGAAGAACTTCAAGCTGAGCCGCGTTCAGACTCAGGCGATTCTGGATATGCGCCTTCATCAGTTGACGAGGCTTTCCGTCGACGATATCAAGGAGGAGTTCGCGGAACTCCAGAAGCGCATCGCCGAGTATCGGGCGATCCTCGCCAGCGCCCAAAAGGTTTTGGCGATCATTAAGGATGAGATCGCCGAGGTGAAGAATAATTACGCTAATAAGCGCAGGACGCAGATCACGACCGAGCGCGCCGAGATGACGCTGGAAGACCTGATCTCCAAAGAGGAGGTCGTCATTACGCTCTCCAACGGCGGCTATGTCAAGCGCATTCCGGTCGACACCTATAAGGCACAGGGACGCGGAGGGAAGGGCGTCTCGGGACAGTCGATGAAAGAAGCTGATTTCATCGAGCACTTGTTCGTGACCGACAGTCACGCGACGCTCTTGATGTTCACCAACCGCGGCCGCGTACTGGCGCTGAAGTCCTACGAAATCCCCGAGGGCGGCCGAACGGCACGCGGAAAAGCGCTCGTCAACCTGCTTCATCTCGCGGGGGAGGAGAAAGTTTCCTCGGTGATCGACATCCGCTCGTTCGACGAGGCCAAGGGAAAGGAAAGCTCCCTCGTCCTCTGTACGCGTCAGGGAACGATCAAGCGCACCGCGCTCTCGGACTTCGCGAATATCCGCCGCAACGGTATCGCGGCCATTACGCTTGAGGAGGGCGACGTTCTCGTAGGGGTCGAACACACCTACGGGAAGGACGAACTCTTCGTGGCGACGCGCAAGGGCCGGGCGATTCGTTTCTCCGAAACGGACGTTCGCGTGATGGGACGCCAGGCGAAAGGCGTTCGCGGAATCCGTCTCGCGACCGACGACGAAGTGATCGGTTTGGAAGCGTGTCCGGAGAATTCCAAGAAGGACCTGTTGACCGTCTGCGAGAACGGCTACGGAAAGCGGACGAAGCTTTCCGAATACCGAGATCAGAAGCGCGGCGGCGGGGGGATCATCACGATCAAGGCGAGCGAACGCAACGGCGACGCACTCGGCATCAAGCTGGTGACCGATTCCGACGACCTCATGATCATGACCACCAGCGGGATGACCGTCCGCCTCCACTGCAAGGACATCAAGACCGCGTCTCGCAACACGCAGGGCGTGCGCTTGGTGCGCCTGAAGCCGGAAGACAAGGTCGCCCGTGTGGCGCCGATCATCGACGAACCGGAAGGCCCGGAAGGTCCGGCGATGAAGCTGGAGACTCCGGAGGGCGGCGAATAACCGGGCGCTTTCGCGTCGTCGCGCATACGGCCGAGGTCGGACTCCGACTCGAAGCGGATTCCTACGAGGAGCTCTTTCGCCAGGCGGCGAAGGGGCTCCTCGCCGTTTGCGGCGCTGCGCCGCTTTCCGGACCGTCTGCGTTCACAATCCGCGTTTCATTGTCGGCGGATTCTCCCGAGGAACTGCTGGTGGATTGGGTCAACGAATTGATTCACCTGTTGTTTTCCGCGGGAAAGATTCCGCGCGATTTCGCGTTTAGCGCGGCGGGGGCGGGGGGCTTGGCGTGCGCGGTGAGCGGTCCGTTCCTGCCGGAAAACGCGGGAGTCTCCCCGGAGGTGAAGGCCGCCACCTACCACGGGCTGGCGGTCGTCGAAAAGGAGGGGCTCTTGACGGCCTCGCTTATTCTCGACGTTTAGTTTTGGATTTTTTCCGTTTGTCTTCTTTGAGCGCGTCGTAGGTGGCGTAGAAGCTCTCGCCGATCTCCCCGATGAATCCGGCCGTGGCGCGCGCCGCGGTCGCGGCCGTGTCGATCGCCGGATGGCGAGGTTTATCGGATTTGCGGGGTTTTTCGGCGGTTTCCCGCAGTTTGTGAAAGCCCCAATTGACGACCGAGTCGACGGTGTCCTGGGCGTAGGCCAAGGTCCCGCCGATCAACTCCCCCCACGACGGGAGGTCTTCGCTGACCGTGTTCTTCTTGTGCGCGTTGCGTGCCATAGGATTAGAATAGCTCCCCGCAGGGGGAAAATCCAGCCCGTATGGGTGTCAGGCCGTCACTTTGTCACTTTCGTGAAATTGCCCGACGATCTGGCACGGAAAATCCCCATGGCGGTCAAATTCAAGACTCACTGATGCATTCGCAGCACCAATAAACGAGCAAAAGTGACAAAGTGACGGCCTGACACCCATAGGAAAATTAGGAAAGAGCGGCGGTTAACTCACGCCGCGTCCGGTTGTAGCGGCGCTGGAAGCGGGCGTTGGAGGAAAGCGTCCACGGCGTCGCCGCGATCAACCCGTAGACCTGCCCCCGCGACATCTTCACCCGCGCCTCTACTTTAAGCAGGTCCGGCGACTTCGCCACCATCGCGAGCGTCTTGAGCGACAGCAACAGCGGCCACGCCACCGCGGCCCGAAGCCGCAGCCCGTCGAGCGCGCGCACATACTCCGCTCCGGACTCCAAATGCTCCAACCCCCACCCCAGCCATTTGCGCAGCACGGGCCGCAGGCGCGCGACGCAATCGGGATCGAGCAGATCCTTCGGCGACAGTCCCGCGCCCTTCAGTTCCGGTTGGGGCAGATAGCAGCGGCCGATGCGCAGATCCTTGGAGATGTCCCGGAGGATGTTCGTGATTTGCAGCCCCTTTCCGAGAGCGATGCCTTGTTTTCGCAGTTTCCCCGAGTTGAGATGTTTGAGTTCGGGCAGGCGCAGCAGGCATAGATCGGTCCAGAAGCGGCCGGGCTCACCGCCGATGTAGTGGCAATAGGAATCGAGAGTCTCCGCGTCGGGGAAGGCCGTCAGCGTCTCGACGGAGTCCCCGCCGAATAGCGAGAGATCCATCCGCATCCCTTCGACCACCCCGTCGACGACTCTCCGGAGCAGAACGCGCTCCTGTTGGGGGAAGCGCTTCCACAAAGCGACGCAGTCCCCGAGGCGCTCCAGGAGTTCCCGCTCGCTGCGGCTGGCCTGATGCCGCGCGAAACCCTCGGCGAGCGAGGCCTTTACCGTCGCGCCGCCGTCGAAGGCGGCGCCAAACTCGTCGAGCGTCTTGCGCCGCTTCTCCAACGGCACGAGCCGCGTGTCCGCGATGGTGTCGGCGGCTCGGCAAAAGAGATAACCCAACCCCATCGCGTCGCGCACGGGCTCGGGCAGCACCGAGAGGCTCAGGTACATCGAGCGCGAAACGCGCTTCAATAGGTCTTTAACGTCGGCGTCGATAGCCATGGCTCGACTCAAAGTGTATCAATTAGAATCCGAGCCGCGCGCGCACGCGCCGCTCGAGCAGCATCGGCGGAAGCGCCCCTCCGGAGAGAATCGCGTCATGGAAGCGCTTGAGATCGAAGCGCGGACCCAACGTGCGCTCGGCGTTCGCGCGAAGCTCCTCGATGAGGGACGCGCCGACCCAGTACGAAACCCCGCGCCCGGGATTGGAGATCAGATCGACGACCTCCGTTTCGATCCGCCTCTCGGACAGCCGCGTATGCGCGCGCAAATAGGCGGCGGCGTCTTTTCGGCTCCACCCTTTTGCGTGCAGCCCCGTATCGACGACCAGGCGCGCCGCCCTCCAGGCGCGGGCGGCGAGCATGCCGGCGCGTTCCTCGGGGGTTTTGTAGAGGCCCATTTCCCCGGCGAGACTCTCCGCGTACAGAGCCCAACCCTCGCAATGCACGGACAGAGACAAGCGCCTTCTAAATTCCGGAAGACCCGGCGCGCGGCGCGCGGTTGTGCGTTCGAGGTGATGGCCGGGAAGGCCTTCATGGGCGAGCAGCGCGGGCAGTTCGTACGGGAGAACGTCGCCGAGTTCGATCATGCCCGAGTCATAGCGTCCCGCAGGGGCGTCTTTTTGTTCGTATTGCGGCAATGCGGCGATCGTCGGTGAGGCGTTCGGGATGACGGCAAAGAAGCGGGGAAGCTCGGCCGCGGCGGCGTTCGAACGGTTTCGAGCCTCCCGCAACCGCCGCTCGGAGGAGGCGAAGCGCCGTTTTGGGGCGGGGGGGAGGCCTAAGCGCGCGATCGCCGCGAGACCGTCGGCGTGCAGCGCGGCGGGGTCGCGGTCGATTCCGAAGCGGCGGCGCAGCAGGAGGCGGTAAAGCCTCGGCCCCCCGGGAAGGGAGATCAAGCCCGGGGAGTCGTCGGAACGCGCCCGCGGGAGCAATTCCCGGCGAAGAAATTCCGCGTAGCGCCGGTACGCGGGAGCGACCGACGCCCACCCCGGAGGCGGCGAGGCCGCGAAGCGTTCAACGGCCTCGGCGGTCCGTTCGACTGAGACGGCTGCCGCGACCGCGCCGGAGGCGAGACCGCGGCGCAGGGACTTTTCGCGTCCGGCGAGATAAATCGGAATCTCCCGAATCCGCGACCGGAATTCTTCGGAAGCGGGATCGTAACGACGGGAGAGCAGGCGCGCGGCGTAGAGCGCGAACGCGGGGTCCAAGCGCCACGCGTCCGTGTCCGAAGACGCGGCGGCGCGTTCACGCTCGATCCAAAACGACAGGGCCTCGCGGGTGATGCGCTCTTCGGCGGAGAGTCCGGCGGCGGGGATGCGGCGCATCCGCCGGGAGAGTTCGGCGAAGCGCGCCCGGGCCGCGCGCGCGGCGCGCGGCGAGTAGTCCGGAAGGCGGCCGGCGCCGCGTACGTCGTTTCGCACGGCTTCCAGCGGGTGGGCGGCGTGGTAGGCTCTCCAAAAGTCCTCCGCCGTGATTTCCAGAAGAGCGACGGAGCGTGCAGGGCGCGCGGAGGCGGGAGCGGCCGTGAGAAGAAACGCGATCATCGACGAGACAAGCATCGCGGGGTCCTATTGCTCCGGCGATAAAGCCCCGATCAGAAGCCCGAGACGGTAGGCCGCCAGAAAATCCATCGGCGCGAAACGCAGCGGCGTCTTGTCTTCGAGCTTGCGCCAATCGTCGAGCGCGCGGGCCGGGCGCTGCCAGACGAAGTCGGAGGCGGGTCGCTGCCAGACCGGGATCGGCCGCTTCGGCGTTCGCGGGCCGAACGGCCATTTGACGAACTCTATTTCGGAGCGCTCCGAGTTCAGGCGTTCGGCGCGCATTTTATTTTCCGGGTAATTCCATTCGAACATAGCCGGGCGCGCGCGCGCCAGGTGATCGTTCCTCCCTGCGAGCCAGGCCGCGGCCGCCGCGGGAAGTGTTCGGCGCCGCACTCGAAAATCGTCCAAAGTCCAGATCGAGAGGTAGATCCAAAAGGAGTTGCCCTCGTGAAAGGTCAGTCGTTCAAGCCGCGCGAGTCCGTTCGCGTAGCGTCCTCCGGTGTCGAGATCGTCTTCGACTAAAAGCGCCGCGCTCAACGCGAGATGCGCGATGTTGTGATTGGTGGTTTGATTGCGCCAGAGGGCCGGACCAGAGGCGAAGGCCGCCCAGCGATCCTGCCGTTCGCGCCGGAAGCGTGCCCATTCGCGAAGATACTGTTCCCCCCCCGGCGTGTGGGCGAGCGCGCGCAGCGCGGTCATCGTCGTCAGCACGCCGACCGGAGAATTGAGCCAGGCGCCTCCCACGCGGTGAAAACGCGTCGGCGTGCCGTCCGAGTTTTCCAGACGGTATCCCGAGGCGATCAGCGCGTCGGCGTACTTCCTAAGTTCGGCGAGGGCGGCGGCTCGCCGGCTGGGCAGAAACCGCAGCGCGACGGCCATGCCGAACATCCACCCTGCGGTGGAATCGATGCTCGCGTCCTCCTTCCATTGCCGATTCTCGTCGCGGTGGTACTGGATGCCGCCCGGTTCGGTCTGCAGCGAGGCCGGATAAATCGAGCGCGCGAGGGGATTGCCCTTCGTCGCCAGCAGGGCCAGGCCGTCGAACGCCGCCTCGGCGGCCTTCAGGTTGCGCTCGGTCGGGAGCAGGCGCCACTCGAAAATCGCGGTCGCGGCGTAGACCCCTTGCCACAGGCAAACGTCGCCGAGGTGGGAGTCGGGACGGTTGAGCACCAGCAGTTTTCCGTCTTCAATCAGAAAGGTCCGTTCGAGGTCCGCGCGCATGGCTTCGGCCTGCAGGTGAAGGGGCCGCGGATCGCGGATCGACGGTGTGGGGGAAGGCGGCAGGCGCGGGTCCAGCACGCGATGGAAGTATTCCCAGGCGTACAACGGCGGCAGCAGGGCCTCCGCGATCACTCCCCGCACTCCGATGTGCGAGACGGCGGATCCGAGGACGAGAATTCCCGCCGCCGCCATGGCCCAGCGCCTTTTCATGAGCATACGGTGCGCGGCTCGCGGGAAATCGTCAAGTCCTCTATAATGAGGCGTGATGCGCCTGCGCAAACTGGACGATTGCCGATTCGAACTGCCGAAAACGGGAGGCATGCGCGTTCCGGGAAGGATTTTCGCGTCGGAGGCGATGATCTCGAAGATCGAACGCGAACGCGTCGCCGAACAGGTCGCCAATGTCGCCCATCTCCCCGGGATCGTCGGGGCGTCCTTGGCGATGCCGGACTGCCATTGGGGATACGGAGCTCCGGTCGGCGGCGTCGCCGCCATGGACGCCAAGGACGGCGTCGTGTCGCCGGGAATGGTCGGCTACGACATCTCCTGCGGGGTTCGGTTGCTGCGCTCGAACGTCACGGCCCGCCGCGTCGGCAAGGCGAAGGAGGCGCTGCTCGACGAACTGCATCGGACGGTCGCCTCCGGCGTCGGAAAAGGCGGCGGGCTCCGCGTCGCGAAGCCGGAGATGCGGGGCGTATTCGCGCGCGGCGCGCGCTGGGCCGTGGAGCGCGGCTTCGGCGAGCCGGGGGACTTGGAGACGATCGAGGACGCCGGGGCGGTGGACGGGGCCGATCCGGACGCGGTCGGAGAACGGGCGATCGAAAGGGGGTGTTCCCAGATCGGAACCCTGGGGAGCGGCAATCACTTTTTGGAGCTTCAGGAAGTGGACGCGATTTACGACGCCGCCACGGCCGCGGCGTTCGGGCTCTTCGAAGGGCAGTTCGTCGCGCTGATTCACACCGGCTCGCGCGGCTGCGGCTACCAAATCTGCACCGATTCACTGAAGACGATGGGGGCCGCGGGGAAGCGCTATGGCATATCCCTTCCGGACCGCCAACTGGCCTGCGCCCCGATCGCCTCTGCGGAAGGCCGGGCCTATCTCGGCGCGATGAACGCCGGTTCTAATTTTGCGCGCGCGAACCGCCAGGTGATCACGCATCTGCTGCGGGAGGCCGCGCAGCAGGCGCTCGGCGCTTCGGGGGTGGAACTGGGGATGGGCGTCGTCTACGATGTCAGTCACAACATCGCGAAGTTCGAGCGCCACAGCGTTCGGGGCGTGGAGAGAACCCTCTGCGTTCACCGCAAGGGAGCGACGCGGGCGTTCCCCGCCGGACACCCGGACGTCCCGGAGCGCTACCGCTCCGTCGGACAGCCGGTGTTCGTCCCCGGATCGATGGGGACTTTTTCCTTCGTGCTCGCCGGAACGCAGACCGCGATGCTGGAAACCTTCGGGACGGTGTGCCACGGCGCGGGCCGGATGATGAGCCGCACGCAAGCGGCCCGGCGGATCCGCGGGGACGCTCTCGCCGAGGAATTGGCCGCGCGCGGGATTTCGGTGCGCACCGACTCGCGTCGGGGGCTTGCCGAGGAGGCGCCGTTCGCGTACAAGGATGTTTCAGAGGTCGTCGAGGTCTGCGTCCGCGCGGGGCTGGCCGCGAAGGTCGCGCGGATGCGACCCTTGGGAGTCCTGAAGGGATGACGCCCTCGAAACCGGACGATGGAATCTTCGTCGAGGCGGGCTCGTTCCGGATCGACTCCGCGCGCGCGATCGAGAAAATCCGGGATTTTCAGGCCGGAACCGATCTCCCGCCCGAATTGCTCTGGATTCGCGCGGCGAACGCCGCCGGGGCCGAAGGGATACGCCTCAAGAGAACCTTGCGCGAATTCACGGTGAGCTTCGACGGGGCGGGCTTTTCCCGGCGTTTCCTGGAGGATCCGTTTCTCTGTTTGCTCGACGACCGCGAGGGTTGGCCGCGCCATGAACTCCACTGCGCCCGGGCGCTGCTGCGGGAACTGCGGGAAAAGCCGGAGTTCATCACGGTGCTTTCCGGTACCGAGGGATTGGACCGACGCCTGTCGTTGACCGGCGTGCTTCGCGGACAGCGGCGTCTTTCGAAGGCCTCCCGCGACGGGGACCTCAACGAGATCCGAATCCGTTGGCCGTTGTGGCGCTCGCTTCGCATCGCGCGCGCCGATTCGGAGTCGATCGAGCGGCGCGTCGAGCAGAGCCGCGCCGAGATTTTTTTCGAGGGAAAATCGATCTCCGCCGAGATCGAGGAATACCGCAGAGCCGGGCGGCGCTATGGCGAGGCGGCCGTCGGCAAATTCGGTTTCCGCGGCCGCGTTCGGCCGTTGGAGGTATCCGGGAATGCGGCGGAGCGGGTCCGGAGCGTCCTGCACCCGTCCTTGGACGGCGTCTCCATCGAGGACGGAGAATTCGACAACGCGCGCGCCGCGGTCGAGGCGTGGGTGGATTCCGGAAGATGGGGGATGAACGCCTCCCAGGAAGCCTTTACGGAGGACGAGTCGTTTGAGCGGATGCGGGAAGCCGTCGATGCCGCGACGGTTTCCTTGATGCGCCGGGAGATCAGAACGCAAACGAATCGGGCGGCGCGAACGGGTGGGCTATTGATCTCCCAGGCCGCGCGATTGAACGCGCTGTTCGATAACGGGCGATTGCGTACCCCGGAAGAAGCGTCGGGTCATGGCGAGGCGCTCGGGGCTTTGGCGGTGGACCTGCGCAGGACTCTTTGGCTGCGGGACGCCGCGCTTCGGGCCGGACGGCTTCCCAAGGTCCTCAAGGCCCTGCTCGAGAGAACCCCGTTGTTTTGGAGCGTGCGGGGATTTCCGGCGTCCGTGCGCTTCTTGAGCCGCCGGGCCGAGAATGTCGTGCTTTTTGACGATTCTCCGTGGCTCGACTGCCGCGCCGACGCCGGGATCGTTTGGTGTTTGTTCGGTCCTGAAGATCGCCGCTGGCTGATGCGGCTGGTCGGACCGCGCCTGCGCCGCGCCCGCCCCTGAACCGCGGTTTTGGTAGAATCGCTTCTTATGAAGAAACTCGGGATCGTTGCGCTTCTACTGTCGTTTTCCATCCCGGTCGCGGCTGAGGTCCTGATCGCGGACGCCGGGTGGGAGTTGTCCATCCGCATGCGCAAGCAGAATCCCCAGTTTCACCGCGTCGATCATTGGATGTTCCCCCCGAATCCGGTCCCGAAACGGTCTTTGCCGCGAGCGTACGTGACGCTGGAAAACCCCAACGCCGCCGCCGAACACGCGGTCCTTTTGCGCTATTGCGTCGACGCGCGCCTGCGCAGGATCGGGACGAGCGCCGACGGTGTATGGACGGTTCCTTTTTTGAACGATGAAAAGCGCGTTCCGGTCGTGGGCGGGGGCAAGAAATTCGACGTAGCGCTTCCTCTTAACCGGGTCGCGTTGGACGGCTACTTAAAGAAGATGTACCGTGCGGGCTTTTGGCCCGACGCGTTTCGCGTGCGCGTGATGATCGAACCCCGACCGGGCGAAACGCTGGACCGCCGCGTCCGGGAAACGACGCTCCCGGTCGCTTGGCGGCCGGAGCCGCGCGCGACGACCCCCGAGGAAGAAACCGATGAACGATCCGAAACTGCTCCGTAAAGATCCCGGCGCCGCGCGTACGGGGATCGAAAACCGCGGGGGGCGTTATCTGCCCGCGCTCGACGAGTACCTCGAAACCGACAAACGCCACCGCGCGCTGCTGCAGGAAGTCGAGGAAATGCGCTCCAAGCGCAACGACGCGTCGAAGTCGATCGGACAGGCCATGGCTTCGGGCGACCGGGAGCGGGCGGAAGCGCTTAAGAAGGAGGTCGCCTCTCTCAAGGACGCGATGGCGGAGAAGGAAGCGGAGCTCGAACCCCTCACGCAGAAGTCCCGTTCGGCGCTGTTGAGCCTTCCCCACCTTCCCGACGCGAGCGTCCCGGTCGGAAAATCCGAGGCCGACAACCCGGTCGTGCGCGAAGGGGACCGGAAGCCGGCCGAGCCGGGATTCGAGGCGAAGGATCATGTCGGCGTCGGAGAGGGAATCGGCGCGTTCGATTTCGAAACGGCGGCGAAGCTTTCGGGATCGCGGTTCGCGCTGGTTCGCGGCGAAGGGGCGCGTCTGCAGCGGGCGATCTCGCAATTGATGATCGACACGCACACGCGCGAGCACGGCTACACCGAAATGTGGGTTCCCTACATCGTGAGACCCGAAATCCTCGAGGGAACCGGACAGCTGCCGAAGTTCGAAGAGGACTTGTACAAGACCGGACAGTTGGAGGAGGCCGAGGACGGCGCGAAATCGCACTCCTACTATCTGATCCCCACCGCGGAAGTACCGCTGACCAATGTCGTGCGCGAGACGATCGTCGACGAAGCGGACCTTCCGATGAAAATGACGGCCCTGACGCCGTGTTTTCGCCAGGAGGCCGGGTCCCACGGAAAGGATGTGAAGGGATTCATCCGGCAGCATCAATTCGAAAAGGTGGAACTGGTGTGGATCGTCAAGCCCGAGCAATCCATGGCGGCGCTCGAGTCCTTGACCTCCCACGCCGAGGCGATTTTAAAGAAGCTCGAACTTCCCTACCGGGTGATCGAGCTGTGCACCGCCGATATCGGTTTCGCGGCGAAGAAGACCTACGACCTCGAGGTGTGGCTGCCCGGCGAGAAACGCTGGCGCGAAGTCTCCTCGTGCTCCAACTGCGGGGATTTCCAGGCTCGGCGCATGAACGCCCGGATGCGGCGGGCTCCCGTCGGCGGCAAGAAGGGGGAGGTGGAGTGGGTGCACACGCTCAACGGGTCCGGACTCGCGGTCGGCCGAATTTTCGTCGCGGTGCTCGAGAATTATCAAAACGCCGACGGGTCCGTCACGGTTCCGGCCGCTCTCAAGCCGTATATGGGAGGAATCGAGACGATAGAGGCGAAGTAGGCCCTACCAGTCCTTGGGGATGTTCAGCCGGTCGCGCAGTTCCGTCTCCATCTGCTCCAGGCAGCGCTTGACCGGTTTCGGGTCGGTCGCCTTCACCGGGTAGAGCGTTCTGAACTCCCCCCACCCCTCGCGCGCTTTTCCGATCTGGGCGCTGTCGAAGTACAACTGAAGCGTCAGCGCCAGGAAGCGGCCGTAGTCCTTGGTGGAGCGGGCGTCGATTCCCGAGACCTGGCCGCGCACATCCTCGATTCTGGTTTTGAAGTAGCCCTCGTATTGACGGGATGCGTTGACGAGGCGCTTGTCTCTCCAGGCGTAGACGCGCGTGCGGAAGGCCTTGTCGGCCATCGTATAGAAGGATTTACAGTTGATCATGAAGTACTTTCCGAGCGGTCGATCCTGCGTGACGATCTCCCAGGTCTTGTCCCCGTCGACGTCTTCGAAGCGGCCTTGATCGAAATCGGCGAGGTGGCGGATTTTTCCGCCGGCGTAGCGGAAGACCCGCAGTTTCTCCTGGCCGATTCCCGGGAAAATCGTCCTGTAGGCGAGGATGCGGGAGTAGTCTCCGGCGAGGTCCGGGATCGTCCCGTCGCCGTGAGCGGCCGCCAAAGAGAGGTCTACGCTTGAACCGGGATACATATGCAAGGTGTTGAATCCCTTCCTGCCGACGAAGTAGACGTAGAGGCGCTCGGAAACGCGCGTGCCGCCCTCCTTAGAGTAGATGATCGCGACGAGGCGGCCGCCGCGAACCCGCGAGGAGGCTTTCTCGGAGGGCCGCCAACCGTCTTGCGCCAAGCGCCGCAACTCCGAGTCGAGAGGGTCCGCCCGGGCGGTCGGAATACGGGCTGAAGGCAGCGCCGCCCGCGCGGCGGGCGCCGCGCACAGCAAAACCGCGAGGGCGAAGCGGATCAACGCCCTTCTCCGAACCGGCGGATCATTTCTTCGGGTTCCATGCGCTCGCGCCTCCCGGACGGATCGAATGCGACGTACACGGGGCCTTCCCGGACGCAGCAAACCCATCCCTCATCGTGCACGCGTAAAGCGCGTCCCGAGGGTTCCGCTTCGGGGACGGCGCTTACCCAGCCCTTGTCGTCATCAATCCGGTACACGCCTACGGCTTTCCCCCAATTTTCCCCTTCCGGGATTCGTCCCAGACCCCGGATCGCGAGGCTTCTGCCGTCGCGGGAGAGCGAGAGTTCGTCGATCCGACTCCAAACGGTGTATCCGAGTTCCAGCTTCGTGCGCCCCCGCGGGTCGATGACGAGGACCACGGGGCGGGATTTCGTGTAGGGGTCTGAGTCTTGAAGCAGTACGGCGGCGGTTCCGTCATCGGTGATCTTGAGAGGAATCTCATCGGCCGTTCCCGCGCCCCCGAAATGGCGTTCGCGCAGGCGCTTCTTCCAAAGCACGCGTCCGGGTTTGCTGAGCAGATACAGAATCGAGGCAGAGACGGCTAGTTTCGCCGTCGCGGGACCCCTGCGGCCCTCGAGGTGCAGTCCGAGTTCTTCGCGTTTTTCATCAAGAACCCCGAAAAAAGCTCCTTTTTCCGGGAACAACAGCCGCCGCGTCCAATTGCCCTCGGAGGGCTTCGGAGGCAGGCGGCGCTCGCGGGTTTTTCCCTTCGGGGTTAGAAGGGAATAGACGGGCGCGCCGATCGTCCACCGGATCGTCGAGTCCGGACTCTTGATCTCGGCCCCTCGCGCGGGAGCGCAAATCAAGAGAAAGAGCAGCAGGGGGGGCATCGCCGTAGTATAGCCGCCGTCTGTTGCGAGGTAAAGGCGCGCGGGTTAAGTTTTGGAAACGACCTTAAGGAATCGTCGTCATTGAATCGGCGCGGGAAATACGGGATAATTTCCCGTGACGAAGGATTGGACCCCTAAAGATTCCGAGAAGCTCTACAACCTAAAGGGCTGGGGTCTCAACTACTTTCAAGTCAACGACGCGGGTCATCTTAGTTTTCAGCCGCTGCGCAACGTGAAGCGCTCCATCGACGTAAAGCGCGTAGTGGACGACGTCGTCTCGCGCGGCGTGAAGCTGCCGGCGCTGATTCGTTTTCAGGACATTCTTCGAGATCGAGTCGCGGTGCTCAACCGCGCGTTCAAACGCGCGATCAAGGAATACGGCTACGCGGGACGCTATTTCGGCGTTTACCCTATCAAGGTCAATCAACTGCGGGAAGTCGTCGAGGAAGTGCTCGACGCGGGAAAGCCGTTTCAACTCGGACTCGAAGCGGGCTCGAAGCCGGAGTTGATGGCCGTGTTGGCGATGAATTCCAACGACGCGCTGGCGATCGTCAACGGCTACAAAGACATGGCGATGATGCGTCTGGCCTGCGTCGGAACGAAGATCGGGCGCCGCATCGTCGTCGTGATCGAAAAACTCTCCGAGCTCGACATGCTGCTCGACGCGGCGGAGGAAACGGGCATGCGTCCGAATGTGGGCCTTCGCGCGAAACTGGAAACTGAGGGCAGCGGAAAATGGGCGACGTCCGCCGGCCACGGTGCGAAGTTCGGCCTGACGACCTCTGAGATTATCGCCGCCGTGAGGAAGCTCGAGGCGCGGGGAATGCTCGACTGCGCGAAGCTGCTGCATTTTCACATTGGATCCCAGGTCACGGATATCCGAGTCGTCAAAGAGGCGGTGAAAGAAGGCGCGCGCGTCTACGCGAAGCTCCGAGGCATGGGCGCTGAGTTGGAATTTTTGGATTGCGGGGGCGGCTTGGGCGTGGACTACGAGGGCGCGAAAACCTCGAGCGATCATTCGATGAATTACACGCTCGAGGAATACACGCGCGACGTGGTCTACGCCGTTCAGGAGGTTTGCGCGGAGGAAAAGGTCCCCGAGCCGAACATCGTGACCGAGTCCGGACGCGCGCTGACGGCGCATCACGCGATTCTGGTCGTTGACGCGTTCGGGTCGATCGAGGCCTCATCGACGCCGATTCCCGTGGAAGAGACGCCGACCGAGCACAAGGTCGTGCGGGATATCCGCGACGCGCTGAAGATGCTCAACGTCGAGAATTTGGCGGAGAGCTACCACGACGCGCAGCAGGCGCTTCAGGAAGCCTCCACGATGTTCCGTCTGGGATTTCTCGGCCTGGAAGACAAGGCGAAGGCGGAGACGCTCTATTGGCGCTTGTGCGTTGAGGTCGCGAAACTGATTCCGAGCGCCGAAACGGTTCCCGAGGACGTCGCGGCGATGGTCCAGACGCTTCACGATCAGTACTTGGTTAATTTTTCCGTGTTTCAGTCTTTGCCCGACATTTGGGCGATCGAGCAGATATTCCCGATCATGCCGCTTCACCGGCTGTGCGAGGAGCCCGAGCGCCGCGCGTCAATCGCGGACATCACCTGCGATTCCGACGGGAAGGTGTCGACCTTCGCCTCCGCTCGGGGCGATGAAAGCACGCTTCCCCTGCACGCTCTCAACGGAAATCCGTACTACCTGGGGATCTTTCTGATGGGCGCGTATCAGGCGACGATGGGCGACATCCACAACCTGTTCGGCCGCGTCAACGAGGTCCACGTCTTCCAGGACGAAGAGGAGCCCGGCGGCTACTACCTAGAGGAGATCATCCGGGGACAACGCGTTTGGGACGTGCTCGAAAGCATCCAATACAATAAATTCGAATTGGTGAAGATGGTGAAGGCGGCGATCGACCAGCGCGTGAAGGCCGGGGCGCTCAAGCCTCGTGAGGGCGTCGACCTGCTTAATTTTTACGAGACGATGATGCGCGAATACACCTACATCGAACGCAACGGCGCGGCGCGCGAGCCCGCCGACTTCCAGCACGGAGACGATCGGTCGGTCGCCTCGAGTCGGTCCGACTAAATCAGTTCCGGAAAGAGTCCGACTCGCGCCGCCGTCCTAGGCGGATCGAGTCCATTAAACAGCCGATCAAGAAGCAGGCGACCGTGGCGACCAGCGCCGCGCCGGTTGCGTACACGGCTTTCCCGTCGTGCGTGACGCAGTAGCGCGCGGCGAAGGCGAGCCCGACCGAGAACGGGACCAGACATAGAAAGACGACGAACTTCAGCGGGTTGTAGTAGAGGATCACCTGCGTCATGATCTGCAGCGTTCTCGGGACGTCGCGCAGAAGCCGCACCTTCGATTTTCCTTTGCGCACGCGGTAGGACACCGGAACGAACTTCACGAAGCGCCCTGCCTGCAGGAAGGAGAGCGTCATCGTCGTAGAAAGCGAGTAGCCGTAGCAGAGGATCGGCATCGACCGCTCGACCGCGTTCTTGCGCAGCAGCCGGATTCCTGAATTGGCGTCCGGAAGCTTCTGGCCGGCCACGAAGCCCGCCATCCTCAGATAGATTTTCCGGCGAAAGGACTCCCAGAGTCCCCCCCAGAACAGCGTACCCTGCCGGGCGCCGATGACCATGTCGAATGCGGGGGCGAACTCCAGCAGCTTCGGGATGTCCGCGGCCGCATAGGTGCCGTCCGCGTCGATCATTAAGATCCAGTCGAACCGCGTTTGGGCGAAGCCGGTCAGAAGCGACTTCCCGTAGCCCATGTTGTGGGGATGGCGCAGCACGCGCGCGCCGGCGGATTCCGCCCGCGCGGCGGTCGCGTCGGTCGACCCATCGTCGACGACCAGGATCTCGAAGGCGTCCTTTTCATAGCCCGAGGACTCGAGCACCCCGGCGATCGAGCGCACCACGTCGGCGACGCCGCCTTCCTCGTTGAAGGCGGGGACGACGACGCTCAGCGGCGGGGGTTTCCGTTGGGTCATCAGCGCATTCTAAGATTCTTTCGCGCGCGCGCGCCACAGGTCGAACAGAAAAACCGCGGCCACGCCCGCGTTCGCGAACAGCAGCGGAAACGCCGGGAGTCCGTAGCGCGGAATCAGGTCGAAGCCGATGTGAATAGTGAAGTACGCCGGGACCACGGCCAACGGCCAAAGGGTTTTCCAGCGCTCCCTCCAGACGAAGATTCCGAGCGCCGCCAGCGCGCACAGTGCCGCGTGAAGCCCCAGCAGCAGGAATCGGAAGAGCACGGGTCCCCAACGGCCCTCGGCCCGGTACTCGGAAAGCGGCCGGTCGACTCCGAATACCGAGGAATGGCTGCTGATCCAAAAGCGCGGCAGGCGCTTGGCCACGATCCAGGCGTAGGCGAACGGATGGGCCTTGATCACGGGCAGAGCCATCGCTTTGTAGCGGGCTTCGAGTTCGGCGTAGGGATGAGAGCCGTGGGTCGGTTCGGTCGGTTCGGCGTAGCGGGGCTCATGGACGAGGATTTCAGCCTTGTTGAAGGCTTCGCGGTAGGGCATGCCTTCGATCATCAGACTTGTCGTGTAAAGCCCCATGCCCGGTCCGCGGGTGCAGATCGCCCAATGTCCGAAGTGGTGCTGGTTTCTTAGCGACCACGGGAGCATCAGGCCCGCATACACGCCGAAATAGAGGACGGCGGCCCGAAGGCCTCCGGAGCGGCGCGCGAGCAAAAACGGCGCGGCGGCCAGGGGAAGCAGCATGATCCCGGGCCGCGTCAGCGCGGCCGCCGCCGTGATCGCCGCGGACGCGGCGAGCGGGGCGAGTCGGCCTGTCTTCGCGTAGGCGATCAGGCCGGGCACGCACGCGAGCGTGAGAAAGACGGCGAGGGATTCGGAGAGCAGCCGAGTTTCATAGTGCATGAACACCGGGTAGAGCACCGCGAAACCTGCGGCCGCGAGAGCACTGCGGTCGTCGAATTCATACCGGACGAGCCAGAAGAGGAGCCAGCAAACGCCGGCGCCGAGCAGAGCCTGGAGAACGCGAACCCGACCGTAGTTTCTCCCGAAGATCTTGTAGACGGCCGCGAGCGCGTAGGGATAGACCGGCGCCCGTATCGAGGTCGGGACGCCCGGGTTGTAGGCGAAGCCTCCGCCTGTCGCGAGATGATGCGCGATCTGATCGTAGTCGAGCTGATCGCCGGTTAGGACGGTTTCGGTGCGGGAGAGTCCCAAAAACGAAAGCCGCAGCGCGAGCGCGGCGGCGAAGACCAGCAGGCCTTTGCGGCGGGTCAAAAGACGTTCCGGCTTTCCTGCCCGGTCTTCGAGTTTTCGGTGTGGAAGGCGTACTTCACCTTCGTCTTCCCCATCGAGAGCAGCATCATCGCGCCTTCGTAGTACTGCTCGAGTTCCTCGAACGAGCGCGTGCGGATCAGGCGGCGCATGATGTAGGACGGGCGGAAGTAGAACCGCCGAAACGCCTCCTGCTGCAGCGCGCGGATCTCGTCGGGAGACGAATAGCCTTCGGGCAGGTACACCGGCACCGTTCGCCCGAGATACGACTGCGACAGCAGCCGGCCCGATTCGATCGCGCGTTCGTAGAGGATGGTGCCGGGTTCCGGAAAGAAGATGTTGAAGTTCGCGTAGTCCGGATCGAGAGCGATCGCGAACTCGATCGTCTTGCGGCCTTTTTCCGGCGTCTCGTTTGGGAGGCCGACCATGAACGAGCCGCGGATGCCGATGCCGGCCGCCTTCGTCCACTTCGTCGCGTTGACCGCCTGCTCGAGCGTCGCGCGTTTGTCGAGAAAGTCGAGCATCTCTTGGGTGCCGCTTTCGTAGCCGTAGAAGATGTTCCAACAGCCGCAGTCGGCGGCCATCTTCAGGAGATCGGGATCGACTAGGTCGACGCGGGCGTAGCCGGACCAAGTCAGATCAATCTTGTTCTTCTTGATCAGCGAGCAGAAAGTCTGCACCCACTTCTTGTTGATGAAGAAGATGTCGTCCCAAAACTGGATCTCGCGGATGCCGTAGTCCGCCTGCAGCTTCATGATTTCGTTGATCACTAGCTCCGGCGAATAGCGGCGGTACTTGTCGGCAAAGCGGCCCGCCTGGAAGCAGAAGTTGCAGCGGTACGGGCAGCCGCGCGAGGTGATCATGCTCGTCATCGGGTAGCGCTTAATCTGCCCGGGGATGTTCCGGTACAGTGAGAAATCGTATTGCGACCAGTCCGGGAAGCCGAAGTTGTCGAGCGAACGGGCGGAGTGCGTTTCCTCGGTCTTTTTAATCGCGTTTTTGGTCCGGTAGAAAATGCCGTTCACCGCCGCGAGCGCGTCGCGCTTGCCGTCGTAGTACTCGAAGAGTTCGTGCAGGTCCACCTCGGCCTCGCCGTAAACGGCGATGTCGGCCGGGATCTCGTCGAGCGTCTTATCGCGGAAGGTGTAGACGTGCGGACCCCCGATCAGCACCAGCGCGTCCTTCAGCTGCGGGTGCTTGCGCACGCGCTCGACGCTCTCGAGCGCCTGGGCGAAATTGGAGGTGAACACCGTAAAGCCGACGATGTCGGGCTTGAACGCCGCGGCTTTCGCGATCACGTCGTCGTAGTCGTCGCCGAGCGGACCCGCGTCGTTGACGATGACTTCGGCCCCGTACTCCTTTGAGACGCGGGCGAGCATCCCTAAGCCCAACGGCGGGGTGTAGCCGTAAATCTTCTTTTTATTCTTGGTTTTTGTGTTGATCCCGTAACCCAACTTCATCGTGTCGTAGGGGACCGTCGACAGAAAGACGCGGATCGGCCGCGTACGGGGCTTTTCCCAGAGCGAGAGCGGCGTCGGCCGGAAGGAGTCCCGGCTGGCGGTCGGTTTCTGGGTGTCGTCGATGAGATGCAGGTAGGACATGGAAAATCTGTTGTCGTTTAAGTATAACGGGGCCCCGACGGGCTGTCAATGTCGCCGCCGTTGCGGCAGGGCCGACGAACCGGCGCCTCTGCGGCGCCGTCGGGGCGGGTGACTGGCGTCCGCGAGCCCTATTGGACGGGGTACGGTCGCTGGGGGAAAATCTCA
>PFUL01000150.1 GCA_002790095.1 Elusimicrobia bacterium CG_4_9_14_3_um_filter_62_55 | reverse complement strand
CCTTCGGCCGGACGACGAAGGTTCTCGAGGGGATTTCCTTCGAGGCTGAGGACGGGGAATTCGTCTCGCTCTTGGGTCCGTCCGGATGCGGGAAGACGACGCTTTTGCGCATCATCGCCGGCCTGGAATACGCCGATTCGGGAGAACTGCATATCGGCGAACGGGAGGTGAGCCGCTCTCACCCCAAGGACCGCGACATCGCGATGGTGTTCCAGAACTACGCGCTGTATCCGCACCTGCTCGTCTCCGAGAACATCGGCATGGGCCTCAAGCTGCGAAAGTATCCGGCGCACGAGATCGCCGAGCGCACGGCCGACGCGGCGAGAATGCTCGGTCTGGAGCCTCTGCTCGCGCGCAAGCCGGCCGCGCTTTCCGGCGGTCAACGCCAGCGCGTCGCACTGGCGCGCGCGCTCGTTCGCCGCCCGAAGGTGACCTTGCTTGACGAACCCCTCTCAAACCTCGACGCCGTGCTTCGCGAGCGCACGCGGGGGGAATTGAAGATCCTTTTTAAGAAGATCAAAGGCACCGCGATCTACGTGACCCACGATCAGGTCGAGGCGATGACCCTCTCGGACAAGATCGTGGTGCTCAACAAAGGCCGCATCCAGCAGGTCGGCACGCCCTACGAAATCTACCACAAGCCGGCGAACACCTTCGTCGCGAAATTCCTCGGCGCGCCGCCGATGAACATCGTCCCGGCGTCGAAGATGGGGGCCGCCGGCTTCACTTTTCCCGGCGGCGAGGACCGACTGGTGGGCATTCGTCCCGAGGATCTCGTCGTCTCGCCCGGGACCGCTCCCGGCGCCGTGCCCTTCGTGGTGACTTTGCGCGAGCCCACCGGCGCGCAGACCGTGCTCTCGCTCAAGCGCGGCGAGTTGGAACTTCGCGTCAGCCTGTCGGGCGAATGGGAGGAGGGCCGCGTTGAGGCCTTCGTCTCGTTGCCCGCCGACCCCGAGAAGATTCGCGCGTTCGACGCGAAGACCGAGGCCGCCTGCTCTTAGAAGGGCTTTCCGCCGGACCCGTGCTCACCGCGCTCGCCGGCATCGTCTGCGCGCTTTTGTACTTTTCCGCGCGTTTGGTCCTTAAGTCGAAATCGAAACTGAGGTCTTCCTGATGGAAGGACAGCTGCACCATTGGCTCGAACAGATCGCGCAGACGCACATCGTCCTGCTCATCCTCGTGATCGCCGCGCTTCTGCTCGCGCTCGGAAAAAGCGCGGACGTCCTTGTCGATGAGGCCGTGACGCTCGCGGAACGCGCCCGGATCCCAAAGGTCATCGTCGGCGCGACCATCGTCAGCCTCGGCACGACGACGCCCGAGGCCGCCGTCTCGGTGTTCGCCGCGCTGAAAGGCCAGCCGGGTCTCGCGCTGGGCAACGCCGTCGGCTCGGTGATCTGCGATACAGGATTGATCCTCGGTCTCGCCGCGACGATGGCGCCGCTGCCGCTGGATCGCTCGGTGGTCAACCGCCAAGGCTGGGTGCAGCTCGGATCCGGAATCCTGCTCGTGGCGAGCTGCTGGGCGTTCGGCGATCGGCTTCCGCGTCCGGCGGGCTTCGCGTTCCTCGCCCTGTTGGGGCTGTACATCTGGAAATCGATCTCGTGGTCCAAGAGGACTTTGCTCGAAGCCGAGCAGGTCTACGAGCACCACGGCGCCTCCGAAGCCGTCGGGGCCGCGGCGGCTAAACTCGTCGGGGCGGTCGCCTGCGTCGTCGCCGCCTCGCACGTGCTGATCCCCGCCGTCGAAATCGCCGCGAAGGCCGCCGGCGTCCCCGAGCACATCATCGCGGCGACCTTGGTCGCGTTCGGCACCTCCTTGCCCGAACTCGTCACCGCGGTCTCGGCCGTGCGCAAAGGCCAAGGCGAACTCGCCGTCGGCAACGTGATCGGCGCGGACATCCTCAACGTCCTGTTCGTCACCGGCGCGGCCTGCGCGGTGACCGCGGGCGGTCTCGCCGTGCCGCCGGAGTTCTTCAAGGTGCATTTCCCGTTCATGCTCGCCGTCCTCGTGTTCTTTCGGGTTGGAATCTTTATGTCGAGGGACACCATGAAGCGGCCCTTCGGTCTTCTCTTGCTCGCCTCCTATGCCGGCTATCTGGTCGTTCAATACGCGGTGCTCGGCTCGCTCGGGGGCTGATGCGCTTCCTGAACCTCGCCCTGATCATCGTCGCGACCACCTGGGCGAAAACGGCCGCGGTCTTGTGGCTGCAAGACGCCAAGGACGCCGACATCCGCTACACGCGCGCGCTTCTCACCGGCATCCTCTTTGCGTTATGGACCTACGCCGTCTTGGAGATCATCGATTCCCCGATCAACAATCTGCGGCCGCTTTTCCACTCCTTCCGGTCGCTGCGTCTGACCAGCGCGCTCGCGGGCGTCGCCGCCGCCGCCGCGCTATGGGCGATCGGCCGATACGCGCCCGTCCCCGCCCAAGCCCTCAAGAACGCCGCCCCGAAAGGGAAGTGGTTTCTTTTTGCTCCCGTTTTGTTCATGCTTGCGCCGCACGCGCACCGGATGGCGACCTATCCGCGGCGCGCCTGGAGCGTCGAGCGTCTCGCCGCGGCCGCGCAGGGCGGCGACTCCTCGGCCGCGCGCCGCGCGCTCGATCTCTTGGGCGATAAAGGCGAGGCCGCCTTGCCTCCGCTCGAGGAAGCGCTCGAGGACCCGATGCTCGGCGAGCAGGCGATGCAGTCGCTTTCCCGTATCGGGGTCCCCGCGATCCCCGCGCTGATCCGCGCGCTCGAAGCGGATCTCGGCTGGAGGGCCGCCGCCGCGCAGAACCTCGGAAAGATCGGCCCGCAGGCGCGCGAGGCGCTGCCCGCGCTGGAACGGGCGACCCGTTCTCCAGATCCTCAAACCGCCGCGCGCGCGAAGGACGCGATCACGCGCATCGCCACGCCCGCCGCGCTCAACGCGCTGCGGGAACAAGCCCTGAAAGAAAAAGCTCAGCGGGAGTAGCGGTCCGCCGCCGCGCGCAGGTCGCGGGGGATCGTCGTGTCCCGTCCCGGGATTTGGGAGGGATTGTTCCTGTAGTGCTCGATGGACTCGAGCGTGTTCCGCGCGGTCGAGCCCAAATCGGTGTTCTTCGCGGCCATCTTCCGGATGCCGCCGACCGCCAGGGCATGGGCGCGCGGATCGTGCATGGACAACAGCGCGAAGCGCGCGAGGAACTGAAGGTCGTTTCTTTGCAGCGCGGCCTTGACCATCGCCTGCAGCTGCGCCAGGCCGTCCTGGCGGAAGGTCTGCTGTTCGCTCAGCGCGCTGATCATTCCGTCGTAGTTGCGGCGCGAGGGGAGGTGGACCGCGTGGTCCAGGGCCGCGATCGCCTCCGCGGCGGCGTGCGCGCGCTGCGTGCCGTCGAACACCGTCCCGAACGAGGGGCCGTCCTCGCGGCGCATCTCCCGTGCGGCGTCGCCGAGAATTTCGGACTTCTTGCGCGCTTCCTTCGGATCCAGAGTCGACGTGACGGCGTCGCGGAGCGATTCTTCGACTGGGGCCGCGGTCTTGCGGTTTCCGGGGGCCGCGGGGTTGCTTCCGCCGGGAATCGGGGCGAAGCGGGGGCCGTTGTCGTGCGCGAGTTCGTAGACCGAAGGAAGAAACGAGGGGGTTTCGGGGATCAGGTTGA
>PFUL01000185.1 GCA_002790095.1 Elusimicrobia bacterium CG_4_9_14_3_um_filter_62_55 | reverse complement strand
GCTGTCGGCGAATCGCGCGGCCTCTTTCGGCAGGCTCAGCGTCGCGCCCTTGGCCCATTTCAAGACGCGGCCGGGGCCGAAACGATAAGCCAGCGCGACGAGGAGAGCCGCCTCTCCCTTGTCCTTGTACGTGTCGAACAGATCGCCGTTGCGGCGTTCGAGCGTGGATCGGTAGTCCTTCCAGAGCCGGGCGCCGATGCGGATGCTGTCTTCGGGTCCCTTGACCTTTCCGTGCAGGCGGGAAATTCCCGCGGGGTTGCGCCGGCCGTAGTCGCGCGCCTGCAGCGTCACCATCGCGCCGAGGCCGTCGCGCAGGTCCGAGTCGCCGCCGGCGTACTTCGCGATCACCGCGCCGTGGGGCGGCGCGATCTTTCCCTTGCCCGCCGCCTCGACGGCCTTGCGCTGGCGCTGCTTCTCTTTCGGGTCGGTGCTGCGGACGCCGTCGCTGAAGCTCAGGGTCCAGTTCTTCGCGAACGCGGCGGTGAGCTTCTTCTTAAGGGGTGCGCGCTTGGCGGGGTCTTTTTCCTTCCAGCCCTCGGCGCTGCGGCACAGCTTCCACCCGGGGGCGGGCTTGGCCCCGCCGGCGGGGTTGAAATCGCGGCATTCGGCCTTCTTGCCGAGCATCGCCTTGATCGCGGCGAGCAGCTCCGCGTTGGAGCCCTTGTTCTCCCCCCGCGGGCCGACCGAGATCCAGGCGGGCTCGGGCTTGGTCTTGGGTTCGGCCGGGGCATGGGCTTGGGCGCCGAGGGCGATGAAGAGCAGCGAAGCGATCATGCCTTCAGTGTGCTGGGCCCTTGGACCCTCCGCAACAACCGGGAGGCCCAATCCAATATGGGTCTTTAGGGCAAAAGCTCGGAGGATTCCGTCGAGGCGCCGAGTCCGTCCTTGAGAGTCGGGCGAACGACCGCCCAGAGCAGACCCAAAGAGACGAGGAGTCCGAACGCGCGGATGGCGAACCATGCGATCGCCCCCGGGAGGAGTAGGAGGGGAAGGATCTTGACCAGCGCGACCCCGCCGAGCAAGGCCAAAAAGACTCCGGCGAGACGCGGGAAATCATACGGAATCGGGTAAACCCTTCGCCCCATCCAGAACAGCGCGCCGGCCATGGCGCCATAGGCCATAAAGGTCGCCCAGGCCGCCCCGATCATGCCGAGTCGCGGGATCAACAGCAGGTTCGCGGCGACATTGACGACCGCGCCCAGGCCGGTGACCCACACGAGAAGGTCGGTGCGCTTGGCGATCGTGACCGAGGCGAGGAAGTTGATGTACATCCCGTGAAGGACGTAGGCGGCCAAAATAACCGGAATGACTCCCATGCCTCCCCAATATCGGGGATCGATAAGCGCCTTCCCGTTTATCGAGAAACGAATCAGATCGGGAAGAAATAGAGCCAACGCGAGCGCGGTCCAGCCGGCCAGCGCGACGAACAGCGTCAGTACTTTCGCGAAGAGCGTTGACGAGCCCTTTTCCTCCGCGCGTTCCAGGAAGAACGGCCGCCAGGCCTGATCGAACATGTTGACGACCAGAAGCATGAAAATGCCGAGGCGGTAATTGGCCTGGTAGACTCCGACCGTCGCTTCGTCGGTCAGCCGCAGCATCAGCGGGCGATCGATCACCTGCACCATCATCGCGCCGACTCCGGCCGGCACCAGAGGAAGGGAGAAGCGCAGCATCAACTTCAGCCGTTCGACGCAGAGGCGGGCCTGGAACCAGCGCGAGACTTCGGGCGCGACAAGGAAAAAGGACACGGCCGCGGCGAATAGGGAGGCGCCGAAAACGCCGCGGACGCCGAGTCCGAAGCCGGCGATCAGGACGATGTTGAGCGCGACATTGGAGACGATGTTCAGACTTTTGACGCCGACATAAGTCCATGCGCGGTGATGCAGGCGCAGCGAGGCGAAGGGCACGATCGCCATCGCGTCCAGCGCCAGAATCCACGCCGAGTAGCGCAAGAGCGGGGCGTGTTCGGGGCGCAGGCCGAGCGGACCGGCCAGCGCGTCGGCGAATAGATGCAAGGTCCCCCCGAGGGCCAGCGAGGTCGCGGCGAGCGCGATGAGGGCGGTCGAAAATACAACGGACTTTTCCTCTTCGTCGCGGCCCGCCGCGAATCGCAGGTAGGCCTGGTCGATGCCGTATTGGAATACGATATTGAGGAAAGCGATGTAGGCGAAGATCGTGGCGACGACTCCGAGTTCCGCAGGGGCCAAGAAATGCGTGTAGAACGGAAGCAGCAGGAAATTCAACAGGCGCGCGACGATCGTTGAGAGCCCATAGATCACGGTCTCCCGACCCAAGGATTTGAGCTCCGCCTTCATCGGCATGACTTTACCAATTGCTACACTATGCTTACGATGAAAAACCTTCCTCTTTTCCTCATGGGGGTCGTTGCATTTTCCGCTTGCGGCGGCGATGACATCCAGGTCTATCGCATCGCCAAAGGCGAAGCGGGACCCGTGGCCAGAGCCCCTGCCGCTACCGAGCCGGATTTTGCCCCGAAGATGGGCGAGGGTCAGATGCCTGAAGGGCACCCGCCGATCGGCGGCGGCGCGGGCGCGGGGATGGGCGGGATGCAGGCGCCGCCCAAGTCGTCGGAGCCGGTGCCGGTCGACGGCGTTCCGGGGATGGGTTGGAAGATCCCCAAGGGCTGGACCGGCGAAGGCGCGGCTGGGATGCGTCTTGCCACCTTCCGGTACGCGGGCACCGAGACGACGGTCATCGCGTTGAGCGGAACGGCGGGCGGCGACCTGGCCAACGCGAATCGCTGGCGCGGCCAGATCGGCCTTCCTCCGTTGGGCGAAGCCGAGTTTGAGAAGACCAGCGAATTCGTCCAGTCCGGCGTCGGGCGAGTCCGGGTGCTCGATTACAAGGGCGTGGAGAAAAGTCTTCTCGGAGGGTTCGTGCTCGTCGACGGTCAGACCTGGTTCTTCAAGATGGTCGGTTCCGCCGAAGGGACGAAGAAGGCCAAGCCGGGTTTCCTCGAACTGCTGAAGAGTCTTAAGCCCAAGGCCTAAGCATTCGTGAAGAAGGCGTTTAAGTCCCTGGCGTCGCTCGACTTTACGCTCGCCTGCCTGGGCGGGTTGATGCTGCTGGTCGTGCTCTGCACGCTCGCCCAGGTCGAGATCGGCACCTTCAACGCGATCGACGTCTACTTCCGCCGCTTCTTCCTCTATAAGGCCGTCGCGGGAGTTCGCGTGCCCGTGTTCCCCGCGGGAGGCGCGATCGGCATGCTGCTGTTCGTCAACCTGAGCGCCGCGCTCGCGTTTCGCATGCAATGGACGAAGAAGAAATCCGGCATCCTGCTCGTTCATCTCGGCTTGATCCTGTTCGTGGTCGGGGAATTCGCGACCGGGATGCTGGCCGAAGAAACCCAGATGCCGATCGAAGAAGGCCAGTCGCTCAACTGGACGCAGGCGCCGCGCGGAGACGAACTGGTGGTCGTCGACATTTCCGATCCGGCGTTCGAGACCGTCTATTCGATCCGGGACTCCGCACTCGAAAATGGGCGCTCCCTCTCGCATCCCGACTGGCCGTTCTCGATCAAGATCGGGCGTTTTCTCCCGAATGCGAGCGTCGGGCCGCGCCCCCCCGCTTTGTCGAAGACGATTCCCACCCCCGCCGACCGTGGGGTCGGCCGGAACATGGTGATCCGGCCGCTCCCGCCGGTCGCGCAGGACGACCGGAGAAACATGAGGGCGGCCTTCCTGGAGGTGCACGAAGGCGGGACGCGGACGGGAACCTGGCTGGTTTCCAGCCTCATAGACGCACACCAGGATTTCGTCTCCGGAGGACGACGGTGGGCGCTCGCGATGCGCCCGAAACGGACCTATTTGCCGTTTACGCTGACGCTTAAAGATTTCACGCACGATCGCTACGCCGGCACCGATATTCCCAAGAATTTCTCGAGTCTCGTGCGGCTCCGCGATCCAAGTGCGGGACAGGATCGCGACGTGCTGATCTACATGAACAACCCCTTGCGCTACGGGGGCTATACTTTTTATCAGGCCAGTTTCGGGAAGGACGACACGCTGTCCGTTCTTCAAGTCGTGCGCAATCCGGGCTGGCTGCTTCCGTACTTCTCATTTGCGATCGTCACCATCGGACTGCTGTGGGTCTTCGGTTCCCACCTTCTCGGGATGAAGGCCAAGGGCGCCGCCGCGGGCGCCGCGCCGGCCGGCGCGTCGAGGTTCTCGTGGGCCGCGGCCGCCGTGTCTGCGGCGATTCTGCTCACGGCGTTTCGACCCGCCCCCTCGGGAAAGCTGGACGCATCCGGCTTCGGGCGGCTTCCGGTGCTTCACAACGGGCGGATCAAACCCTTGGATTCGATCGCCCGGACCTCGATGCTGGTCCTGTCGGGAAAGCAGACGCTGAAGGACGGCGGCGAGTCGCTCTCCGCGTCCGCGTGGATGCTCGAGCTTTTGTCCGATCCCGACTCCGCGGCGAAGCGCCCGGTGTTTTCGATCCACGATCCCGACCTGTTGGGACTTCTCGGTTTCCGCCAGGAAAAGCGCAGCGTCTACTCCTACGAGGAAATTTCCCCCCGGGTCGAGGAGATTTCCGCGCAGGCGGAGCGCGTTTCCGGCAAGAATCCCCAGGAGCGGACCCGGTTCGAGCGCGCGGTTTATTCGCTGCATCAGCGGATGCTGCTTTTCCGGCGTTTGCAGAGCAGTCTTGGCGTACCCGGCGCCGAGAGTTTCGAACGCGAACTCGCCGAATACGAGATTGCCGCGACTATGGGCTTGGAGGCTTTCAGCCGGACCGGGACGAAAGGCGGCGCTGCGCTCGACAGTTCCGAGGCGCTCGCGCGTCTCGCCTCGTTTTTTGCGCGCTACCGACGGCTTGCCGACGCGGCGTACTATAAGGCGGTCCCGCCGACTCCGGGCGCCTCCGCCGATCAGTGGAGCAGCGTCGGGGAGTCGTTGATCGAATCGATGCGGGCGGGGGCGGTCCGTCTTGAGGTTCGTTCCTACGCGGCGATGGCCGACGCCGCGGCCGCCGGCGACTCAAGCGCGTTCACCCGCGCTCTGGCCGCCTACCGATCGACGCTCCAGGAGCGTTTCCCGAAGCAGTTCCGGAAGGCGCGCTATGAGGCGTGGTTCAATCACGCGGAGCCGTTTTACCGCGGGATGGTTCTCTACATCCTCACCGCGCTGCTGGTCGCGGCGGGGTGGCTGCTGAAAAAACCCTCCCTCCTGCGCGCCGCCCTCTGGACGCTCGGTTTCGGGTTGTTCGCGCATACCTTCGGTCTCGTCAGCCGGATGGTGCTCGAGGCGCGGCCACCGGTGACGAATCTGTACTCCTCGGCGGTGTTCGTCGGATGGGTGGGAGTTCTGGGCGGCCTCCTGCTCGAACGGGTGCATCGGCGCGGCGTCGCCGCGTTTTCAGCGGCCGCGCTCGGGTTCGCGACTTTGATCATCGCGCACCATCTGTCGATGTCCGGAGACACGCTGGAGATGATGCAGGCGGTGCTCGATTCCAATTTCTGGCTCGGCACGCACGTCGTGACCATCACCGTCGGCTACGGGGGGTCGTTTCTCGCCGGCGCGATCGCGCACGTTTATCTTTTCAAGCGGCTCTCGGGTTCGCTCGATAAGGATTCCAAGCAGTCGCTTTACCAGATGACCTACGGCGTCGTGTGCTTCGCGCTTTTCTTCAGTTTTATCGGAACGATTCTCGGAGGGATTTGGGCCGACCAAAGCTGGGGGCGGTTCTGGGGCTGGGACCCTAAAGAGAACGGAGCCTTTTTGATCGTCGTCTGGAACGCGATGATCCTGCACGCGCGAATGGCCGGCCGAGTCCGGGAAACGGGCTTCATGGGAATGGCCGTCTTCGGGAACATCGTTACGGCGTTTTCCTGGTTCGGCGTGAATATGCTCGGCATCGGCCTGCACTCGTACGGCTTCATGGACAAAGCCTTTTGGTGGCTGGTCGGCTTCGCGATGGTGGAGACCGTCGTCCTGGCGACGGTTTCCCTGCGCGAGGGCGCGCTGCGCGCACCGAAGGCGGCCTGATGGGCCGGCGCAAGCGGCGTTCCCGCTCGGCGCCCCCCTCCCTCGACGCCGAGCGCCCGTTATGGACTCGCCCCGAGACGATTCTGTTCGCGGCGGCCTTCGCCTTGCGCGCGCTGCACTGGTGGGCCTACCGCGGCGATTTTTGGTTCGAGACCCCCCTGCTCGACGACAACATCTTCGTTTCCTGGGCGGACGTCATCGTCAAAGAAGGCCCGCTTACGCGCAGCCTCGGCGCGTTCGACTTCAATCCCGCCTATCCGTATCTGCTGGTCGTTCTCCGTTTCCTCAGCGCTCCCTTGGGCGGCTCCGGCGTGTTTCTGCTGCAGCATGCCGCGTGCGCCTTGGTCCCGGTGCTCTTGTACCGCGTTTCGGCGCGCGTGTTCGACGCCCCCACGGGCTGGACGGCGGGCGTCTTGGCCGCTCTCTACGGCCCCGCGTTCTTTTATGAGTCCCGGTTCTTGGGCGAATGTTGGATTTTTTTATTCAACGCGGCCTGTCTCTGGGCTCTGCTTGAGGGAGCGCGAACCGCGCGCACGCGCTGGTGGGCTCTGGCGGGACTGACTCTCGGATTTTCGAACCTGTTCCGGCCGAATGTGCTGGTCTTCGTCCCGTTCGCGCTCGCGTGGCTTGTCCGCTCCCATCTTCCGTTGCGGGAGCGTTGGAGGGAAGCAGCGTCTTCGGCTGCGTTTTTTCTGCTGTGCGTCTGGCTGCCGCTGCTGCCGTTTCAACTGCGCAACCGGGCTGTGGTTCCCGGTGCGGGCTGGGGCCTGACGACGGCCAGCGGCGGCGTCAACCTCTACCTCGGCAACAATCCCGAAGCCGACGGGCTCAACCAAGCGCCGTCCTTCGTTCGCTACGGACCGGGACACGAATACCAGGACTTCAAGGAGGAGGCCGAGCGCCGCGCCGGAAAAGCGCTGACGAAGGCCGAGGTGTCGTCGTTCTGGACGGCGCGAACGCTCGATTGGTTCCGCGAACGGCCGGGCGCGGCGTTGGGGCTGATGGCGCGAAAGGCGGGTTTCTTCTGGAACTTCCGGGAGCCGCCGGACAACTTCTTTCTGTCGCTGTTCGAACGCTTTACGAAAATCGGCGGTTGGCCGCTGCTCGCGTGGGGATTCATCGCTCCGCTGGG
>PFUL01000111.1 GCA_002790095.1 Elusimicrobia bacterium CG_4_9_14_3_um_filter_62_55 | reverse complement strand
CATTTCTCCGAAACATGTATACCTACTTCCGTGGCGCTCATTCTGCGCGGTCGTCGGATCGAATCGGAGGATCTCGAACTTATCCGATCGTTGATCGTCGCGAAAGGCCGGCGCGGCCGCTGCTACATCTCGCGCGAACTGTGCCGCCGCTGGAACTGGACCCAACCTGACGGCTCTCTCAAGGACGCAGCGTGCCGGGCTCTGCTGCTGAGCCTCGAAGACCGTGGATTGATCCGCCTGCCGAAGCGCCGGCGCGGGGTCATCCATGGACGTCCCCAGGGACGTGGTCCGCGTCAAGTCGAACTCCCACTCGCAGAGCCTTCCGGCCCCGACCTCGGCTTTCCCGCCGCCGTGTCCTGGCGTTCGGCCAGAGAGGGCGAAGATCTTTCCCTTTATAAGGCCCTGCTCGATTCCCGCCACTACCTCGGCTACCAGCGAGCTGTCGGCCACACTCTGCGCTACCTCGCCTATGCGCACGACCGGCCTCTTGCCGCCATCGGCTGGGCTGCCGCAGCTCAGAAGGTGGCAGCCCGCGACCAGTTCATCGGCTGGTCCCCGGGGCAGCGTCTCAAAAACCTTCACCTCGTCGCTTGCAACACCCGCTATCTCATCATCCCCCGCGTTCCCCACTTGGCCAGCCACCTGCTGGCCGCCAACATCCGTCGCTTGGCCGCCGACTGGAAATCCCGTTATGGCTACGCTCCGGTGCTGCTCGAAACCTATGTGGACACCACCCGTTTTGCCGGCACCTGCTACAAGGCCGCTAACTGGATCCAGGCCGGATTTACGCAGGGCCGGGGAAAATACGATCGGCATACGCGGCGAACTAAGACGGTCAAGGCCGTTTTCCTATACCCCCTGCGCAAGGATTTCCGCGACATCCTAACCGATGGCGAATAGTCTGCTCACGCGGGACCCACCAACGGCCGCCGCAGCGAGGGCTCGCGGTGTCTCGACGGCCCCGCCTCGAACCGAACCTCTGGCGAAGAAATCCCCTGAGCAGCTCTGCCAGGAACTGCTGGCGCGCAAGCGCGCGCTCAGCCGACAAGAAGCCGAGCAGATATCCGCTCAGGGACGAGAAGCGGTGGTGGGTGTTCTTGTGGAGGTGTCCGCCCAATTCGTTGAGAAAGCCACGGGGACCAAGCAGCCCCACCCCTCGACCCCTTCGGGGATGCTGCCCATCTACGAAAAGCCTCCGACGGGCAAACGCCCGCGCAAACCTGGGCGCAAGGAGGGCCATCCCGGTTCCCGGCGCTCGACCCCACCCGAGATCACCGCTCGCAAAGAACATGTCCTCGCTGTTTGTCCCGACTGCGGCGGCAATCTGAGCCAAAAACCTTGCCGCCGGCGCACGCGCACCATTGAGGACATCCCTGAGGTGAAACCCGAAGTCACGGAGCATACGATCTGCGGCTCCTATTGCCGCCGCTGCAAGAAAATCGTCGAGCCGGTGGTCACGGACGCGCTGCCGGGATCGAAGATCGGCGTCTATCTCTTGGCGCTGACGGCCTGGCTGCACTACGGCGTGGGCATGACCCTTTCGCAAATCCTCCTGCTGCTCAACTGTCATCTGCGCTTTCCTCTGAGCGCGGGCGGCCTGGTGCAGATGTGGTACCGGCTACAGGAAGTCCTATATGCCTGGTACGAACAGATCGGCGAAGAGGTCAAGGCCGGCGGGGTGGTTTGCGCCGACGAGACCGGCTGGCGTGTTTCCGGGATACTGCATTGGTTGTGGTGCTTTACGACGAGCACGGCGACCTACTACATGATCGACCGCTCGCGGGGCCAACCGGCGCTCAAGAAGTTCTTCACCGAAGCCCTCGCCGGCGTCTTGATCACGGATTTCTGGGGCCCCTACGAGCACGTCATAGCGGCCTTCAAGCAAAAGTGCTTGGTGCACCTGCTTCGGGAGCTCAAGAAGGTGGACCTGCGCAACCGCTCGCCCGGCTGGCGCGCCTTCCGCAAAAAACTCAAGCGGCTTGTGCGCGACGCGCTGCGCTTGCCCAAACGCGAGGATCTCTCGTCGCAAGAGTATGCCTCGCGCCGGACCAGACTCGACTCACGCCTCGATGAAATCATCGCGACGCCGTGGAAAGACGCCGACGCCAAGAGGCTGGTCAAGCGGCTCATCAAGTATCGCAATCACCTGTTTACCTTCCTCGATCACGATGGCGTCAGCGCTGACAACAACCACGGCGAGCGCGAGATTCGTCCGGCGGTCATCATTCGCAAGAACTCGCTGTGCAACCGCAGCGAGAAGGGCGCCGACATGCAGGCCGTCATGATGTCCATCTACCGCACCCTCAAGCTGCGCGGTCACGATCCCATCCGGACTGTGGCCGCCGCCGTGCGCGCCTATCTTCAAACCGGAAAACTGCCCCTGCTTCCGGCTCCGGGAACTTCACTCCGGTAAAGTCTTACAATGTATCACTGCAAAAAGTAAAAGTCAGCCCGACTGCAAAAGTCCTTTTTCGTGATTTTTGATTACTTTTAGTGCAAAAGCGTCCAAGAGGGGCGGGAGATCGCCCGAAAGGTCGGCCTGAGCGCTCCCGCCTGCCACGAAACGCTCAAGAAACTCGACGCCCGGGGACTCGTTGAACTGAGACGGGTTTCGAACGTGCACCTCTACAAGATCAATTCCGAGAACTATCTCGTCAGGAACGTCTTTGCATTGCAATTCGATGCCGAGGCGGCCATGCCCAAACAGATGGAAGCAACCATCACGAAGGCGTTGACGCGGCGGGCCAAGCCAGAGGTCGTCTCGCTCGTGCTCTTCGGCAGCATGGCTCGGGGGACGAAGATTCGCGCGAGCAGCGACCTGGACCTTCTGGTGGTCCTTCCCTCGAAGGAGAGCCTCAAGGCCTTAGAGCCCAAGCTGGAGCAACTCAAGGAGGCGCTGTTTCGGCGTTTCCACGTGCCCCTCTCGCCCTACGTCCAAACCCTCCCGGAGTTGAGGCAGAAGCACCATCGCAAGCTTCCCTTGATCGGTGAGATACTAAAGGACGGCCGTACGATCTATGGGAAAGATGTGAAGGAGCTTCTGGCATGACCCCGAAGAAATTTAAGACGCGCACCGTTTCTCGCGAACGCTCTGGGACGTATCTGAAGAAGGCGGGGGAATTCTTCCGTGCCTCGGAGCTTGGACCACCTGCGGAGTTATTTCGACGCTCTCAGAGGGCGCGAGCGGTCCTCAATCACCATCGACCGGACTTACGGCGGTCTAAGGTGTTTCTTCCGATACCTGGCTCAGGAACGGCTGATCCCGCAAAATCCATTCTCTCTGGTCGAGCGCCCTAAGAAGGGCAAGTCGCTGATCCGGCCGCTCAGCATGGACCAAGCGCGGCTACTTTTGGCTCAGCCTAAGATCAAGACCTTCGTTGGTTTTCGAAACTGGGTGATGATGCTGACGATGCTCGATACGGGTCTTCGGTTAAGCGAGATTCTCGGGCTTCGCCGGGATCAGATCGATTGGCCGGCGAGCCGCTGTTTTGTCCAGGGTAAAGGGGATAAGGAGCGTGCGGTTCCCTTCGGAACGGCGGTTAAAAAGGCTTTGTGGGAGTACGGGCAGTGGCGGGGGGAGGTTGCGGGGCAGGATATTTTCTTTTTGGATCAGTTCGGGGGAAAGATTTGTTGTCGGCATGTTCAGATTGCGCTGAAGCGGCACGGGGATGCGGCGGGGATTGTGGGAGTGCGGGTGTCTCCGCATACGCTGCGGCACTATGCCGAGTTCGGCATAGCGGGCATACCTTCGCGACCCAGTACATCCGCAACGGGGGGGACCCCTTCAGCCTCCAGGCGATCCTGGGACACTCGACCTTGGAAATGGTCAGGAACTATGTGAATCTAGGCAGCCGGGATGTGGCGCAGCAGCACGGTAAGTTTTCGCCGATGGACCGGCTTCTCTCGCCGCCGATCGGCGCGGCGCCATGAGGGCGGATTCTGAGAGATACGCGGGAAATGGCATAATTTCATATTCAAAAATCGGTGCCGTCGGGACGCGGCGGCCAAGGAACTTGTGATTCGACAAACACCGTTCGCTAAGTCGCGTGTATTCGCGCCCGACTCTCTCGCCCGCGAGGCTTCACATGTCCGCTAAGCGGCGATCGCGCTCAACCGATCGCCCGCTTGCGAAGCGGTCGTCAGGCCTGAGTATCGGCCTCCTGGAACGGGCGATCGTCGATATTCACGGGCGGCTTAAACTTCGCGCGGCCAAGGCCGTCAACGTCCATTTGACGGTGCGCAATTGGATGATTGGCTGCTATATCCGGGAGTATGAGCTAAGGGGAAGCGACCGGGCGGCCTACGGCGATAGATGGTCCAAGGTCTTGTCGAAGAAGCTTAAGGCGCGCGGCGTCTCCAATTGCGACTGGCGCCAGCTTTACCGTTACCGCGACTTTTACCTCGTCTTTCCGGAGATTTTGGGGACGCTGTCCCCAGAATTGGCGTCTCTGGCGCCGAAGCATCCTACGGAGAAGAAATTGGGGACACTGTCCCCAAAATCTGCCCTCCCTCCCGACAGGCTGCTTAACGGCCTTTCTTACAGCCAGTTTGAGGAATTGGCCGCGCTCAAGGAGCCCCTCAAGCGCGCTTTCTACATCGTCGAGTGCCTACGCGGAAACTGGTCCGTCCGCGAACTGAGGCGGCAGATTGACAGCCTCTACTACGAGCGCGCCGGCTTGTCGAAGAACAAGAAGAAGCTCTCGAAGTTGACCCAGGCCAAGGCCGAGCCGCAGAGCGCCCGGGAGATCGTCCGCGATCCCTATGTCTTCGAGTTCCTGGGTCTCAAGTCCAAGGAGGTCATGGGCGAGTCGGACCTGGAGAACGCCCTCCTCGACAAGTTGGAAAACTTCCTGCTGGAGCTTGGCCACGGATTCTGCTTCGAGGCGCGCCAGAAGCGCATCCTCATCGACGGCGAGCACTTCTTCGTCGATCTCGTCTTTTACCACAGGATATTGAAGTGCCATGTTCTCATCGAGCTCAAGGCCGACGGCTTCAAGCACGAACACCTTGGGCAGCTCAACACCTATGTCAGTTGGTACGGCGAGCACGAACGGGCCAAGGGCGACAATCCGCCGATCGGTATTCTGCTCTGCACCAAGAAGAGTCACGCTCTGGTGAAGTACGCGCTGGCGGGGATCGACAACCGGCTGTTCGTGTCGAAGTACCAGCTCGAGTTGCCGAAGAAGGAGGAGATACAGAGGTTCATTGAGAAGCAGATTGAACGCGTGGCGGATAGAGGAAGCCGATGGGAGCCAGAGACGAAGGGGGAGCGATGATAAAACGCCAAACACTTAAGAAGCCGGCCCAACAGGGTCAAGTTTACCAGCTCAAGGTCGCACTGGACGAGATCACGCCGCCGATTTGGCGGCGGCTGGTCGTGCCAAGCGATATCAATCTATTCAAGCTCCATGAGATCATCCAGGTCGCGATGGGCTGGACGAATTCGCACCTTCACCAGTTCATAGTCGGCAGGACCTTTTACGGAATCCCCGACGATGAAATTGAGGGCGCCATCGAGATTAAGGACGAGAGGAAGCACACCCTCTCACAGATCGCGAAGAAGAAGGGTGCGAAGGTGGTGTACGAGTACGACATGGGCGACTCTTGGGAGCACCACATCGTGGTGGAAGAAGTCCTTGAGCAGGGCGGGAAGACTGGCCATCCCAGTTGCCTCGATGGAGCGCGCGCTTGTCCGCCTGAGGATGTGGGCAGTACGCCCGGCTATTATAATTTCCTGGCGGCGATTAAAGACCCCAAGCATCCCGAGCATAAGATCATGATTGAATGGATCGAGCGGCCCTTTGATCCAGAAGCCTTCAGCGTCGATGACGTCAACGAAGATCTGATAGATTTGCGCAAGCGCGGTCTGCCGTCGGTGGAGGACTTTTGAAAGCGTCCCCGGAGCTATAAGATCAGGGGAGGGCTGCAATGGCAGGAAAACGAAAACGCGCTCGGAGGGTTCCCGCCGTCGTACTGAAGGCCGAGAAGGCGCTTCAGATCGCGGTGGAAAATACGATAGAGGAACATCGCCTGAGCGGTGATCCGATTGTCGTTTGGGAGAATGGCCGCGTGGTCAAGATTCCCGCGAGCAAGATTCCACGAAAGAAGTCGCGCCGACGGCCGAGGCGGTAGTGACAACCGACCAGTACATCCGCAACGGGGGGGACCCCTTCAGCATCTTCTTGATGATCGACGAGCGAGTATCGTGTATGGCGCGACCAGCGAAGAAGAGAAGGAACACCGCCAACGGGGCCGGCCTCGGTTTTGAGAACCACGGGAAGGTGGGCTAGGGGTTCTAAGAAAGTGCGGACGCTGTCCGCACAATCAAGCCGCCGAGGAAAGCGCCTCGTTTCCGAGTTCGACTCCCTGCTTGAAGCGATTGTTGGAAAAACTCTCGGAGAAGCTTCAGGGCAGGGATGTTCCGCGCACCGATGTGCGGGAACTGCGTCGCTATAAGCAACTCTACTCGGTCTACCCTCAAATTCGGGAGTCACTGCCTCCCGAGTTCAGGGGGGCGCACGCTGTTTGGCAGTAAAGGCTGAATCTCTTAGGCCGTCATTTTCATCTAATGATGGTATTGAAAATTAGCATATGATAGTGTATTATGGTATCAAGAGTGAGGCGGACGCTTGATGGCCGCCAGCCGAAAACAGGTGCAAAACTTCTTAACCAATTTCAAGAAGGCTGCCCAGCAGGAATTGAGCGTGATACCGAGAAAAATAAATCTTGAGTTCCTGACCCAGCACGGCTTGACCCCCAAAGAACGCAAGGAAGTCATCCTCGGCCTCACGGTCAAGGACTATTTCAAAGGACCAGAAGGGGACGAACGGGCGCCAGGGCCGCAGGACATCTGGTTCTTCGGAGTCGAGTATCAGTACCTGGAGATTTATATCAAGCTTCAGTTGGTAGAGGAGAAGGAGGAATCAACCGGTACCGCAATCAAGCATGCTAAGTGCATTTCGTTTCACCAGGCCCAGTGGCCGATGCGGTATCCGTACGAGGGGGAATAGCCATGGACGAAAAAAGATTTTGCCCGAACTGTGATAAGACCCAGCCCGTAAAGTGCGAGCAGAGGGAAGAAACTCTTACGGTCCGCGATACGCCCATCAAGGTAGCCAGCCTGGTTACGGTGTGCTCGGCTTGCTCGGAGGTGTTCGCGACTGAGGCGCAGGAAGATGAGAATGTTCGAAAGGCTTACGACGAATATCGCAGGCTCAAAGGGCTCCTTTCACCCTCGGACCTCAAAGAGATTCGCGGCATGTATGGACTCAGCCAAACAGCATTCAGCAGGTGGTTGAGCTGGGGCGACATCACGATTCATCGCTATGAGGCGGGGAGTCTTCAGGATGCCGCCCATAATGAGACCTTGATGCTGCTGAAAGACCCCCGGAACGCGGAGAAGATTCTTGAGAAGCATCGGAACAATCTCGACCAGGCTACTGCGGATCGACTTGAGCGCACTATTGCGGCGCTGCTCAATGCCGGCGTAGCCAAACTCGTCGAATCCGACATAGCGACTTCACTCGGGATGGCGGCTCCTTCAGAATTGAACGGTTATCGGCGATTCGATATCGATCGCTTCGAGAACTTGGTGCTTCATATTCTCAATACGGTTGGGCCAACCTTTAAGACTGCGATCAACAAGTATCTCTGGTACATCGACTTCGGCTACTTCCGAGAGCAGACCTGTTCGATTACCGGCTCGCAATATCTTCGGTTCGCTCATGGGCCTATTCCGAAGAGCTACGACTATTTATTCGCGGGCATGTTTGAGAAGGGCATGATGGAGACAGAGGAAGTGATGTTTAAAGATCATTCGGGCGAAAGGTATTCGGCGACGGTCCCGGCGAACACCGATTTATTTCAGGGCAATGAATTGAAGGCGATCAATGCATGGACGTCGTACCTGAAGGGCCGCTCGTCACGGCGCCTCAGCGGTATGGCGCATGAAGAAAAGGCTTACATGCTGACGAAAGATAGGGAGCCGATTTCGTACAGGTTTGCGGCGGAACTTAAGGTCCGCCCCGCGGCACGAAAGAAGTCGGCAGCGGCGGCCTGATACCCGGTTGCGCCCTCGCGCAAGGCGGCGCTGAGAAACTGGTAGAATCGGGAGGGCAGATTCATCCCGATGAAAAGACGCCGTCCTCGCCACCGACTGTTCGCCGTATTCCTTTTTTTGCCGCAGGCATCCCGCGCGGGGCGGCGGCCGTTGAGATCTCCTCTCCTGAGATTCGCTCCCGCCTCACGCTGAAAGAGACGGTCCGGCTGGGCATCGAGCGCAATCTGGACCTGCTCGGCGAGCGTCTGGCCAAGAAACGGAGCCGGTATCTCTCCGAGGCCGCCTACCGGTTCGTCTCGCCGACTCTGTCTTTGGGCGCGAAGTACGATTCCACGACCGCCGACGACCGACTGCCGCCCCGAGACGTGGGGGCGGACTACAACGCCGGGCTCCAATGGGTGACCCCTCTGGGGACCGTCCTCTCCGCCGGGGCCGACTACGACCGCTTCGTTTCCGGCGATCCCCGCTCCGATCACAACGGCTCGTTCACATTATCGCTCACCCAGCCCCTGCTCAAGGGCGGTTGGGCCTCGGGTTCCGGTTGAGGAGAACCTTGTCTTCTTTGCGCAGGAGGAGTTGAGCTCCCGGGAAACGCTCCTGAAGGCGCGGCGTAAGCTGGCAGAACTGCTCCTCCTCGACCCGCAGTCGCCTTTGGAAACCGAAGACAGGCTCGAGGGACCGGCCCCCGCTCTCCCGGAGGTCGAAGGGGCCGTCGCCCTCGCACTCGAGCGCAACCCCGCGCTGCGGGCCCAGGGGCTGCGATGGAAGCTCGCCGAGATCCAGAGAAAGCACGAGTTCAACCAGCGCCTCCCGAGCCTCGATCTCGCGACCTCCTACAAGTCCAACGGCACGGCGAGCGCGAGCGGCCCCTTGTTTTCGGAGATCCGAGAGGGGAAGCGTCCTGAGAGCAGCGTGGGACTCACCTTTTCCATCCCGTTGTGGCTGAACCCCGACCGGGCGAAGGCGTTGAGCGCCGAAATGGAGGAGGAGCGCAGCCGTGTGGAGTTGGCGAAGCAAAGACAGTCCGTCGGCTTCCAGGTCCGAAACCTCTTAACGACCCTTGAAACGACGGTCGAAAGGCTCGCCTTGGCGAAACGCCGCGTCGAGCTCGGGGAAAAGAAACTCGAAGCCGAGGGGGAGAAATACAAGGCCGGCGACTCGACCTTGGCCGACGTCGTCCGGTTCCAGCGCGAGCTCGACCAGTCGTTGATCGGTGTCCAGCGGGAGCAGTTCAAGCTGCTGGACGGCTGGAACCAACTGCTCCAGGCGCAGGGCGGCTTTTTCCAATCCAACGGCATAGTGATCGACGCTCTATGAGCGAACTGATCCGTCTGAGCGGGATCAAGAAGTCCTACCGCGTCGGGGATGTCGACGTCCCCGTCCTTCGCGGGATCGACCTGACGATCGAGGAGGGCGAGCGGATCGTCATCGTCGGACGCAGCGGATCGGGCAAGTCGACTCTCATGAACATCCTCGGGTTCCTGGATTCCCCGACCTCGGGAGCTCACGATTTCCAGGGCAGCCGCGTCAACGGCATGGACGATGACGGGATTTCCATGCTTCGCGGCCGCACGATCGGCTTCGTCTTTCAACAGTTCCACCTTCTGCGAGGACTGACGATCCTCGAGAACGTGGAACTGCCGATGGAGTACCTGCACGTGCCGCCGCCGAAGCGCCGCGCCCGGTCCAAGGAACTGCTGGAGCGCGTCGGGCTGGGGCATCGTCTCGACCATCTGCCGCGGCAGCTCTCGGGCGGGGAGCAGCAGCGCGTTGCGGTGGCGCGCGCTCTCGAGAACCACCCGACTCTTCTCCTCGCCGATGAGCCGACCGGCAATCTGGACTCGAAGGCCCAGGACCAGGTCCTGGAGCTTTTCGATGCCCTTCACCGCGACACCGGCGTCACTATGGTCGTCGTGACGCACGATCCGGAGATCGCGGAGCGCGCGGGGCGAATCGTACACGTCTTGGACGGCAGGATCGACGGAGGCGCCCCGTGAATGCTCTACGCCGGTTGAGGCCGGCTGCGGCCGCGGTCCTGCTTTGGGCATCCGCCTGCGGGTGCCGCGCGCGGGACGGTTCCGCGAAGCCGCCTGAGACGGTCGAGGAGCTGTTCATCCTGGGGCGGGTCGTGGCGGCGAACGCGACGGTGGTGCGGGCCCCTTCCAACGAGTTCCGCGTCGGCGGCTGGGGCGGGGGCGGGGGCGGGGTGAAGTTCACCGAGCTCAAGGCGGACGGCGCGAAGGTCAAGGAAGGCGAGGAGATCGCGCGGTTCAAGTTCGATTGGGAGCAGGCGCTCGATTACTTCCGTCAGCGTTTGGCTTCGGAGAAGGCCGCGTCGACCCGCAGCGAACTGCAGCTCGCGAACAAGGAGCGCGAACTGCAGTCCCAGCAAAAGCAGGTCCGCTTCGGGGTCCAACTCGCGAAGATCGACACCCTCAAGGGGGACGCGGTGCCCAAGAACCGTCTGAAGTATTTCGAGGGAACCTACGAGCTCCGGCGCTTCGAGGAGGGCGCGATCGAGAAGCGGATGGCCGCGTTCGAGCGGCGGCGGGAAGGGGAGGACGAATATTACAAGACCCGGGTGGCGCAGGCTCAGGCGACGATCGAGCAGTATGAGCGGGTGAAGGCGGGCTTCGTGCTGAAGGCCCCCCACGACGGCGTTCTCCGCCATCTGATCCATCCCTGGAACGGGCGCAAGATTCAGAAAGGGGACAACATGCAGGGCGGAATGGAAGCGGTCTCGGTCGCGCGCGACGAGACTTTGGCGATCGAGCTCTTTGTGCCGGAGCGAAAGCTTAAGCACTTCCGTAAGGGAGGCGAGGCCTATGTGCGCGATCCCGCCGACAACAACCGGCGCCACACCGTCGTCATAAAAGAGATCGAAGACTTCCCTCAGGAGATCGGGTTCCTCATCCACGACTCCAAGGTCCCCCAGGCCCGGGAGAAGGCCTTCGTCGTAAAAGCCGCGTTCAAGAAGCAGCCCGCGAAGCTTTCCGTCGGCGGCGAGGTGAAGGGAGAGATTCCTTGATCGGACTTTCGCTTCTTCGCGGAAGTCTGTTCCAACTGCGGACGAACCCGCTGCGCACGATGCTGACCTTGCTCGGGGTCGTCTTCGGGGTCGCTTCGGTGGTCGCGATGATGTCGATCGGCGAAGGCGCGCAGCGTGAGATCCTCTCGGCGATTGAGGCGATGGGCGCGGATGTCGTCCATATACAGGCGAAGAAGATCCCCCCTGAAAAGGTCGGCGAGTTCATCAACGACAGCGTCGGGCTGAACCGGTCGGATATCTCGGCCGTTGAGGGGTTGCTCTCGGGGGTGCGCGGCGCGGGCTACCGCAAGACGATCGAACTGAAGGTGAGCGATCTCGACACGCCCGTGCATGCCTTTTCCCTCCTCGCCATGAGCGAGGAGATGCCCCGCGTACACGATCTTCGGGCAAAAGAGCAGCACGACGCTGCGAGTCGAACAGCTCGAGATCGACCAGATCAAGAGCAAGGTCAAGGAGATCGAGGGGAAGCTCGCCAAGCTGACCGTCCGCGCTCCCAAGGAAGGCGTGATCTACGGGCCCTTCACCCAGATGAATTAGGTCCGGGGCAAATGCGCACCGGGCAGCGTTACGCGCTCGGGGGACAAACTCCTGGAGATCCCGGATTTCGGAGCCTACGACGTCAAGTTCTATTTGCGCCAACGCGACGCCGGGTTCATCGCGGCCGGCGATACCGTGACGGTGACCGCCGCCATCCTCCCCGACCGGGAACTCAAGGCCGTCGTCAAGACGAAGGCCACCTTCTCCACGACCCGCAACGAGCGGACCGGAACGAGTTCCCCTGAGGGCAACCTCAAGGAAATCGAAGTGATCGCCGAACTCGCCGAGGCGCCCAAGGAGCTCCGCCCCGGCGGGACCGCCACCGTGCGCGTCGAGTCCACCCTGAAGAAGGACGCGCTGCTGGTCCCGCTCGCCGGGCTTAAGGAGAAAGACGACAAGTACTGGGTCACGGCCGTGGGAAAGGGGGAGTTGGAGGTCAAGATCGGAAAGATCTCCACGACCTTCGCCGAGGCGTTGAGCGGGGTCCAGGAAGGGGATCTGATCGTCCAGTAGCAGCGGCCCGCGCGGACCGCGGCCTGAAGGCGCTGGGCGGCCCGGCCTAAGTCCGCGGCCGGCGGCAGGTCCAGATCATGTGCTGGTCGTGCCCGTTGTTGTCCGCACCGAAGGTGATGCGTACCGGCACCTGGCGGACATCCTTGAAGCCGGTTTTCTTCAGGCGCATGTAGAAGGCCGGGTCCTTGAAGGTCGACCAGACGGCCAACAGGCCGCCGGGTCTCAACGCGGAGTAGGCCGCGTCGAGGCCCTCTTCGGTATACAGCCAATCGTTGCCGCCGCGAACGAGTCCCTCGGGGCCGTTGTCGACGTCCAAGAGAATCGCGTCGTATTCCTCCAGTTGGGTCTGGAGCAGGCGGCCGACGTCTTTCTGAGCGACGGCGACGCGCGCATCGTCCAACGGGCGACCGGCGAAATGGCCGAGCGGGCCGCGGTTCCATTCGACCACCTTGGGAATCAGTTCGCAGATCGTCACGCGGCCGTTTTCCGGTAAATCCCGAAGCGCGGCCGCGAGCGTAAACCCCATCCCCAATCCGCCGATCAGGACATGCGGATTCGCATTGAGCGCCGGATCCGCGAGCACGATGCGGGCGAGTTCGTCTTCCGATTGATGGTTCTCGCAGCCCATCAGTTCGACGCCGTCGATCCAGATCGAATAGCGGTCTTCGCGGCGGTACAAGGTCATTTTTCCGCCGCCGCCGGGCACGCGCGTGAAATCCACTTCGTCCCAATCGTCGAATTCGTCGTTCATGAGCGGACATAGTACTACAACGGCGCCGCCGTTGAGGCGATCGCAAAATTCAAATATACTCCCCTGTGGCTCGACGAACGATGCCCGTTTGGCAGTCGGTTCCTCTCTGGGGACTGCTGCGGAGCTTGGGCTTGATCAGCACCTGCGTCCCGCGAAGGATCGAGACGGCGCTCGGCCCCCTGCTTGGACGATTGGCCCTGAGCGTCGCGCAAAAGCGCCGCGACACCGCCCGGGAAAACATCGACCGGTGCCTGCCGGAATTGAGCGAGGCGGAGCGCGAGTCTCTGCTGCGGAGAAACTGCGAGCATTGGGGCATGATCGCTCTCGAGTTCCTGCACATGTTTTCGCCGGTGCCCGGGCACTTCAAGCGCTACATCGCGAGCAACACCGTGATGCACGGCTTCGAGAACTGGCGGAAGGCCCACGCCAAGGGGAAGGGAACGATTATCGTCGGATGCCACGCCGGCAACTGGGAGGTCGCTTCCGGCGCCGGGTGCTTGGCCGGAATGCCCTTTACCATCGTGACCCGTACGCTGACGCCGGCCTGGCTCATGAGAACCATCGAGAAGGCGCGTTTGCAAACGGGGCTTCGCGCCTTGTATCAGCCCCGTACCGTGCCGGGAATTTTAAAGGCGCTGCGCGCGGGAGAAGCCGTCGGCTTCGTCATCGATCAATACGCCGGGCCGCCGATGGGCGTGAAGGCCCGTTTCTTCGGCTACAGCGTCGACACGCTGGCGGCGGTGGGTCCGCTGGCGCTGCGCACGGGAGCGGCCGTCGTGCCCACGCACAACTACCGAGACGCGACCGGTGTTTTCCATGTGTATTTGGAACCCGAGCTCGACTTCGGCGAGGCCGCCGCGGACGCGCCGAGAACGACTCAGATCCTCGCCTCGATGGTCGAAACTCAGATCCGGGAAAATTCCGGCCAGTGGACCTGGGGTCACCGGCGGTTCAAGAACGTGGACTTTTCGGACCGGGTGATTTAATATCCTTTATACGGATGAATAAGCGGCTTTTCCTTTTATTCGGTTTTCTCGCCCTGGCGGGCGGGTGCCGTGAACTGACGCTGCAGGAGCAGGCGGCGCTGGACATTCCGCCGCAGAACCGCGTTCCGTCGAAGTGGGATCTGGAGCAAATGGGCGGCGCCGCGACCGCGGGTTTGTCCACGACCGACGCGGCGATCTTGAACGCGCTGTTCGACCTGCTCGAAAAATCCGACGCGATCGGGGCGAAGGTCGACGATTTGCAGGGAAGCGCGTTCGAAGACCTGCTGAAGGTCGGATCTCCGGCCGCGTACGAATTGCGCAACCGCTATTTGAATCCGGGGATCGCGTTGACCCAGGCTCTGGCGCAGGATCCGGATCCCGCGCTTCGATCGCGTCTGATCGAGTATGCGCGTTGGGAGCGCTCGATGGAAGTACGCTCGACGGCGCTGATCGCCCTCGCCCGCATGGGGGATCTCAAGGATGAGCGCACGCTGCACGAGGCGATGGCGCATTTAAATCCGGTCGTGCGCTTCGGCGGGATGGAAGCCCTCGCGAATTGGGGGTATCCCGATAAGGCGATCCCGCTGTTGAAGCTGGCCTCCGAAAACGACCCCCAAACGGTTTTGCGCGTTTACGCCGCGGGCATGATGGCCCGTCTGGAAAATTCCGAGGGACGCGAGAAGCTTCGGGCGTATCTGGACCATGCCGATTGGGTGGTTCGCGCGATGGCCGCTCATTATCTCGGGGACTACGGCGAGGCCGCCGATTACGACCGAGTCCTCGCCAGGCTCGACGCGCAGGCCGCCAACGATTTCGTTTCCGCGGAATTCGCCATCGCCGCGCTGAAGCTGTTCGCAAAGGGGGCCTCGTGATGCGGGGGGCTCTGATCCTTGCGCTGGCTCTCTCTGCGCCCGCCGCTCAGGCGGCCGAAGCCGCCTCCCGGATTTCCGGCGGGCTCACCGTCGATCTGGGCTTCATGCTCGATCCGATCGTGATCACGGCACCTCGCACGAAGCTTGCGCCCCAACGGCATATCGATGAGCGCGTCAACGCGACCCTGCGCCGCCTTCTGACGCAGCGCAGCGAGGTTCGTCCGGAGGATCTCGGCGTGACCAACGACGCCTCCCGCGTGTTCGGGGAACTGGCCACCCTGACCGGGCACATGCTGCGCCTGCGCTACACGGAACTCGGCTTCCTCCTGACCGAGGGTCTGGCCGGGGCGAAGGATTTCTCGCTTCAAAACGACTTGGAACGCGTCGCCCGTTCGGCCCCGAATCCGCAGCTTCGCGCCTCGGCGATGGTCGCGCTCGGCTACACCAAAGAGGAGCGCTTCGTTCCGTTGTTCACGCAGATGCTCCGGGAACCGGACCTGACCGTTCGGCTCGGGGCGCTCGAGGCCCTTGTCGCCTCCGGATCGCCGAGCGCGCAATTCGCGATCGCGGACGCGGCTCAGACCGACGCGTCGATGGCCGTTCGGATTATGGCCGCGGGTGCGTATTGGAAGATGGGCAATTTGAGCGGACGGGAGCTGCTGCTCGGGTTTATCTCGCATGAGGACTGGTACGTGCGCGCCCATGCCGTGCGCTATTTGGGGGAACTCGGAGATTCGGACGAATACCGCAAACTCATGGACCTGCTGCAGACCGAGCAGAACCCGATCGTCCGCTCGGAATTGACGCTCGCGTTGATGCGCCTGGGGAAGAAGAAATGAATTTGGACGCCTTGAAGTTCTTTGCGCTGTCCGGCGGCGATTGGGTGATTTGGGGATTGCTCGCCTCCTCCGTCGTCGCGGTGGGCGTCATTCTTGAGCGGGGCCTGCTCCTGCGCCGGGAATCCGAGGCGTTGGACCGCCTCCGCGCCGGCCTCGAAACGCCGTTGGCCGAAGGCGACCGCGCCGGCATCGGGGGCGCCTTGAAAGCTGCGGAGGGCGCCGGCGCCCGCATCCTCTCCCGATCGCTTCAAACGGGCGCGCGTGCCGCCGCGGAAGACCGCGTGACGGCCGCGGCGCTCGACGAGCGCCGTTTCCTTGAGAAGCGCTTGTTGATCCTGGGAACTTTGGGGAGCAACGCCCCGTTCGTCGGCCTCTTCGGCACGGTGCTCGGCGTCATCCGGGCGTTTCACGATTTGGCCGAGCACTCCGGCGCCGGCCCCGAGATCGTCATGAAGGGGTTGTCGGAGGCGTTGATCGCCACCGCGGTCGGGTTGTTCGTTGCCATCCCGTCCGTCATCGCTTACAACTATCTGCAGAAGCAGGTGAAGGACCTTCTCTCCGGGGTCGAATCGCTGTCGCGTCTGATTCTCGCCACCGGGGACTGACCGCCCCGATCGATGAAAAGTTTGAGCGAGGCCTCCGGCCCGATCACCGACATCAACGTGACCCCGTTGGTCGACATTATTCTGGTGGTGCTGATTATTTTCATGGCGACCGCGCCGTTGATGCACCGACGGCAGCTGCCGGTGGACGTGCCGAAGGCCGCGCACAACAGCCGCGTCCGGGAGGCCGCGCTGGAAGTGGCGTTCGACCGCGCCGGAACGCTGCGCTTCAACGGTTCGATCGTCGGCCGAAAGGACCTCGCTCGGGCGCTGGCGGAGAGACTCTCGGCGTCTCCCGACTCCCAGGTCATCCTCTCCGCGGATCGCTCGCTTACCTACGGGGAAATCGTCGGAGTCTTGGACCTGATCCGCGGCGCCGGTTTGAAGCGGATCAGTCTCGAGGTTCGCGGTGGCTAAGCGGACTCCGTCCGCCCCGGACGCACGCGCGTCCGACTCGCTGTTTTACCGCAGTCTCGCCGTTTCCGCCGCCCTGCACGCCGCCCTGCTCGCGGCTGGGGGCTTCGGGGTCTCTTTCGATTCCTTCGCGCCCGCCGAGGGGTTGGTGGTGGATTTGACCCTCCCGCTGACCGGGGTGGATTCTCCCGGGGCCGGTCCGCTGGGCCTGCCGCCTTCGGCGCCTCCACTCGGCGCGCCCGAGCCGCCGGCGGTTGTGGCGGCGCCCCACCCCGCCGCCGAGACTCCCGCGGCGGTGGAACCCGCCGCCGAACCCCGACCGGCTTCGGAACCGGTCGTCGAGCCGGCTCCGGCGTCGTTGGAGTCCGCCGCGGCCGAGGCCGCCTCGGCGCCGTCCGCGGGCGAATCGTCGCCTGGGCCTTCGCCCGCTGTGCCCGCGCCCGCTTCGGTTTCCGGAGGATCTCCCTTGGGGATCTCGGGAGGGGAAGGAAGCACGCCCGGCGCCGGGCCCGGACCGGAGGGGGGAGGCGGGACCGGCCCGGCGGGACGCTCGGAATCCCCCGAAGTCCTTCCGGTGCTGCTCAATAAGGACGAGGTTTTAAAGAATCTCCGCCGTTTCTATCCCGAGGCCGAGCGCGCCGCCGGGCGCGAGGCCGAAGTGATCGTCAAGATTCTGATCGGCGTGTCCGGCCGCGTCGAGAGCGTGGACGTTCTCCGCTCCGGTGGAACGGCCTTCGACGAGGGCGCGGCTTCGGTCGCCCGCCGGATGCGGTTCTCGCCGGCGATCCTCCAAGGCCGCCCGGTCGCGGTGGCCGTCCCCCAGCGCATTCTCTTCCGGCTCGAATAACGGTTCCCGCCGGGAACTTTTTGCCTTCCGGATCGTAGTACGGCGACGGCAAAAGCTGCAACGGAGGCAACTTTTCCATGCGTTATTTATTGACTGCGTGCTGTGCGGCCGCGTTGGCGGTCGGAACGGTTTCGGCGGAATCCGGCAAGGCCCCGGCGAAAGGCAAGACCGGCGGGAAACCGACGGCAGAGATGAAGGCGAAGCCCAAGGGAGGAGCGCCGAAGAATAAGAAGAAAGCCGTGAAAACGGCCGTCAAGAAGGAGTTGAAGGAGAAGAAGGGCGAAGCCGCCGAGAAAAGCGCGAAGAAGAAGGTCAAGAAGCAGCTCCCTAAAAAGAAACTTAAGACGCACGAGGAGATGAATGCGCTCGAGACCGCGGAAACCCCGCAGGATCCTCTTCCGGCCGAGGGCGACGAGATGAACGCCGGGGAAGAATCCATGGAGAGGACTCCCGCCGAAACGGGCGGAGAGGACGATCTTCCACCGATCGATTAAGCCAAACCCTTAGAGATACGGGGACAAAAGGCGAGCCGAGGCGTTGCGCAGGCGCTCCCACAACGGGGCGCCGAGCAGCGCCTCGCGCGTCGCCGGAATGGAGACGCGCATGAGGGCGGCGGCCCGGCGCTCGAGGCGGCGTGTCAGCGGGGCGTCGTAGCATTCCACGCAAAACTCGAAGTGCAGGCGGAGGCTTCGAGCGTCCCAGTTGGTCGAACCCAGAAGCGTCCACTCGCCGTCCACCAACATCAGCTTGGTGTGGTCGAA
>PFUL01000109.1 GCA_002790095.1 Elusimicrobia bacterium CG_4_9_14_3_um_filter_62_55 | reverse complement strand
GTCTTACCGTGGTCGACGTGTCCGATCGTCCCGATGTTGACGTGAGGTTTGTTGCGTTCGAATTTTTCCTTGGCCATGATGCGGTGGTCTCCTTTAAATTACTCGTCTTCGTCCTTTTTTACGCCGCGCTTTTCGACGATCGCGGTCTGAACGTTCGAGGGAACCTGCTCATAGTGGCTGGGTTCCATCACAAACGCCGCGCGTCCCTGCGAGAGGGAGCGAACCGCGGTCGCGTAGCCGAACATCTCCGAGAGGGGAACGGTTCCCCTTACGAACTTAATGTTCCCGCGATCGCCCATTTCGACGATTTTCGCGCGGCGGCTGTTCAGGTCTCCGATGACGTCGCCCATGTACTGGTCGGGCGTGGTGACCTCGATGTTCATGATCGGTTCCAGCAACACCGGCTTTCCGTTTCGGCAGCCCTTGCGGAAGGCCATGGAGCCGGCGACCTTGAAGGCGATTTCCGAGGAGTCAACTTCATGGAAGGACCCATCGAAGAGGGTCGCCTTGACGTCGACGATCGGATAACCGGCCAGTGCGCCGTTGCCGAGAGACTCCCGGACGCCCTTTTCGACCGCAGGGATGAACTCGCGGGGAATGCGGCCCTGTTTAATGTTGTCGATGAATTCGAAGCCCTTTCCGGTCTCGTTGGGCTCGACGGTCATCCAGACGTGGCCGTACTGACCGCGGCCGCCGGTCTGACGCACGAACTTATATTCGGCGTCGTTGGCCTTGCGGATCGTTTCGCGATAGGCGACCTGCGGAGCGCCGACGTTCGCTTCGACCTTAAACTCGCGGCGAAGGCGGTCTACGATGATGTCGAGATGAAGCTCTCCCATTCCTGAAATGATCGTCTGGCTGGTTTCATCGTCGGTGCGGCAGCGGAAGGTCTGATCTTCCTCGGCCAACCGGGCGAGTCCCATGCCCATCTTTTCTTCGTCGGCCTTGGACTTCGGCTCGATGGCGACCGAGATGACCGGTTCGGGGAAGGTTATTTCCTCGAGAATCATCGGATGGTTCTCATCGCACATCGTCTGGCCGACGCCGGAATTCTTGATGCCGACGGTGGCCGCGATGTCGCCCGCGCAGACTTCCTTGATCTCTTCGCGCTTGTCGGCGTGCATGCGCAGGAGGCGGCCAATGCGCTCGGTCTTGCCCTTTTGCGGGAAGAGGACGCTGTCGCCGACCTTAAGCGTTCCCGAGTACACCCGCAGGAACGCGAGTTTTCCGACGAATGGATCGGTCTGGATCTTGAACATCAACGCCGAGAAGGGTTCCTTCGGATCGGCGTTTCGGAATTCTTCCTTATCCTCGTAGTCGGGATTCTTGCCCTTAACCGGCGGAAGATCCGTCGGGCAGGGGAGATAGTAGGTCACCGCGTCGAGCATCGGCTGAACGCCCTTATTCTTATAAGAAGAGGCGCAGAGCACGGGGAAAAGCTTCACCTGCAGGACGCCGGTCCGGATCGCCTTGTGGATCTGCGCTTCGGAGAAGTCCGTCTTACCTTCAAGATAGTCTTCCATCATCTTGTCGTCGAATTCACAGACGGCTTCGATCATCTTGTCGCGGAATTCGGCGGCCTTTTCCTTCAAATCTTCCGGGATCTCCAGCTCGTCCCACGCGGCGCCGAGCTGTTCGCTCTTCCAAACCAAGGCCTTCATTTTAATGAGGTCGACGACGCCGGCGAAGTTCTCTTCCACCCCGATCGGAATCTGAATCGGCACCGCGTTGGCGCCGAGCTTCTCGTGCATGGACGTGACGGCCTTGTAGAAATCGGCGCCCAAGCGGTCCATTTTATTGACGTAGGCGATGCGGGGAACATTGTACTTGTTCGCCTGGCGCCAGACGGTCTCGGATTGCGGCTCCACACCCATCACGCCGTCAAACACGGTCACGGCGCCGTCGAGAACGCGCAAGGCGCGTTCGACTTCGGCGGTGAAGTCCACGTGGCCGGGAGTATCGATGATGTTGATGTTGAAGCCCTTCCACATGCAGTAGGTCGCGGCCGAGGTGATGGTGATGCCCCGCTCCCGCTCCTGCTCCATCCAGTCCGTCGTCGCGCCGCCGTCGTGCACCTCGCCGATCTTGTGCAGACGCCCGGTATAGAACAGAATGCGCTCGGTCGTCGTCGTTTTGCCGGCGTCGATGTGCGCGATAATGCCGATGTTGCGGATCTTATCCATCGAAACCCGCTTTCCGGAACCCTTTGTCGCTTGAGTCTGAGTGGCCATGAATGTTTCCTGGTGAACGATTACCAGCGGTAGTGGGCGAAGGCGCGGTTCGCCTCGGCCATCTTGTGGGTATCTTCGCGCTTCTTGAAGGAAGTCCCTTCTTTCTTGAACGCCGAGAGGAATTCCTCGGCGAGCTTCTCGGCCATCGGCTTGCCTGAGCGCGAGCGCGCGGCGTCGATCATCCAGCGCATCGCGATCGTGTAGGAACGCGTGGGGCGGACTTCACTGGGAACCTGATACGTCGCTCCGCCGACGCGGCGGGGACGAACCTCGAGAAGAGGGCGGACGTTCTCGACACACTGATTGAAAACTTCGAGGGCGTCTTTTTTCGTCTTCTCGGCGACGATTTCCATCGCGCCGTAAAAACATTTTTCAGCCGAGAGCTTTTCGCCCTGGTAGTTAAGCTTGTTGATGAACCGGGAAACCAACACCGACTTGTATTTGTGGTCGGCGTCCGGGAATCCCCGGCGGTCGCGCGGCCTGAGTCCTTTTCTAGGCATCCTTCAATCTCCTTACTTCGCGTCCTTCTTGGGGCGCTTCGCGCCGTACTTCGAGCGACCCTGACGGCGCTTGTCGACTCCGGCCGTGTCGAGCACGCCGCGGATCAAGTGGTAGCGAACGCCCGGCAGGTCCTTCACGCGGCCGCCGCGGAGCATCACGATCGAGTGCTCCTGCAGGTTGTGGCCTTCGCCGGGGATGTAGCCGGTCGCTTCGATGCCCGACGTGAGCTTCACGCGGGCGACCTTTCGCAGGGCCGAGTTTGGCTTCTTAGGAGTCGTGGTATAAACGCGGGTGCAGACGCCGCGGCGCTGCGGGCACGACTTCAGCGCGGGCGACTTGGTCCGCTTTTTCATGGGCTCGCGCCCGTGACGGATAAGCTGGTTGATCGTAGGCATGACTTAGTTCTCCAACGCCTCTAGGGTCTTACGGGCCTGGAGGCCCGTCCCGGCCGGAATCATGTGGCCGATGATGACGTTCTCCTTAAGACCCTTCAGATTGTCGATTTGCGACGAAGTCGCGGCCTGGGTGAGGACGCGTGTCGTCTCCTGGAAGCTCGCGGCCGAGATGAACGATTCGGACGAAAGCGCCGCCTTCGTGATGCCGAGGAGGACCGGCTCGGCTTGAGCCTCCTTGCCGCCCTTCTCGGCGACCTTTGCGTTTTCTTCGTTGAACTTGGGAGTCGTTACGGTTTCCCCGTTCTCGAAGTCGGTATCTCCCGGCTCGGTCACCTTCACATTGCGGATCATCTGCCGAATGATGCATTCCATGTGCTTATCGGAAACTTCGACGCCTTGGCCCCGATAAATGTCCTGAATACCCTTCAGCAGGAACTGCTGCGCCGCCTGGATGCCCATGACCCGCAGCACATCGTGCGGATCGATGACACCGTCGGTGATCTGGTCGCCGGCGCGGACAATGTCTCCCTCGTAAACGCGCAGATGGCGCGTGACCGGAATGTCGTACTCCCGCTCGATCTCCGACTCCTCGTCGGTGACGGTGACCTGAACGAGGCCCTTCGCGTTCGTTCCGATGGAAACCTTTCCGGAAATCTCCGAAACGATCGCCGATTCCTTCGGCTTGCGGGCCTCGAACAGCTCCGAGACGCGCGGCAGACCAGCCGTGATGTCCTTGGTCTGAACGGATCCGAACAGAATGCGGCCGACCTCGTCTCCAGTGAACACTTCCTGTCCATCTTCGACGACGAGCATCGTGTCGACCGGAAGAATCAGAGTTTCGAGCTCCTTGCCCGAAGCGTCTCTGATCACCGCGCGCGGAACCTTCGGCTTCAGCTTCGAAGCCTTCGTCACCTTCACGCGGCTCGGCATAATTTTGCGCTCAATAATGCCGGTAATCGGGTTGCGGGACTCACTCAGCGTTTCGTTGCTGATGACGTCGCGCAATTCGACGATTCCATGCACTCCGGACATCAACTTGTTGACGTTCAGCGCCCGGACAACCGCCTTCAGTAAGTCCGCGCGGAGATAACGCAGAGCGCCGTTTTTCTTGATGAACGAATCCGCCTTCGCGGAGCTCGCCTCTTCGGTGGCCGCGTCGAATCCGATCGCGTCCAAATAAGACTTCACGATCTGCTCGGAGAGGTCGGCGCTCTCGAACTCCGAGGTCTCGCCGGTCTTCGCCTTGATCTTACCGGCTTCGCAGAGCCCCCAATAGAGAACCGGTCCTGCGGCGTCGCCCTTCTTCACGCGGAACTTCTTGACGAAGCTCCCGTCGGCCTGCTGAACGCCGAACTTGCGCTGCTCGACACGACTCTTTGAAAACTTCTCGACCGTCTTCTTATCGGTCGACTGGATGATGCGAGCCTCGGTCAGGAACTGGAGTTTCGCGTCACGATCGACCGCGAGCTTGACGGGCTTGCCGTCGAGCGTCTCGATCCTGATGGAGCAAGCACCCCGCACCTGGAAGTCTTCCTGAGAGGAAATGTCTGCGGCGCCGCCGGTGTGGAACGTGCGCAGGGTCAACTGCGTCCCCGGTTCACCGATCGACTGGGCCGAGATCACGCCGACCGCCTCACCAACTTCGACCTTCTCGCCGGTCGCGTTGTTGATGCCGTAGCACATAACACACAGGCCCCTCTTCGCTTCGCAGGACATAGGAGAGCGGATGCCGGCCGGGCTGTTCTCATCGATGGAGGTAACGGCGCCGTCGTCGCTGTATTCCGTGAGTGTCTTGCTGAGGAATTTGTCGAAATACGTGCCGATGGGGAACACCTCGGTCCTAAGCGTCCCAGTCCGCTTCGATTCCCACACCAGTTTAAGCTCCTGGCTCAGAACGCGGCCCTTAATCTGCTCGAGGCTCTCGACCGAGATGCCGCGAAGCGTTCCGCAGTCCTCGGTGACAACCACGAGATCATGAGCGACATCCACGAGACGACGGGTCAGGTAGCCAGCGTCGGCGGTTTTGAGCGCCGTATCCGACAGACCTTTGCGTCCGCCGTGTGTTGAAACGAAGTACTCGAGCACTGTAAGCCCCTCACGGAAGTTCGAGACGATCGGGTTCTCGATGATCTCCCCTTCGCCGAGCTTCTTCTTCGGGCGCTGCATTAGACCGCGCATGCCGGCGAGCTGAAGAACCTGGTGTTCGTTTCCGCGGGCGCCGGAGGTCATCATGGAATACGTGGGGTTGAAGTTGCGCTCCCCAAACCGATATTCCTCGCCCTTGATGCGGGAGAGACTCTCGGTCAGAGCGCTCTTAACGCTGTCGGAAACCGCACTCCAGATTTCGATGATCCTGTCGTAGCGCTCCTTTTTAGAGATCGCGCCGATCGCGAACTGGCTCTCGATTTCCTTCACGCGTTTGCGGGCGTCGCGCACGGCGCCGACCTTCATCTTCGGCGTCTCGAGATCCGCGATTGAAATCGACAAACCCGAAAGCGTCGCATAGTGGAAGCCGAAGCGCTTAAGATCGTCAAGCAACTGACGAACCTCGTGGCGACTGCAGGTAAGCAGCGCTTCCTTGATGATCGCCTGAATGCTCTTCTTCGTCTCGGCTTCGTATTCAAAACTCTCGCCCGTGTTAGCGGCAAAGTCCGCATTATGAAACGAGAGCGCGTCCGGAAGAATTTCGTTGAAAATGACGCGGCCGATGGTGGTGTAGCCGCCCCACTGGTCGACAGACTTTCCGTCGCCCTTCTCATCCGCCTCGCTCAGCAAGCCGAGCGGGCGGGACGCGACGACGTCAGAATTGAGCTTGTAGAATTTTCGGGCCTCGAGCGCCTTGGCGTTGGCGAGAACGCGCTCAGCCTCATCGACCGAACCCTTCTTCTTGCCCAATTCCTTCGCCTCTTCCTTCAGCCGGGAAATCTCGGCGGCAATGTCGGACTCAGTCCAGGCGAGCTTGCGGCGTTCATGCCCGCAGGTTCGCTGGCTCGCGCAGTCCGAGACGACGCAGCGCCGGGAATCCTCATAAACCTTGATCCGAGCATGCAGCGTTAGAATCGGAATCTTACGGTCGCGGGTCGACTGGTACGCTGAGATCACGTCGTCGGTGCAGGCGAACACGCGCCCCTCGCCCGGAGCCTTCTTTTTCTCCGAGGTGAGGTAGTTGATGCCGAGCACCATGTCGTGCGACGGCGTCGCGATCGGCTTTCCATTGGACGGCGCGAGCAGGTTGTGCGGCGCCAGCATCAGCAGGCGCGCTTCCAACTGCGCCTCCTGCGAGAGCGGAACGTGCACGGCCATCTGGTCGCCGTCGAAATCGGCGTTGAAGGCCGCGCAGGTCAGCGGATGAAGCTGAATAGACTTGCCTTCAATCAGCACCGGCTCGAACGCCTGGATACCCAGGCGATGCAGAGTCGGAGCGCGGTTGAGCATCACCGGATGACTCCTGGTGACCTCTTCAAGGATGTCCCATATCTCCGGGCGGACGCGATCGAACATGCGCTTCGCCGCCTTCAGTGTTAAGGAATCGCGCTTCATAAGCTCGCGGATAATAAACGGTTTAAACAGCTCGAGGGCCATTTCCTTGGGAAGACCGCACTGATAGAGCTTGAGCTCCGGACCCGCGATAATGACCGACCGACCCGAGTAGTCCACGCGCTTTCCGAGAAGGTTCTGACGGAAGCGGCCCTGCTTTCCCTTCAGAACATCGGAGAGGGATTTAAGCGGGCGGTTGCCGGCTCCGATAACCACCTTTCCGCGCGCGCCGTTTTCGATCAGCGCGTCCACGGCTTCCTGCAGAAGGCGCTTTTCGTTGTACACCATGACTTCCGGGGCGCGGAGGCCGATGATGTGCTTGAGGCGGTTGTTGCGGTTGATGATCCGACGGTAAAGATCGTTGAGATCTGAAGTCGCAAAGCGGCCGCCTTCCAGAGGGACAAGAGGGCGAAGCTCCGGGGGAATAACCGGAAGCGTCGTGAAGATCATCCACTCAGGCCGCGCGCCGGAATCGACGAACTTCTCGAGCAGGCGGAGGCGCCGGACCAGCGCGGTGCGCTGCGTCTCGGAAGCGACCTTCTTGAGCTCCTCGCGCATCTTATCGCATTCCTTCTTCGGATCGATATTGACGAGCAGGTCGCGAAGGGCTCCCGCGCCGATGCCGATTTTAAGCTTCGAACCGTATTCGGCGACGGCCTTCTGCATCTCCTCGGGAGTCATCAGTTTTCCGGCTTCGAAAACAATGGAACCCGCTTCGACCATATCCTCGAGAACGACGTACATCGCGTAATAGACCACGCGCTCGAGATCACTGGTGCGCATGCCGAGAATGATGCCGATGCGCGACGGGCTCTTCTTGAGGAACCAAATATGGGCGACGGGCACGGCGAGTTCGATCGAGCCCATCCGCTCGCGGCGGACCTTCGACTCGGTGACTTCAACGCCGCAACGGTCGCAGACGATGCCCTTGAACTTGATCCAGCGGTATTTTCCGCAGGAGCACTCGAAATCGCGGGCGGGTCCGAAAATGCGCTCGCAGAACAAACCGTCGCGCTCAGGCTTGAGCGTCCGGTAGTTGATGGTTTCGGGCTTTTTCACTTCGCCGTGGGACCATTCACGGATCATGTCGGGGCTGGCGAGCGACAGACGAATCGCGTCGAATTCCCCGAAATCGAGAATTCCGGACTTCTTCTTCTTGGTGCGCCCGGCTCCGAAGAGTTTGCGCTCGGCGGTTGCGATAGAATCGGACATTCCCCCCCCCTTACGCCTTCGCCTCGACGGCTTTCTTCTTCTCGCCGTCGGACTTGGCCCCATTGCTCGGCACTGGCTGCTTGAGCAGATCGACGCTGAGTCCCAGCGCCTGAAGTTCCTTAATCAGTACCTTGAAGGACTCCGGAACGCCCGGAGCCTGCGGCGGCTCACCCTTAATGATCGCCTCATACATCTTCGTGCGCCCGGTGACGTCATCGGACTTCACGGTGAGGAACTCCTGCAGGGCGTTGGCGGCGCCGTATCCCTCGATCGCCCACACTTCCATTTCACCGAAGCGCTGGCCTCCGAATTGAGCTTTTCCGCCCAGCGGCTGGCGCGTGATGAGGCTGTAGGGTCCGGTGGAACGTGCATGAATCTTGTCTTCGACCATGTGGTTGAGCTTGATGATGTACATGTAGCCGATGGTCGTCTTTTCTTCGAACGGATCGCCCGTGCGCCCGTCGTAAAGCTGCACGCGGCAGTACTCGTCCGGAAGATACTTCTTAGCGGCCTTCTCGTCGAAGCCGAGATCTTCCTTGAGCTTGGCGCGGCCTTCTCCGATCATGTCGACGACTTCCTGCTCGGTCGCACTGTCGAACACGGGGTTGTAGGTTTGGACGTCCAGTGTCTTCGCCGCCCAACCGAGCATGACTTCCAGCAGCTGACCGACGTTCATGCGGGAAGGCACGCCCAGCGGCGAGAGCACCATGTCGAGCGGGGTCCCGTCGGGCATGAACGGCATGTCCTCAACCGGGAGCACCTTCGCGATAATACCCTTATTTCCGTGGCGGCCGGCGATCTTGTCGCCCGCCTGGATCTTGCGCTTGGACGCGACGTAAACCTTGACGATCTTGTTGACGGTAACGGGAAGGTCGTCGCCCTGCTTGATTCCCTCCTTGTCCCGCGCGGCCTCGTCCTTAAGGCGCTTTTCCATCAGATTGAAGAACACCTTCAGACGCTCGTCCTCACCTTTGCCCTTGGCGCTGTCCTCGTTCTGCTCTTTGCGGTATTCCTTAAGGGCGCTCAGGGAGGCGTTGAGGCGGGCGTCAACTTCGTTGAGCCGCCGCTTTTCGTCCTGCTTCGTCAGCTTTTCACGGCGAACGAAGGTGCGCACGCCAATGACCTTGCCCCGTACGCCCGGGGGGACCTTCAGCGACGCGTCCTGCACGTCCTCGGCCTTCTTGCCGAAAATAACCTTCAGCAGGCGCTCTTCCGGCGTCAGTTGCTGCTCACCCTTCGGAGTGACCTTGCCGACGAGGATGTCGCCAGGACGGACGTTGGTGGACGGAACGACGATTCCGTTCTCGTCGAGATACTCAAGAGCGTCGGCACCGACGTTTGGGATGTCCCGGGTAATTTCTTCTGGGCCGAGTTTCGTGTCGCGAGCCTCGATCTCAAATTCCGAGATGTGAATCGACGTGAAAACGTCTTCCTTGACGAGGCGCTCAGAGATCAAGACGGCGTCCTCGTAGTTGTAGCCTTCCCACGGCATGAAGCCAACGAGAATATTCTTGCCGAGCGCGAGTTGGCCTTCGCTGGTCGCCGGGCCGTCGGCGAGGGAATCGCCCTTCTTGACGGAATCACCGGCCCGCACAAGAGGAACCTGATTGACGCAGGTGTCCTGGTTCGAGCGGCGGTACTTGCGAAGCTCGTAAAGATCGACGTCCTTGCCGCCGGCGGCGACCGCAATCACGTCGCCGGAGGAATACAGGACCTTGCCTGCGCGCTTCGCGCGGATACAGGCACCCGAGTCCCGGGCGACGGTCTCCTCGATCCCGGTAGCGACGACCGCCTGCTCGGTGATCATCAAAGGTACGGCCTGCCGCTGCATGTTCGCTCCCATCAGCGCGCGGTTCGCGTCGTCGTGAGCGAGGAACGGAATCAACGCGGAGGAAACCGAAACGACCTGAAGCGGAGAAACGTCCATGAAGTCGATTTCCTTGGGAGAAACCGTCTTGAAGTCGCCCTGATGCCGCGCGGCGACATAGTCGCCGGAGAGGGTATTGCCTTTAAGTTCGGCATTCGCCTGGGCAACCATCTTTCCATCTTCGATGTCCGCGGCCAAATACTCCGCCTTATCGCTCACCTTTCTGCCGTTTACTGACAGGTACGGCGACTCGATCAAGCCGTATTCGTTGACCTTCGCCATCGACGCGAGCGTCGTGATGAGACCGATGTTCGGGCCTTCCGGCGTTTCGATCGGACAGATGCGGCCATAATGCGTCGGATGAACGTCGCGGACTTCGAAGCCGGCGCGTTTACGGTTCAGACCGCCCGGTCCGAGAGCCGACAAGCGACGCTTGTGGGTCAACTCGGCCAGCGGGTTGATCTGGTCCATGAACTGCGACAGCTGGGAGGTTCCGAAGAACTTGCGCAGCATGCCGACCAGCGGGGCTGCGTTGACCAGACTGCGCGGGGTGAGCTGCGCCTTGTCCTGGACGCTCATCCGATCGCGGATCACGCGGGACATCTGCGTGAGGCCGATGCGGATCTGGTCCTTGAGCAGTTCGCCGACACCGCGCACCCGGCGGTTGCCGAGATGGTCGATGTCGTCGGTTTCGATCGGGTAGGTGGTGCCCTTGTACTCGATGCGAGCGTCGCCGTTGTTGAGAAGGATCAGATACTTGATCGTCGCGAGCAGGTCCTCGAGCATCAAGGTCCGGGTCTTGTCGGCGGGAACCTGGTAGCGCAAACCCTCGCGGTCCTTAAGCCATTCAAAAAGGAACCCGAGCTTCTTGAGAATCTTGTAGCGGCCAACCTTTGAAAGGTCGTAGCGGCGCAGCGTCTTGAACAGCAGATTGTCGAGGTACTCCTCGGCCTGGCCCGGAACGATGAACTCCTGACCCCGGAGCTTCTTGTAGATTTCCTGCTGCGCTTCCTTCTGGTTCTTGGTCGCGTCCTTACGCAGGGATTCCCACACCGCCGGATTTTCCTTGTCCGGGTTGGCTCCCAAAAGCAGGATGCCGGAAATCTTCTTATCGATCATCCGGTCAATCTTCTCGTGAGTCAGCGAATCGCCGGCCTCCACGAGAATCTCTCCGGTCGCCTTGTCCACGACGTCCTCGGCGCTGATGCGGCGCAGAAGCTCCGCCTTCACTTCATCGACGGACCGGCCGAAAATCGCAACGGTGTCGCAGCGGAAGAAAGTCTGGAGGATATCGGCCTGGGAGTCCATCCCGCAGGCGCGAAGAAACGTCGTCACCGGGAACTTCTTCTTGCGGTCGATGCGGATGAACAGGGCGTTGTTGACGTCAAATTCGAATTCGATCCACGCGCCGCGGTAGGGAATGATCTTCGCAGTAAAAAGCTTGCGGCCGAGCACAGAAATCTTTTTGTCGTCGTCTTCTTCGAAGACGATGCCGGGCGAGCGGTGCAACTGGCTGACGACGACGCGCTCGGCGCCGCTGATGATAAACGACCCCGTTTCTGTCATGAGAGGGACTTCGCACAAAACGACGTCCTGCTCGACGATCTTGTTAAGCTTTCCGGAAGGCTGGCGGGAAGAAAGGCGCAGCACGACCTTGAGGGTCCTCTGGAAGTTCGCGTCCTGAGCGCGGGCCTCTTCTTCGCGGGAATAGCGGTTTTCGACCAACTCGTACCGCACGAAATCGAGCACCATGCTGTTGTCGGCGCTGTTGATCGGGAAAACGTCTACGAACGCAGACTGCAGTCCCTTCAAATCGCGGTCCTGAGGCTTAATATCCTCCTGGAGAAAATCACGATAGGACTGCTTCTGCATCTCCAGAAGGTCGGGGAGTTCCGCGACTCTGGCGATTTTCGAGAAATTTCGGATACGCTTCATGCGTTTTCCTCTAGCTCAGGCCTGTTAGATTTCGCTTTCGTTTACTTCTAATTCTAGTCTTGAAAGTGTTCCCCGCCCCGGGCCGTTCGGCCCCGGGGCGGGGGTCTTTGGGATCGTTACTTCAGCTCGACGGTCGCGCCGTTTTCCTGGAGCTTCTTCTGCCACTCCTCGGCGTCCTTCTTCGCGACGCCCGTTTTAATCGGCTTCGGGGCGCCCTCGACGAGGTCCTTGGCTTCCTTGAGGCCCAGGCCGGTCAGCTCGCGCACGACCTTGATGACCTGGATCTTCTTATCTCCCGCGGAGGCGAGGACGACGTCGAACTCCGTCTTCTCCTCGGCGGGGGCGGCGCCGGCTCCACCAGCGGCCGGGGCCGCGGCGACCGCGGCGGCGGCGGCCTTCACGCCGAACTTCTCCTCGACGGCCTTCACGAGCTCGGAAAGTTCGAGAACCGTGAGGTTTGAAATCGCTTCGACGATGCTTTCTTTCGTTTTCACTTCAGCCATTTTCTTTTTCTCCTTCGCGCAGTGCCTGAGGGGCTTAAGGCTCTTCTGAGCCGACTACGTTTCTTTAGGAGGCGGACCCTTAGGCGCCGCCCTCCGACTTCTTCTGCTCTTCGACCGCCTTCAGAACCAGCACGAGGTCGCGGATCGGAGCCGCGAGCACCCAGGCGCCCTGAGCGACCGACGAGTAAAGCGCGTTGGCCAACTGCCCGAGAAGCTCCGGCTTCGTGCCGATCTTCGAGAGCGCCTTGACCTGATCGGGGCCGATCCACTTGCCGCCGACGAAGCCGGCCCGTATGTCGAGCTTTTCGGCCTCTTTCTGCATGTCCACGAGGACCTTCGCGGGCGAGACGGGATCGTCTTCTTTCGCGATGAGAACGGCGTTCGGACCGCTGAGCAGCCCCTCGCCTCCGTCGACCTCGCTGATCTCGATTCCGGCCTCTTTGAGGGCGGATGCGAGAAGCGAATTCTTCAAAACCGTGTACCGGCACTTCATCGGGCGGAGCTTGGTGCGAATCGTCTCCATCTGCTCGAACTTCAGACCCTGATAGTGGGTGAAGAAGACGTGCGAGGACGCCTTCAGCTCAGCGCCGAGTTCCTTGGATTGGTCCTTTTTCTGCTCTTTCGTGAGTTTCATGCTTTTTTCTCTTTTCCGCCGAATGCGATGTTCAGGCCGAAGCCGTAGTGAATCCCGTTGACGAAGGAGGCTTCCGCGAAGAAGCCTTCGCGTCCGAAAACGGGGAGCGACAGTCCGACAAACGGTGAGACCGTGTCCTGATTTCCACTCTGACGATCCGTCGAATTTAAATCCTTAATCGTCGCCCGCGTGCGCAGCCACTTTACGCCACCATACGGCTCGAGGGTGATATTCTCATCAAAATCGAAGCGCTTCGAACCCTCGACCGCGACGTAGGTGCGCAGCAACTCCAATCGCTCAGCGATCGACGCACGGGCACTGTTGGAGCGGCTGAACCGGTAACTCTCAAGCGAAACACCCGCGTCGATGGCGATCGCGGGCGTTACGAGACTTTCCGACATCACGAGGGCCTTCACGCCGCCCCCCAGGATAAAACCGAGATTGTCGCCGGCCGCGGTCAGAGTCGAGGCCTTGAGACGGTAGTTGCCCGCGCCGCCGGACACGTAATACTGCATCCGCTCGTAGGGCTGCAGCTCCAGCTTCGCGATCACGGACTCGCCGCTGCCGGTCGCTTCGACGGTGCCGGTCGCGCCGCAGGGGAAGGTCACGGTTCCCGCGGGGACGGTATTTCCCGCGCAGGTTCCGCTCGAACCCACGTCGAATTCAAGGTCTTCTTTCTGCACGCCTTGGTATTGCACGGACGCACGCCAGGAGCCCTGCTCGAGGTGACGAGCGGAGCTCCCGATAACGGCCGCGCCGACAGGCGCGTTAGACAAAAGCATGGCCAGCAAGGACATTTGTCCTTGCAGCCGCAAACGGCTCATACGCATTCTTTTTTCAACCTCGAGGGATCTACGAGACCGGCATCGACCTACTCTTCCAACACCGAATTGGGTGTTAGTACCATCGGCCCTGACAGACTTAACTGCCGTGTTCGGAATGGGAACGGGTGTCGCCCTGTCGGGATAAACACCGGTCTCGTAGATCCCTCGAATCGCCGACGGCATACCTTGCGACCGCGCCGTCGGTGTAGGGGATATTTATGGCGGGAGTCTGGCTGAACGCGTACTGCTACGAATTCACGTTGCGGCTGCGCCGAAACGAACTCCACAGGTCCCAATCCTACAACCTGATATTACCAAATCGACACCGTAAGACACAAGCACATTTTTGAGCGCCGGGGAGCCTATTCTAGGTCTCCCGGCACCGCCCCGAGGGGGCAGTCTTCGATGATTGAAGAATGAGGTCAAGCCTCACGGCCGATTAGTACTGGTTTGCTAAACACGTTACCGTGCGTACACGTCCAGCCTATCAACCCGGTAGTCTTCCGGGGGCCTTTAGAAGATCCGAAGATCTTAGGGAAACCTTATCTTGAGGTGGGTTTCACACTTAGATGCTTTCAGCGTTTATCCCATCCGCACACCGCTACCCAGCGCTGCCCCTGGCGGGACAACTGGGACACAGGAGGTGCGTTCATCCAGGTCCTCTCGTACTATGGACAAATCCTCTCAAGTTTCCTACGGGCATGGTAGATAGAGACCGTCAATCTGTTGCTTCCCTCAAACTCTTGAGGTACTGACCGTCCGGGAAAAATCCCGACCGGCGGCTTGCCGTTTCCGACAAACTCTATGCGTCGCCGCACAGTTCGGACTTTATCTTCTTCCGGCCTTGTGAGCCGAAGCCTGGCGTAAAGTCTCTGAGGTTCCCGATTTGAGTTCGATAATTCGCGCCCTACCCTCTCGAGTCAGATGCGCTCTCGCTCGCTGAAGCTCAACCGCTTCCGCGAAACATTCGAAATCATACCGCTTAACTAAAAGCAAATTCGTTTTAAAAAAGGGCACGATGACACCGGCCAAATCCGCAATCCTCTTTACCACGAAGACATGCGTACCCGACCTATCATACTTCGGCTTCACGTACCCGCAACCGAAAAACCGCTGCATTTCGTCCAAGACAGTCCGCTCCTTCTGGCTGACTTGAAACTCGCATGCGATCCGTCGGCTAGCGAGGATGTAGAAGCATCCCTCTCCGTCCACGAATCCACGTATATAGTCTGACGATATTCTCATCTCGGTTACCTGCTGATTGTCTGCACTCATGGATTTTTACGTTTCGGGACCGCTTAAGGTTCCGCTCCATACCAAGAGATTCTCAGAGTTTCCAGCATATGGCCAAGTTTATAGACAGCAGGTTCTACTGTCTCACGACGTACTGAACCCAGCTCACGTACCGCTTTAATAGGCGAACAGCCTAACCCTTCCCACCTGCTCCAGCGGGAGGATGCGATGAGCCGACATCGAGGTGCCAAACCGCATCGTCGATGTGAACTCTTGGATGCGATCAGCCTGTTATCCCCGGCGTACCTTTTATCCGTTGAGCGATGGCCGTTCCACTCCGAACCACCGGATCACTAGAACCGACTTTCGTCCCTGTTCGGCTTGTGTGCCTCACAGTCAAGCTCCCTTCTGCTCTTGCGCTCAATGGCCGATTTCTATACGGCCTGAGGGAACCTTTGTACGCCTCCGTTACTCTTTAGGAGGCGACCGCCCCAGTCAAACTGCCCGCCTGACAATGTCCGTCGACCGGATTACGGCCCAACGTTAGAGTCACAGTCCCAAAAGGGTGGTATTTCACCGTTGCCTCCACGACCCCCTCAAGGGCCGCTTCAAAGGCTCCCACCTATCCTACGCATTCAAAACCGTAACACAATGTCAAGTTGCAGTAAAGGTGCACGGGGTCTTTTCGTCTAACCACGCCTAGCGAGCGTCTTCACTCGCACCACAAATTCGCCGAGCAGTTGGCCGAGACAGCGGGGCCATCGTTACTCCATTCGTGCAGGTCGGAACTTACCCGACAAGGAATTTCGCTACCTTAGGACGGTTATAGTTACCGCCGCCGTTTACTGGGGCTTAAGTTCGCTGCTTCGCCCGAAAGCTAACAGCTCCCCTTGACCTTCCAGCACCGGGCAGGAGTCAGTCCCTATACATCATCTTGTGATTTCAGCAGAGACCTGTGTTTTTGATAAACAGTCGCAACCCCCCGTTCACTGCGGCCTCCTTGCGGAGGCATCCCTTCTTCCGAAGTTACGGGATTATTTTGCCGAGTTCCTTAGCCAACTCTCACTCGCGCGCCTTAGTATTTTCAACCCGCCCACCTGTGTCGGATTACGGTACGGTTAGTCTCGGATCACACTACGAAGGTTTTCTAGGCAGCGTAGTTGGGTCACTTCCAACGGGTTTCCCCATCGTGGTCTCGGCTTTCGGGTTAACGCCCCTCCGGATTTTCCTGGAGAAGCACCCCTACCACCTTTCCCCCGGACAACCATTACCGGGTAGACTTACCTTTCTGCGTCACTCCTTAGTGTATAGATCCGACACTAGTTCAGGAATATTAACCTGATGCCCTTCGTCTACGCCTTTCGGCCTCGACTTAGGACCGACTAACCCTGAGCTGACGAACATTGCTCAAGGAAACCTTAGGCTTTCGGCGACAAGGATTCTCACCTTGTTTCTCGCTACTTATTCCGGCATTCTCACTTCACAGCGCTCCAGCACTCCTTACGGTATGCCTTCTGTGCACTGCGAACGCTCCCCTACCCCGCACAAGTTCCGAAGAACTCGTACAGCCACGAATTCGGTGGCGTGCTTAGCCCCGAGTCATTTTCTGCGCAGATTCGCTAGACTAGTGAGCTGTTACGCACTCTTTAAAGGGTGGCTGCTTCTAAGCCAACCTCCTAGGTGTTTAAGCAAATCCACATCATTTACCACTTAGCACGCACTTTGGGACCTTAATCGATGGTCTGGGCTGTTTCCCTTTTGCACCAGGAGCTTATCCCCCTGGAACTGACTGCCGAGCAATACACGGTAGTATTCGGAGTTTGACAAGCTTCGGAAAGAGGGTTGCTCCCCCTACACTTACCAGTGCTCTACCCCTACCGCTTAACCCTCGACGCTAACCCTAGAGTTATTTCGGGGAGAACCAGCTATCACCAAGTTCGATTGGCCTTTCACCCCTAAACCCAGCTCATGTAGTAGCTTTTCAACGCTAAACACTCCGCACCTCCAGTTCGTTTTACCGAACCTTCACGCTGGCCAGGCTTAGATCACTTGGTTTCGGGTCTACTGAATGAAACTAGTCGCCCTTTCGGACTCGCTTTCGCTACGGCTTCGGACTACGCTTTCACGCAGCCCTTAACCTCGCTCCACCCAGTAACTCGCCGGATCATTCTTCAATAGGCACATGGTCGACCATTGCGCTCCCGAAAGAGTGCCATAGGTCTTCCACTGTTTGTACACATGCGGTTTCAGGTTCTTTTCACTCCCCGTCAGGGGTTCTTTTCGCCTTTCCCTCGCGGTACTAGTTCACTATCGGTCGCCGAAGAGTATTTAGCCTTGCAGAGTGGTCTCCGCAGATTCAGACCGGGTTTCTCGTGCCCGATCCTACTCAGGAACTCGTCAGAAGTCGTCTAGGTTTCGCTTACGGGGCTATCACCCTCTTTGGCCGGCCTTTCCAGGACCGTTTAACTACCCGACGATTGGTAACTTCTTGGTTCTACACCGGACGAGCCCTACAACCCCACGAGGACAGGTCCTCATGGTTTGGGCTATTCCGCGTTCGCTCGCCACTACTAACGGAATCTCTTTTGATTTCTTTTCCACCAGGTACTTAGATGTTTCAATTCCCTGGGTTGTCTCAGACAGCCTATATCCCGATCCTAAAACCGGGCCTTCAGCTGAATGTATTAAGGGTTTCCCCATTCGGAAATCCCCGGATCATAGACTGTTTGCGTCTCCCCGAGGCTTATCGCAGCTTATCACGTCCTTCATCGACTTTCGGCGCCAAGGCATTCACCACATGCACTTTCCAGCTTAACCTCATTCTTCAATCACACCGTTCCGCCTATTTATGGAACGATGCGCAAAAGATGAGTACTTCAATCAATACTAATTCTTACGCGAATGCTCTCAACGTATTTGTGTCTTACTTTTAACTTATATGTGTCGATCTGGCATCCATGCTTGACGCAGTCCGCCCCACTAGGGGGTCTAACGCCGCGTGATTGGCATGGCATGTACATCTATCAGGTTATCAAAGAACGAAAATCGGTTGGCTTCGCGCGAAATCCGGTTGGACCCGACCGGGGTCGAACCGGCGACCTCCTGCTTGCAAAGCAGGCGCTCTCCCAGCTGAGCTACGGGCCCGGGTACCCTGGAAAATGGGTGGGCCCGGGAGGATTTGAACCTCCGACCCCACGCTTATCAAGCGTGTGCTCTAACCAGCTGAGCTACGAGCCCGGAAGGTTACTGCGCGTTTGCAAGCCAATGGGCATCCCGTTAGGCTCGCTGGCTCTCCACCTTCGAGAGACAGTGCCATAGGATTCGACCAAACCTTTTCCCGTGAGAAAAAAGGTTTTTTAAGGAGGTGATCCAGCCGCACCTTCCGGTACGGCTACCTTGTTACGACTTCACCCCAATCATCTGCCACAACTTGGGCCCTATCGCTAGGGACTTCTGTTGCAACAAACTTTCGTGGTGTGACGGGCGGTGTGTACAAGGCCCGGGAACGTATTCACCGCAGCCTGCTGATCTGCGATTACTAGCGATTCCACCTTCACGAGGGCGAATTGCAGCCCTCGATCCGAACTGAGGCGTACTTTAGGGATTTGCTCCACCTTACGGTCTTGCTTCCCTCTGTATACGCCATTGTAGCACGTGTGTAGCCCTGGACATAAAGGCCATGATGACTTGACGTCGTCCCCACCTTCCTCTACGTTTTCCGCAGCAGTCTCCCGAGAGTCCTCAACTTAATGTTAGTAACACGGGACAGGGGTTGCGCTCGTTGCGGGACTTAACCCAACATCTCACGACACGAGCTGACGACAGCCATGCAGCACCTCTACCAGCTCCCTTGCGGGTCCCCGACTGTTTCTAGCCGAGTACTACTGGCGGTTCAAGCCCAGGTAAGGTTCTTCGCGTAGCGTCGAATTAAACCACATGCTCCACCGCTTGTGCGGGCCCCCGTCAATTCCTTTGAGTTTTAACCTTGCGGCCGTACTCCCCAGGCGGATAACTTAATGCGTTAGCGTCGGCACAGGAGGAGTCGATACCTCCTGCACCTAGTTATCATCGTTTACGGCTAGGACTACCAGGGTATCTAATCCTGTTTGCTACCCTAGCTTTCGCGTCTCAGCGTCAGTAAAGGCCCAGACATTCGCTTTCGCCACCGGTGTTCCTCCAGATATCTACGCATTTCACCGCTACACCTGGAATTCCAATGTCCCCTACCTCACTCCAGAAACGCAGTTTCCACTGACCCCTCCCGGTTAAGCCGGGAGATTTCACAGCAGACTTGCGCTTCCGCCTACACGCGCTTTACGCCTAGTAATTCCGAGTAACGCTTGCCCCATATGTCTTACCGCGGCTGCTGGCACATATTTAGCCGGGGCTTATTCCTATGGTACCGTCAGACCCTTGCGGGGTTTCTTCCCATAGAAAAGAGGTTTACGACCCTCAGGCCTTCGTCCCTCACGCAGCGTTGCTGGATCAGGGTTTCCCCCATTGTCCAAAATTCCCCACTGCTGCCTTCCGTAGAAGTGAGGCCCGTGTCTCAGTGCCTCCGTTCCCGGTCGCCCTTTCAGGCCGGGTACCCGTCATAGCCTTGGTGAGCCGTTACCTCACCAACTAGCTGATAGGACGCAAGATCATCCCAAAGTGACCGAAGCCTTTCATCGCAAAATGACTCCATCTCGCGATCGTATGAGGTATTAGCTGAACTTTCGCCCAGTTGTTCCTCGCTTCAGGGTAGATTTCTTACGCGTTACTAACTCGTCTGCCACTAAACTTGTCGGAGCAAGCCCCAACAAGTCCCGTTCGACTTGCATGTGTTATGCACGCTGCCAGCGTTAACTCTGAGCCAGGATCAAACTCTCCATTAAAATCTTTTCTGTCTCGCCCCCCGAAGGAAGCCCGACGAAATCGTTTCAATGGTGTTTGTCTGGTTCTCTAGTACCGAACCACACCTGCAATCCTTAAAACCCTAACACCCGATACGGCATGGGTGAACGGGATGCCCATTCGCTTGCAAATAAACCGATTGTCAAAGACCGCGATCCGCTGTTTGTCGCAGCGCGGATCCGCCGCATCCGTCGGACGCTAAACCGTCCGGCCCGAGTTTATATCAAACCCTGCCGAATCCTGTCAAGCTTTTTTTGAGAACAAAGAACCCCGCTCTTGATTCCGCCCTCCGACGCTGCGGAAGCAAGGACCTTGGGGGTCCGGCTATGAACACGTCCACGTATTCAGTAGCGGTCTTAATTAGAACAAAAATCCGGACGCATGTCAACTCTTTTTTTCTCGACGGAGAAGCGCGGAAAATCAGCGCGCGTGAAGCGTCAGATCGCTTCTTCGGGGAACCGCGAGCGAACTCAAATCCGACCCCGCGAAAATCTGCAAACGCGGCATCGATTGGCGCATCGCGCGGATGATGTGAAGACTGCGCCAGTAGTCCTCGAGGTCGACGAGCTTGCCTTTCACCGGCAGCGCGCGGTCGAGATAATTGTCGACGACGTAGGTCGCGCCGCCGGTCAACAACACCGGCCCCTCGTCGAGATTCACCCATACCCCGAAATTTCCCGGCGTTCGTCCCGGCAGGGAAACGAGATAGACCGAACCGTCGCCGAAGAAGTCGAGTCCGTTCTCGAAGGAGCCGAATCCGGGCGCCAAGCCCACATCCGCCGGCTCGATTCGAAGCCTGGCCTCCATCGCCGAAGGGGAAAGAAAGCCCCCCGCTGCTCCCGGTTTCTGCAGAGATTTTCGATACTCCCACTCGGCCCGCGATAAGACGACGGTGGCCTCCGGGAAGGCGTCGAGCATCCCCCCCGTATCGATATCCAAATAGGGCAATAAAATCCAGCGTATCTCGTTTTCCGCGATGCCGAATCGGGCGAGCTGCGTGACAATATCTTCCTTTCTCTTTAGCCGATACGCGAACGAATAGGGGAGGAAGGCATCTAGGATATTCTCTTTTCTCCTTGATTTATCAGTAGAAAGCCCGGTTCCCACGAGGATGTACCCGGCCGAAGAGTGGCGGATTAAGAACACCGGAACATCCATTTCGATCTTGGAGTGGTAGCTCTTTAGCGAGGACACTGCTTCGCCTCGAACCTTGATCGCCCCGGCCCGGAAGACATCCATCGTGACCGATTGAGCCCGGCGGTCGTTGACCAAATCCACTGGGAAACTAATAGGAATTTTTCGTATCCCCTCCGGGGTCTCCGGAGGGATCAGCAAATGCGGGTTCTTTCCCTCCTGGAAGGGAAGCTCAGGAAGGCAGCCCGCGATGAGGAGGGCCGCCAACGCGGCCGGGAGAGCCCGCCTCATCTTGCCTTTTGCTCCACGGTGAGATTGACCAGCACGCGATCCTTCGATCCTTCATAGGCGTCGACGGCCTGCTTCAGATGATCCAACAACTCGTCGATCACCGAGCGCACCGAAAACAGGGAATTCAAGCTCTCCTTAGCGGCGCGTCGCTCCATTTGAAGCTGGGCCAATTTCGTCGCGGCTTCCCCGGGAATCTCGGGGTGAAGAATCTCGACCTGCGTGTCCCGCCTCACCTTCCCCATCCGACTCAAACGCTTGATGAATTTATCGGCGTTCTTCCGGTCGAAGGCGATCGCGAACTGCTGGTACTTCACGGTGTCGCGGGGATCGCGCGCCGACGAAATGTCCTCGGCTCCGTCGAGCTTTTCGATGTACCCGCGAACTTGCGCGAGCGTTCGCTCGAAATCGGCGGTTTCCAAATCGACATGCCGCAGCGCCGCGAAGCGGCGGACCGGATACCGCCGAAGCCAGAACTTCGCCGGCGGCTCGGGATCACGGCGCCGGACGGTGTTGTCGCGGTCGCTCTGCGCGAGAACCGAGGCGGGAATCAATAGCAGCGTTGCGAGGAAAAATCGGGTCATGGCCGAATGATAAAAGAAACGGAATACTCCCGCAAGACCACGCCGCATTTGAAGCGGTTTCTTGTTTTCCGATAAAAAAATATTTGGTGTAATCGGGGCATGCCAATCAAGGTGGAACTCGAAAGCGTTTTGCTGGACCGCGGGATGATGCTCACCCAGCTGCAAAAGAAAGTCGGGCTCACGCTCGCGAACCTCTCGATTTTAAAAACCGGGAAGGGAAAGGCGATCCGCTTCTCCACGCTGGAGAAGATCTGCGAAGTGCTCGACTGCCAGCCCGGCGACATCCTCCGCTATGAAGGAAAAACTTCGGGACGCAAGCACCCCGGGAGACCGGAAGCCGACCACGCGATCGCCGAGCCGGCGCCGATCCCGAAATCCGCCGGGCGACCCGGACGCAAACCGACCCCGATCGTGCCGCTGAAGATGAAGCCCGTCGAAATGCCGCGGCCCGACCCGCTCGAAGACAAAATGGAACCCGAGCTTCCCCTTTCCCCGATTTGGCCCGCCGAAAAGTAATCGCGCTTTCGTTTCTCCTCGCCGCGGCGCCGCTCTCGGCGCAAGACGGCGTTTCCCCCAAAGCCGCTGAGGCGATCCGCGTATTCGACGCGCGCATCGTCGCGGCGAACGCGCAGTCCGGCAACGCGGCAAAGCCGCTGGCGAAGAAAAAGCTCCGCGACAAGGACGCGGTCCGGCGTCGCATCCTGCACATGAAGAAGGTCGATCAAATCGTGCGCGCCGCTTTGATCAAGCACTGGAAGGATCCGATGCCCGGCGAGGACGGCAGGATTTACGGGGAGCGCGTGATCGGCGTCCTCAACGAGATCGACCCGCCGCATACCGCCGAACTCAAGCGCATCCTCGAGGCGCGGCGCTGGAAATGGATCACGCGCACGGAGTTCGGCGACGAGGTTTCCGAAGCGGCCTGGCTGCTCGTGCAGCACGCGGACCGCGACCCGGCGTTTCAGAAAAAAATTCTCGGGATTATGGAAAAACTTCCCGAGGCCGAGGTCTCCAAGCGGGATGCGGCCTATCTCTTCGACCGGGTCGCGGTGAAGACGAACGCGCCGCAGCGCTACGCGACGCAGTGGGACTGCGACGGCGCGACGCCGGTTGTGCAGGGACCGGAATTGGATCTTGAAGCGGTTGAAAAGCGCCGCGCGGAGATCGGTCTGGAACCGCTTAACAAGTATAAGAAGGGTTTCGTCGACTACTGCGCCAAGCGCGCGCTCGAGAAGAAGACGCCCTAAGCCTCGCGATCCCCGCTTTCCTAATTTTATCCATGCCTCCATGCCCCCCAGTCTTGACAAATCAACTTTATATGGTATCCTATACCATATATGCGCGCTCTGCTGATTCATAGCCTGAAGCTGATCGATGAGGCCGGAGGCATCGAAGAACGAAAGATTTGGCGCATTGCAAAAAGCGAGAAAAACCCGGACGGTGTACGCTATCGCTTAGCGTACATCCCGAGAGGGCAGAAGAGACCGGCTGTTCTTTATGACAATCACCACCCGAAAGGACACCATAAGCATATCGGGGAGCGACAGGTTGCATATGCCTTTGATGGCGTGGGAAAGCTGCTGAAGGACTTTGAGAGTGATATTGAGGCCCTGCGATGAAAACACTAGAGATCCAAATTATTAGTCGCGAACAGGCGGACGCGCAGTTCAAAGAGTCGTTCAATAGTTCACGCGCTCGAAAAAAGACCTCCCTTCACCGCGGAATTTATTTCACCAGCCTAGAGGCTGTGAGATCTCTGCTCACGGATAAGCGGCTTGCGCTGCTTCATATCGTTAGAGAACAATCTCCGCAATCGATTAACCAGTTGGCGAAAATCGCGGGGCGTGATTTTAAAAATGTTCATGCGGACGTTATGCTGCTCAAGGAATATGGGCTGGTTCGAATGAACAAACGAAAAAAAGCGAGCAAAACATCAAGCCAATCCATCTTGGTTCCGTACCAGGCAATCAATATTCATGCGATGGTTTAAGGGCGACACGAAGCTTTCTAAAAAATTGTCTTGGTAGAGCCTGGCAACTGGTTTTTACTCGGCAGGCGCAAAGGGACGCCAAGAGGCTTGCATCGGCAGGATTGCGATCTAAGGCGGAGTCGCTCCTAGCGGTCATCGAGAAAAATCCATTCCAAAACCCACCCCCTATGGACGCACTATGAGTGATTCGGCGCGCCCATTGGAATCGCCCCCTTGAAATCCCCGACCCCGCTCGCCTATACTATCGCGTCCCCCGACGGGGACGATCCCGCACTTAGGAGGCCGGACGATGGTGATTGAACGTGCACCCCAGAACACCGTTTCGACGACGGGTCCGGTCTCGACGTTCTGAGTCAGCCGATCCCCGCGTCCGCCCGACGCCGCGCCGCGTTCGGGTCCTCCGACCGATTTTAAGGGACCCCCATGAACTCTAATTCGCTGGAAGATTACGGCTTCACGCCGGATCGCGCGCGAGCCTTTAAGCCCCATCAAGAACAAGGACTCATCCCCGGACGCGTCATCGAAGAACACCGGGGTTTTTACATCGTCGTCATCGAGCACGGCGAGACAAGGGCCGAACTCGCCGGACGCTACCGCATCGAGAACAAGCCGTTCCCGGCGGTGGGCGACTGGGTCGCGCTGCGGCCGGGCGAACCGATGCTCGTGGAAGCGGTGCTCGAGCGATCGAGCCGCATCTCGCGCAGCGAGGCGGGCCGGGCGACCGGCGAACAGGTGATCGGCGCCAACATCGACACCGCGTTTCTGGTTATCGCGGTCGACAAGGACTTCAACCCGAACGCCGTGGAACGCTACCTGACGATGCTGTGGGAAAGCGGCGCGCAGCCGGTATTGCTGCTGACGAAAGCCGACGCGGCGGCGGATCTAGACGAGACGATCTCGGCAGCGGAAATCTCCGCGGTGAGGGTCCCCGTACACGCGATCAGTTCGACCGAAGGGACCGGTCTCGACGCGCTCGACGCGTATTTAATGCCCGGACAAACCATCTGCCTGCTCGGCGCCTCGGGGGCCGGAAAATCGACCCTCCTCAACAAACTCGCCGGTCGGGAGGTCGCGGCCACGCAAGCGGTGCGCGAACGCGACGGCAAGGGTCGGCATACGACGACGACTCGGCAGCTGCACAGACTCCCTTCCGGGGCGCTCGTCGTCGACACTCCGGGCATGCGGGAACTGCAGCTATGGGACGCGGGCGGGATTCAGGACGCGTTTGAAGACATCGAGGTGCTCGCCGCGGACTGCAAATTCGGAAACTGCACGCACACCCGCAACGCGGGCTGCGCGGTTGAGGGCGTCATCGACGAACGGCGCCTGGAATCCTGGCGCAAGCTTCAGAAGGAATTGACGCGGAACGCGCGGAGAAAGGATGACGCAGCTCAAAGCGCCGACGCCAAGAAGTGGAGGCAGATTCGTATCGACGCGCGCAAAAAGCGCAAGCTTGACGGTTGCTGACGCGGCGGGCCGGATAAACGAAAAGGACCTCCCCGTGGGAGGTCCTTTTCGTTTGAAACCGCGAAACCCTTAAAGGTCCGACTCAGGGACGCGGGAAGGCGAGGAACCGCGGCGTTTGCGGAATTTCGCGACCCGCAGGCGCACACGCGCGCGCTTGAGCGCGTTTTCCGCATCGGCTAAGGTCATCTTGTCCTTCTCGTCGCCGAGCTTCGCCTCCGCGGCCGCGCGCTCTAACGCCTGCTTGGCGCGCTCCTCGTCGATCGCGTCTGCCATCTCGGCCGTTTCCGCGAACACCGAGATCGTGTTGTTGAGGATCTCGGCGAAGCCGCCGGAGACCGCGTAGCTCTTCAACTCGCCCCCGACCGTGATGCGGATTTCACCGACGTCGAGTTGAGCCATAAACGGCTCGTGTCCTGGAAGGACGCCCATCTCGCCCTCAACGGCCGGGAGTACGACCCGGTCCGCCGTGGTCTCGAGGGCCACGTGTTCCGGGGTGACCATTTTAATCGTGAGTGGATTCGCCATAACCGCCGTCCCGAAGGCTTAGCCTTCCTTGCTGAGCTTCTCCGCCTTCTCGAGCGCTTCGTCGATGCCGCCGACCATGTAAAACGCCTGTTCCGGCAAATGATCGTACTCGCCCGCGACGATCGCCTTGAACGCCTTGATCGTGTCGGGAAGCTTCACGTAGACGCCGGGAAAGCCGGTGAACTGCTCGGCAACGTGGAACGGCTGCGAGAGGAACTTCTGAATCTTACGGGCGCGCTGCACGACCGCCTTGTCTTCCTCGGAGAGTTCGTCGATACCGAGGATCGCGATGATGTCCTGAAGGTCTTTGTAGCGCTGAAGCACTTTCTGCACCGAGCGGGCCACGTCGTAGTGCTCCTGGCCGACGATGCGCGGATCGAGAATGCGCGAGGTCGAGTCGAGAGGATCGACGGCGGGATAGATCCCGAGCTCGGCGATCGAGCGGCTCAGCACCGTCGTCGCGTCCAAATGCGTGAAGGTCGTCGCGACGCCCGGGTCGGTCAAGTCGTCGGCCGGAACGTAGACGGCCTGAATCGAGGTGATGGAACCCGACTTCGTCGAGGTGATGCGCTCCTGCAGGCTGCCGACCTCGGTGGTCAAAGTCGGCTGGTAGCCGACGGCCGAAGGCATGCGGCCGAGAAGAGCCGAGACCTCGCAGCCCGCGAGCACGAAGCGGAACACGTTGTCGATGAAGAGCAGCACGTCCTGGCCCTTCTTGTCGCGGAAATATTCCGCCTGCGTCAGAGCCGTCAGAGCGACGCGCGCGCGGGAACCCGGCGGCTCGTTCATCTGGCCGTAGGTCAGCACGGTCTTAGAAAGCACCGAGCTGCCGTCGGAAAGCTTGGCTTCCTGCATTTCGAGCCAAAGGTCGTTGCCCTCGCGGCTGCGTTCTCCGACGCCGCCGAACACCGACACGCCGCCGTGCTGCTTCGCGACGTTGTTGATCAACTCCATGATGATGACGGTCTTGCCGACGCCGGCGCCGCCGAACAGGCCGACCTTGCCTCCCTTCATGTAGGGCTCGAGGAGGTCGATGACCTTGATCCCCGTCTCGAAAATTTCGGGCACGGTGACCTGATCCTCGAGCTTGGGCGCCTCGCGGTGGATCGGAAGCATCTCGTCGGTATCGATCGGGCCTCGTTCGTCCTTCGGTTCGCCGAGCACGTCGATCAGGCGTCCGAGAACCTTGTCGCCCACGGGCACGGTAATCGGCGCTCCGGTGTCTTCTACGACCATGCCGCGGCGCATGCCGTCGGTCGGGCCGAGGACGAGCGCGCGAACGGTGTTGTCGCCGAGATGCTGGGCGACCTCTCCGGTGACGACCATCTCTTTGCCGGCATTGTCGGTCATCGCGATTTTCAGCGCGTTAAAAATAGTCGGCAGCTTCCCCGACGGGAACTCCACATCGATGACGGGGCCAACCACCTGGCTCAGCTTTCCAATATTCTTCATAGGGTCCTCGTTGTTTAATCCTTCAATCTCAGATCAGTTTGCGCTCGGGCGCCGAAAACGCGCCGCGATGAAATTTTCAGGCTTGCGCGTCTCGCTTTCACCGTCGAATCCGATGTGATGGAAGCGCACGCCGTAGCGGTGCATCCCTCCCTTCGGGGAAGGCTTGATATGCCGAATCTCTCCCCGGATTTCCAGGGGGATGTTCACTTTCAAATATAGGGACTGCCCCTTCTCCAGCACTGCGTCCGACTTGAAGGTCATTCCCGACATTGAGAGGTCGGCGATCGTTCCGCGGCACTTTTTCACCGCGACGCCCTTCACCTTGATGTCCAGCGTGATCCCCACAGGGACCCGCGCGTGCCGCCGCTTATCGCCGCCGGCCATAACCGATTTCGGAGATTCTCGAAGCGTCATGCAGCCAAGGCCTCCGCACCGCCGACGATTTCCATCAACTCGTTGGTGATGATCCCCTGACGCGTACGGTTCATGGCCAAGGTCAGCCCCTCGATCAGCTCACCCGCGTTCTTGGAGGCCGACTCCATCGCGTTCATGCGGGCCGCCAACTCGGCGGCCTGGGACTCCAGAAGGAACCGGTACACCTGGGCCTTGATGTCGCGCGGGAGCAGAGTCGAAAGCAGCTGCTGCCGGCCGGGCTCGAAATGGAACCCGAAGGGGTTGAGGACCTCATCGGCATCGACCTTGGGAGTCGGAATGGGAAGCAGCTGCTTCTCGACCACCTGCTGCGAGACGACCGACCTGAACTCGGTGTACATCACCGTGACCTTGTCGATCTCGCCCCGCTCGAACAAGGAAAGAACGGGTTCGGCGACCAGTTCGGCGTGCTTGAAGCCGACCTTCGGGAAGATGTTCACCAACTCGACGGCGCGGTCGATTTCGACGTCGCGCAAACGATTGAGCAGATCGCGCCCTTTGCGGCCGACGACGGCGACGGTGAGCTTCTTATCGCGCCGGGCCTGGATCCAGGCAATCGCCTGCCGAAGGATGTTCGCGTTGAACGACCCGCACAATCCCTTATCGGCGGTCACCAGCATCAGGCACTCGCGCGCATCCCCGCGATCCTCGAAAAACGGATGGATCTCGATCGGGTCACCGTTGCGGATGTCCGAGAGGACCTCGAGCTTCACGAGATCCGCCACCGCCTTTTCCATTTGAACGGCGAAGGGGCGAGACGCGAGGATCGACTGCTGAGCCTTGCGCATGCGGGCGGCGGCCACCATCTTCATCGCCTTCGTGATTTGCTGGGTCGACTTGACCGATTTGATTTTCGACCGGATTTCTCTTAAAGATGCCATCGTAGTCCTCTAGGCGGCCTGAGCCGCCAATTCGGGCTTTCCCCCGAAATAATCGCGAATTCCCTCCGCGACGGAAAAGCGCGCGGTAAATCCGATCCCATTCGCGGCGGCTTCAGGATCTCCCTTCGTCTCATTCTGATAGAACGAATAGGGGTTTTCAAAATATTCGGGCTCGAACTCAGTCCCCAAAACCTGGTTGAGTTCGGTGATGACCGAATTAAAATCGGTGGTTTTCCCCGTGCAGACGTTATAAACCCCCGAGGAATCGGCTTCGACCGCCTTCAGATTCGCGGCAACGACGTCCTTCACGTAAATAAAATCGCGGAACTGCTCGCCGTGCTTGAAAACGCGCGGCCGTTTGCCGGATCGCATCTGCTGGTACAGCTGCAAAATCATGCTCCGCGCGGACCCCTTGTAGGATTCCCGCGGGCCGTACACGTTGAAATAGCGCAACCCGACCAGCGCGAGCCCCGGTTCAAGGCGATGGAACTCGCGTGCCGTCGCCTCCATGACCTTTTTCGAAAAACCGTAAACGTTCATCGGCTCGGTCGCGTCCGTTTCCTTCATCGGAATGCGTCCCGCCCCGTACGTGCCGGCCGAAGACGCGTATACGACCCGCTTGACCCCGCCCGCGACCGCGAAAGTGAGCAGGTTCCGAAACGCTTCGACGTTTACCTCCATCATCCGCTTTTGATCGGTAACGGTCGTGTCGGTGATGGCCGCCTGATGGAAAATAGCGTCCACCGCGCCGACCCGGTCGACCCACGCGCCGGCGTCGACGAGGTCTGCGGCGATCACATCCCCGTCGAAATCGACGAGGTTCTTAAAATGGCCCGCCGAAAAATCGTCGATCACGACAACTTCGGTTCCCGCATCGCGAAGCGTGAGCGCGAGATTCGACCCGATGAATCCGGCACCTCCGGTCACGAGAGCGCGTTTGAGCGTCGGCTTCATCACCGTTTCCCCCGCGTGGCCATGCGGTTGCGCAGTTCTTCGATCGCGACCCCGGGGATGAGCGCGAGCTTGTTGATGCGGGTACGCTGCTTCTCCGACATCGGCTGAATGCCCGGGGGGAACTCCCTCTGACTGTTCATCCCCACGAGCAGCAGGATCACCTGCTTGTCCCATCGGCTGATGGCGCCCGCGGCGGTGTGCATCCTCTCGCAAGCCTTCAAAAACCGGTCCCGGGATTTCGAATCGGCCAAGAGCAGATTCGCGAACGCGAGCGAAGAATCCGCCTCCGCGATGAACGCGAAGACGCCGGACAACTTTTCCTCCTTGATCGTCGCGAGCGCCTCGATCAGGCTGAGGTTCAGCAGTTGTCCCTGCTCCATTTTGGGCGGATCGATTCTAAAGCCGTTCTCGGCCGCCGCCGGCGCGCCCGCGGCGAGCGCCGCGAGAAGCGCCGCGGTCAGACCGCGACGGATTCGAGCCCGCACCCGGAGCATTTAAGCCTTGAACCCCTGCTTGAATTCCCTCAACGCATCGCTGAGCGACCCGGCGATCGCGTCGGTCATCTGGCCTTCTTCCACGATCTTCTTGAGCAGATCGGCCTTGCGCGACTTGCAGAATTCGATCATTTCGGACTCGCAGCGGCGGATCGCGTCGACCGGAACGTCGTCGAGAAATCCGTTGGTGCCTGCGAAGATGGAAACGATCTGCTCTTCGACCGCCATCGGCTTGTACTGATCCTGCTTGAGCAGTTCGACCATCCGCTGGCCGCGCGCAAGCTGAGCCTGCGAGGTCTTATCAAGATCGGAGCCGAATTGAGCGAACGCCGCGAGTTCGTTGTACTGAGCGAGGTCGAGGCGAAGCTTCCCGGCGACCTTCTTCATCGCCTTAATCTGCGCGGCGCCGCCGACGCGGGATACCGAGAGACCGACGTTCACCGCGGGGCGGATGCCCGAGTAGAACAAACCCGACTCGAGGTAGATCTGCCCGTCGGTAATCGAGATGACGTTCGTCGGGATATACGCCGACACGTCGCCCGCCTGGGTTTCGATGATCGGCAGCGCGGTCAGAGAGCCGCCTCCGTTCTTCTCGGACAGTTTGCAGGCGCGCTCCAGCAGGCGGGAGTGCACGTAGAACACGTCTCCCGGATACGCCTCGCGGCCGGGAGGGCGGCGCAGAAGCAGTGAAAGCTGGCGATACGCCTGCGCGTGCTTGGAGAGGTCGTCGTATACGACGAGGACGTCCTTTCCGGCCCACATCAACTCCTCTCCCATCGCGACGCCGGTATACGGGGCGATAAAAAGAAGCGGCGCGGCTTCCGAGGCGGTCGCCGCGACGACGATTGTGTACTCCATGGCGCCGTGCTCTTCGAGCGTCTTCACGACGTTTGCGACCGTCGAACGTTTCTGACCGACCGCGACGTAGATGCAGATCGGGCGATCCTTCTGATTTTTTTGATTGATGATCGTATCGATGGCGACGGCGGTCTTTCCCGTCTGGCGGTCTCCGATGATCAACTCGCGCTGACCGCGCCCGATCGGAATCATTCCATCGACGGCTTTCAGGCCCGTCTGAATCGGCTGCGTCACCGGCTGACGCTCCACGACGCCGGGAGCGATCACCTCCATCTGGCGGCGCTTCTCCGTTTCGATCGGTCCCTTGCCGTCGATCGGCTGTCCCAGTGCGTTGACGACGCGTCCGATGAGCGCCTCGCCGACGGGAACTTCCATGATGCGCCCCGTTCGCTTGACCGGGTCGCCTTCGCGGATCATGTCGCCCTCACCGAGCAGCACGCAGCCCACGTTTTCCTTTTCAAGGTTCAGCACCAGGCCGAACACGCCGTGCGGGAGCTCCAAAAGCTCTCCGGCCATGGCGTTCTCGAGCCCATAGATGCGGGCGATGCCGTCTCCCACCTGGAGCACGAAGCCCTCTTCCTTGATCTCGGTCTTGCCGTCGAAATTTTCGAGCTGCTTCTTGATGACTCCGGTGATCTCTTCGGGTCGGATGGCCATGTTTTTCCTCGTCTGTTGTCTTCGTTAAGCGTCTTAGGCGGCCAATCGGCCGCGCAGGGTTCGCAGTTTTCCCTTCAAACTCGCGTCAAACGTCCAGTCTCCGAGCCGGACGACCGCGCCGCCCAACAAGGTCTCGTCGACACGAACGTCCAAAACGACGGATTTCCCGACGAAAGCGCCCAAACGCTCCGCGAGGATCATTTTCTGCCCTTCGTCGAGCTCGTGGGCGGCGCGGACCGACGCGTGCACGACGCCGCGGCCCTCGTCGTAAATCTTGCCGAGATCCACCGCCATCTGCGGAAGCAGGATGAAGCGCTTCTTCTCGATGAGAAGTTCCAGAAATCGAAGCGTTCGCTTGGAGTACTTCCCGCCCAACGCCGCGCGAAGCCGCGATTTCTTGTCTTCCAGCGTCACGCGCGGGTGGCTGAACTCGGACATGTTGGCGGAGAGCGCCCTCGCGGCGGCCGAAAGCTCCTCGGCGATCGTCTTCTCTTCCTTGAGCCCCTGCGCGCTCTGGTAAAGAGCCAGCGCGTAGCGCCGCGCAAGAACGCGATCGTTCATGTTCATGCTTAGGCGGCCTTCTGTTTTTCGAGTTCGGAGAAGAAGTCGTCCATAACGGTCTTCTTGACCGACGGGTCGACGCTCTTCTTGATCAACCGCTCCGCGGCGGTCAACGACAGGTCGGCGACTTCCCGGCGCAGTTCCCCGATAAGCTTGTTTTTCTCGTCCTCAAGCTGCACCCGAGTTTTGTCGATCATGCCGCGAGCCTCGTCTTCGGCGTCGGCTTTCAGCCGCGAGCGAAGCGCCTCGGCGTCCTTTGACGCCTGACCGACGATCCCTTTCGCTTCTTCCGCCGCGACGGCGAGCCGCGCTTCGAGGTCCCTCTGGATTTTTTCGGACTCCTCGCGGGCTTTTTCCGCGCGTTCGCGTTCCTCGCGAAGCGCGTTGTCGCGCGCGTCGATCGACGCCAGCAGAGGTCCCCACGCGAACGCGCGCAGCAAAAATACGAGGATCAAGAACGAGAAGATCGTCCAGATCATCAGTCCGATATCGGGGCTAAGAAGCTTGTCCATTATATTCTCCGTCTATATTCGAAACGGCAAATCGGGCCTTTCCCCCGCCGCGTGAGCAGCGGGGGAAAGGACTTTTATTAGTGCGACGCCGAGGCGTGCGACTCGGCCTGGGCTCCGCCCTGGGAGGTCACGCTCGTGTTGAGCGCTCCGCCCGCCAGGAAGAAGATCACGAGCGCGAAGAGCGCCGCGCCTTCGATCATGGCCGCGGGAATGATCATCATCGTCTGGAGCGAGCCGGCCGCTTCAGGCTGACGCGCCGCGCCCTCAAGAGCCGCGCTGGCGAGTTTCGCGATGCCGAATCCGGCGGCGATGAGCACCATGCCCGCGCCGAGGGCGACACCAAGGTAACCGAATGCAATGTCGTACATGTAATTCCTCTCGTTTTTCAATTCCGGGCTCTTACCGACCCGGGTCCGACCTCGCCCCTCGTTACGGGGGCGGCTCGTAAATCCCATCCGCCCTCAATGGGCGTGCAGCATGCTCCCGACGAACACCGCGGTCAGCAGCGTGAAAATGAACGCCTGGAGAAGCCCGACGAGGATCTCCAGGAAATTGACGAAGGTGACCATCCCCAACGCGAACGGCCCGGCCGCGAAAATCCCCAGATGCTGACTCGCCGATCCGATGATGAAGATCAGCGAGAAGAATCCCAGGATGACGATATGCCCGGCGATCATGTTCGCGAACAGACGAACCGTAAGCGCGAAAATCTTGACGACCAGGCCGATAAGCTCGATGACGCCCATCAACGGCATCAGAACGATCTTCATCGACCAATGCAAGTCGGCGGGAACCGGCATGAAATTCTTGATGAAGCCGACGGGGCCGAGCGCCCGAACGCTTCCGACGACGATCAGGCCGAGCGTGCACAGCGCCAAACCGGCGGTGACGCCGATGTTCCCGGTCGCGGTCCCGCCGACGTCGGTAAAGGGGATGTGCAGCGCACGCAGAATGTCGCCCAGCGGAATCAGGCCGAAGTAGTTGCAGCCGAGGATAAAGAAGAACAGGCTCAGGAAGTAATGCAGGTACTTGTGGGCGTCGTGCCCGAGCAGGGGCTCAACGACCTCGTCGCGCAGATACAGCACGATCACTTCGACCGCGTGGCGCAGGATCTTCGCGAACTCGCCCTTGCCGTGGACCGCATACGACAGAATCGCGAGAAGCCCGATACCGACGATCCACATCGTCAGTAAGTGCTTTGAGAGTGCGAAGGCGATGCCGTGCAGGGAGAACAGGTCCGCGATTTTGTGGTCGAGCAAATGATGCGCGAGGACATGGTCCATGTTCATAAATTTATCCAGTGTTCCTTACAAGTTGCCTGTATTCCAACAACAGCAAAAACAAAACACCCAGCGTATAGGAAGCCAGCAGAGCTCCCTGCGTCTTCCACGGGGTCCCGTAACCCGCCGCCATCAGCGCGGCCAGCACCGCCGCCCGAAGCGCCACCCCGGCGCCGAAGGCTTTCATAAAGCCTCCGAAGGGAACCTTGTGCAACCGGGCGAAAACAAGAAGAGCGACCGACAGCGTCGAAACCCCGAACGCCGCCGCCAACCCCACAAGAGCGGGCCGAAACAGGCCGGCCTCCAACTTCCACCAAAGCGCCAGCGCCGCCGCCGCCGTTAAAACGGCGCCTTCAATCGCGCTTAGCGCGAGTTGCCGGAGACTGTTTCGCGCTTCGGATGAGAAGATAGAGCCCAACCGCAAATCCCGCCGCGACACCCAGGAGAAGAAGGAACGGCCCGGTTCCAAGAACGACGTCGGCCTTTTGGCCGGCGAAGAATCCCAGAAATACGGAAACCGCGAGCTCTATGCCGCCGCTGACCGCCGCGTGCAGAGGGCTCGTTTTTTTGCGACTCCTACTCAACTCGGAGGGGTCCGATTGCATCCAAAGAACTGCCGTACGGCGCATTTATTGTATAAAAGGGGGCCAAACGCTCCGGTTGATTAAGGTCATTGATGCAGATCAATTCTTAGCCCGACGCCCTGGACGCTTCCTTAATTAGGCGATACAGTATCCGCGATGAGCCCCGGTCCCGAAGATAAACCGCGGGGCCCCGGCAGGGGCCCGGAAGGACACCTCGTTGTCGCCGACGACCAAACCGACCTGCTGTCTCTGATGAAAGACGCCCTAGAGATGGAGGGCTACGAGGTCCGCACCGCGGAAAACGGCCAGGAAGCTCTCGACCTCGTACGGCAAGACCCGCCCGACTGCGTCGTCCTGGATCTGTTCATGCCCGTCAAAGACGGTTTTACGGTCTGCCGGGAGTTGAAGGGCGACATCCGTTTTCAAAACCTTCCGATCATCCTTCTCTCCGCAGCGGGACAGCGCGATAACCGCATACAAGGTCTCGACATCGGCGCCGACGACTTCCTCGTCAAACCCATCGAGATCCTAGAACTCCTCGCGCGCATCCGCATGATTATGCGCCGAAATCGGCAAGGTCTCGACGCGAATCCCCTAACGCGCCTGCCCGGAAACGTGACGATTCAACACAAGATCACAACCGCGCTGCTCGACGGAAAAGCCATGGCGGTGCTGTATTGCGATCTCAACCATTTCAAGGCCTACAACGACGCCTATGGGTTCGAGGCGGGGGACCGGGTTCTCAAATCCACGGCGGAATTTCTCATCGCCGCCGTTGAGCGCGTCGGACAAGAAGGGGACTTCGTGGGGCATATCGGCGGCGACGACTTCATCATCGTGTCGGTTCCCGATGCGATGGAGAAGCTCGCCGAGGACATCTGCAGGGGATACGACGCGCTCTCCCCCGGTTTTTATAAGGAAGAGGACCGGGCCCGAGGGCGTCTTCTCTCCAAAGACCGCCAAGGGGAAGCGCTCGAGTTTCCCCTGCTGTCGATCGCCGTCGGCGTGTGCCACAACGGGCTCAAACCCTTGGCCAATTACGCCGAGGTTTCCGGCATCGGATCCGAACTTAAGAAACACGCCAAACGCATTGAGACCTCGCATTTCGAGATCGATCGGCGCAAAGAATGAGACTCGCCGGACTGGTCTGCGCGGCCCTCCTTGCCGCGGTCCCCGCACGCGCCAAGAGCGTCGTCGGGGAAAGCCTGGAGTGGCTCGCGGTGTCGCGCCTGGAAATCGGGGAATACAAGCTGGTCGAAGCGAAGGACCGCGCGGACCCCGGCGCCCGGTGGACCCAACGGCGCTTTCTGCTGAAGCGAAAATCTCGGATTAAAGGCGATCCCCCAAAAAACGTCGGCTTCGCCCGCTCGGTCGCGCTAAAAACACCCAAGCCGGGACGCGGCCGGCGCTTTCTCGTTTTCTTCGACCATCACGGCGGCGTCGACTTCGTCATCGACCTCGAGCGCCCCGGAGATACCGCACCCTGGGAACGCGCGTTCGGTTTGGACTTCAGCGAGATTCGGGGGAGAAGGAATATTCTCAAAACGCTCAAGCGCCGAATCGCCTATCACGAGGAGACCCGGTGGCCCGCGGTGGACCGACAGCGATACGTCAACGGGAAACCCGGATCGGGCTACATCAAGGACGAAGTTCCGTTTAATTCTGAAGCGCACGACAAACTCTTCGGCGGGAGTTCCGTGTACCTCGTCGTTCCGGCCGATTCTTTCCGCGAGAAGGAGTTGCTCGACGCCGTTCGGGACTCCGAGACGGCCGTCCGTGCGCGCGCCGCCTGGCGCCTGGCGAATTATCACAACGCCCGCACCGAGACGGTTCTCCGGGAGCTGCTCTCGGATCCGGGAACCCGCGTTATGACGACGCGAGTGGACGGAAACACCCGGGAACGCGTCGTGTATCCCGTTCGGCAGGCCGCCTACCGGGCGCTCACGGCCATGGGCGTTCGTGTCGAAAAACCCTCGGGCTACGACGCCGCGCTCGAAGACTCCTTTCTGGAATAATCAGGGTTTGAAGGAGTAGCCAAAGCCGCGAATCGTGACGATCCGCCTTCCCGCGGCGCCGAGCTTGCGGCGAAGCGAGCCGACGGCCTTGTCGAGCGACTCCGGATTAACGTCTCCACCCTTGCCTTTCCAAACCCGGTCGAGAAGGACCCCGCGCGAAATCCTATTCCCTCTCAGCTCGACGAACGCGCGCAGCAATTCAAATTCCTTCGGGGTCAACGCCTCGACGGATTTCCATCCTCGTCCGCGCCGTACGGAAATCTCCCGGCAACGCCAGTCGATGCGCAAATCATCGAAGGCCGCGCCCTCGGACCGCAGGTTCCCTGGATAAAGACGCGTGAGATGCGCCCGAAGTTTCTCCACGAGCTCGTCGTCGGAACGGGAGGCCCGAAGATAATCGAGCGCTCCGGCGGAAAGAGCGTCCGCGAGATCAGGGCCCTCGAGAGCCACCTCCTCGCAGACGACTAAAAGCCGCACCCCAGGACAGCGACGTCGCAGCGACGTCACCCCTTCGTTTGCGCGACCCGCCAGCAGCGCCGCGTCCACGAGCGCAATTCCCTCAGAGCGTTCCCCTGCCGCCTGCGCGAGCGCGTTCAGCGATTTGAGGCGTTCGCTCGCGTGAGCGCCCGCGGATTTTAAAAGTTCCCGCCATCGAGCGGCCTGCGGATCGCGCGGGCTCACCGCCCACAAGCGCGCGGCCGCCGTCTTCAGCGGGGATGCGGTCATGGTTTGTTGTAGCAGGGACCTGCGACAAGCGCAAGAGGTCGAAATTTTTACTCGGCCTTGAGAAGGGAAATCTCAATGCGGCGGTTTTTCGCCCGCCCGTCTGCCGTTTTGTTGTCGGCGATCGGCCGGAATTCACCGTGACCGACGCCCTCAAGCCTCTTTCCATCGACGCCAAGCGACTGCAGCCGCACGATCACGGAATGCGCGCGCGCCATCGAGAGTTCCCAGTTCGACGAGTATTTGAGGTTTTTCCCCAACGGCACGCTGTCGGTATGTCCCTCGACTCGGATCGTGTTCTTCATGCTGACCATGCGCTGCACGATCTTCTCCAGAACCTGATCGGCCTCCTCCTTCAAGTCGGATTTCCCTGAGTCGAAGAGAACCCCCTCCCCGAGATTCAGCGTGATGCTCTTCTCAGTGACCATCAGGCTCGTGTCTCCCAGCTCTCCCTGGTCCGCGTCCTGCTGAAGCTGGTTGGCGAGCAAGTATTCCTTGTCCCGCTGTTCGGAGGCTTCGGCGATGCGCGGATCGATTTCACCGCCGAACACGCGCTGGATCTGAATCAGACTCTCTTCGACCGGATCGCGCTTTTTGTTGTCGGCGTTCTTGGAAATCTGAAACGAGAGCATCAGCAGAAAAAGGATCATCAAATAGCTCATCAGGTCCCCGTAAACAATCGCCCACTGGGCATTCTTGTTCAGATGGCCTTCGAGCTCTTCTTTTCTGAATCGGTAGACCGACATGATGCTCCCTTAACGGAACGACTGTAATCGCCGCTCGAGAACGAGCGGAACGACTCCCGTCATCATCCCGTGAATCCCTTCCACGACCATCGCCTTGATCTTAATCTCTTCCCACAACCGCATTCGCAGCTTCCCGGCGACCGGTATGCAGACGAGATTCGCGAAGGAGATCCCGTAAAACGCCGTCGTGATCGCCACCGCCATCGACGGACCGACCTTTTCCGGATCGGCGATGACCTTAAGGACCTGAACGATCCCGATCAAGGTTCCGAGCAGGCCGAACATTGGGGATAACACGCCTGCAGTGCGCACGACGTTGATCACTTCATTGGCCCGGTCGACGCCGTTGTTGACCTGGTTTTCGAGGACCTTCTTCACGAAATCGGGGTTGTTGTACTCCAGCGCGGTCGTCGCGGCCTCCTGGAGAAATCCCCCCGCAGCTTTCGCGTCGACGCCGCGAAGCGCCGCCAGCCCTTGACCCTGCACCTGCTCCGCCAACCGCACCAGATTCGGAATTATTTTTTCCGGAGCCCCGTAGGGATCCGGACGAAACAGGTCCAGCGTCGCACGAAGCGTCGCGGAAAAGTAGGAGAGCGGCGTATTGATCAGCATCGCCACGAGCGTTCCGCCGAAAACGATGACGATTCCATGCGCGTTGAGAAAGACCTCGTTGACCTCGCCGGTCGCGATCCCGAGGGCCAGCAGCACGACGGCCCCGATAACGCCTCCGATTGTCGAAAAATCCATGATCAGTCGTCCCCCTTGCCCTTGCTGCGCTGCACCCATGCCTGGACGATCGCCATCTGTTTGCCGAGCTTGTCCTGGAGCGCCTCCATCCGGGATCGGCACTCGGCGAGCCCGGCACGGAGCGACGCCGTTTCCGTCGAATCCGGCGGCTCGTCTGAAATCTTCGCGACCAAAGCGTTCATCTTGGATTGGAGCGCGTCGCGGGCCTGAAGCGAATCGGTCATCGTTTCCAAGGCCGCCTCGACGAGCATCTCAGGCCCTCCGGCTTTCTGCCATTGTCGGCGCGTGCTCTTAAGCGCGAAGAGGATGTTCTCTTCCCAATGACGCCGCGCGTCGGCTTCACGTTTGCGGGCCTCCTGCGCCTCTTCGAGACGGTTTTCCAAATCGGAGATTCGTCCCAGCAAAACGGCGGTCTGCGGTAGGTCGATATCGGGAGCAACGGCGGAGACGGGTCTCGAAAACCCGGCCTTTGCCCGGTCCGCGGCGGCCTCACCGTCCGCGTCCTCGACGCGCTCGAAAGACGGCGGCTCGGGCGCGCCGGCGGCTGGGGGAGCGGTTTTTCTCTCCAGCTCTTCGAGTTGCTCCTTGATGCGCGCGGCGAGAGCCGCGCGCCCCTCGTCATCGGTAATTTGCGCGAGGACGTCTTCCGCCGGAATCATCCGAAGCTGCGCGAGCGCCAGCCGCTGCTCGAGCTCCCGGACCCGCAGGAGCGCGGAGGAGTAGTGGTCCCGAAGCGTTCGGTCGAAATTCTGCGCGCGCTGCGCTTCGCGGATTCCGCGGAATAAATCCTCTACCTCGCGCTGCGCCTTGTGCTGCGCGTGTTCGCGTTCGCGGAGCACGAGGTTGGACCGGAGCGCCTCCTGCTGGGAAATCTCAAGTTTCTTCTCCAAGAGCTCCATCTTCGTCTGCAAAAACAAGACGAGCTCGGTCGGCGCCGCGGGGGGCACGGGTGGAGGTTTCTGCGGGGGATCCGCGCCCATCGCCGGCGGGATTTCCTCGCCGAACGCCGGGGCTTCCTCCAGAGCCGGCGGCTCTTCAAACGCGGCGGGGGGCACGGCGTCGGCGATCCGCTGCTCGAGTTCCGCGATTCTCGCCTCAAGCGGAGCAACCGCCTCCTGGACCGCTTCGGCGGACGTGACCGATCCGCCCCCCTCCATCGGGGGAGGCGCTTCAGGCTCGGGCTCTTCGCCGCGCAGCGTCGCCAGTAGATTTTCAACCTTTGCCATCGCTTATTCCGCAGTTTCTAGGATGCCTCAAACTCGCGAGGGTTTCCAGTCCGTCAGCCGAGCGGGGGCGGCCCTCCTTCGTCCGCGCCGCCGGTTCCGCCGTATTCCGGCGGAAGGGGCCCTTCCTGCTCGAGGGCCGGGGGAGGAGGCCCTTCCAGCGCGCGGGCCGGCGCCTCGTCGCCCAAAGTCCCCTCCATCCCCGCCGCCACCGCGATCGGCTCCGGCTCGAGCGTTCGGCGCCGTTTCACGGGATTCTCGATTCTTCCATCGGAAATCAATTTCTCGAGTGCCTCGACGACGGCCTCCTGAGCCTTGTCGACGAGCCCCTCGTTGGGTTTGACCGCTGCGGTCATCTGCTCGAGAATCGCCCAGGTTTTTGGGGCCATCTGGTTTCGGACCGCGTCGCGCACGAGCGGTTCCGCTCCATAGGAGGCCGACGCCCAATCGTCGAGCTTGACCTGGCCCAGCAGCAGCGACCACTCCCGCGCCTCGAGCCAACGCACGTCCTCGAACAGAAGAACCTGCGGGCGGACCGTGGAAGCCATTTCCGGGTCCTGGATCTCGAGCATTCTGAGCAACTCCCGCTTCGTTCGCATGTCGGCACGCTCCAGCATCGTGAACAGCTGCCGCCGCCCTCCGACGGCGCTTTCCAGCCGCCGCTCAAGCTCTTCCTTTACCGTTTGCACCACGTCCGGTTCGATGAATTTCACTTTGCCGAGACTGATCACGACCGCGCTGTAGAGCTTCGTCGGCAATCGGTCCAAAAACGCCGTTTTGACCTCCGCCTTCAAATGCGCGACGACCAGCGCGATGTTTTCCGGGTCCTGCCGGTGCAGGATCTCCCATAGGGTTTCGACTTGAGACGGCTTGATATCGAAGTAGATGGCGTTTGAAGGCTCTTCTTCGACGAGTTCTCCCTCTCCTTCCTTCTTGCCGTCCTCTTCGCCCTCTTTCCCGCCGCCCTCCTTTTCTCCGAAATCCATCGAGAGCTGGTTTCCCTGCGCCTGCGCCATAGAATCCATTGCCTCCGCCAACTTAAGGAAGCAGATGGCGACGACAATCAAGGTGATCAGGGTCATCAGGGCGATCACGCCGTATTTAAACAAGATCCCGACCGCGTCGGGGCGATACCAAATCGTTTTCCACGCCGGCGCGAACGGAGCTTTTACGACGTCGAGGACGTCTCCCCGATCCGGGCGCATGTCCAAAATCCCCCGCAGAATCTGGGAAAGCCGGTCGCCCATCTCGGTCGGGATGCTTTCGTCTAGAATCAACGTCACCGTCATTCGCTTCACGAACTCGGTCGGAAAGGAATTTTGCCGCTCGTAGGACTGCGACCCGCCGAAGCCGGGAACGGGTGACGGCTCGGGGATGCCGGGAAGCAGTTCGCTTTGTCCGACCGCCTCCTGTCCCACGCTTTGCCAGAGGAACACGGCGCCCCTGTCGGCGTCTTTCGCCGCGCCGCCCTGCACCTCGAACCTTTCGATGCGAGTAAAGTCGAGCGTCGCGTCGACCACGACCCGATACCGGGAAGGCCCGAGGATCGGAAGCAGGACCGATTCCGCGCGTTTTTCCATCGCCGTCTCAAACGCTGATTTCGATTCGAGCGGAATTGTTTGCGCCGCGGCCGGCAGTGCAAACGCGAAAAACAGCCCCGCGAGCCTCATGCGGCCGCCTGCGCCGTTGAGCGTACCGCGGGACGCGGGGGCTTCATGGGAATGCGATACCAAAACGTGGCCCCCTTGCCCAAACCGGGGGAATCGACGCCGATATCCCCGCTGTGACCGCGGATGATTTCCTGCGCGATCGCCAGTCCCAATCCCCACCCCTTCTTTTGGTCCGTGGCCGTGGCGTGTTTGCTCTGGTAAAACTTTTCAAAAACCCGTTCGCGCTCCGCCGGATGAATTCCCGGTCCCGTATCCTTGACCGCGAGGGTCACGCGGCGGCCGATCACGCTTATCTTCAACTCGACCGTTCCTCCGGGAGGGGTGAACTTCACGCCGTTATTGAGAAAATTCATCAGCGCCTGAACGAGGCGGAACCGGTCTCCGATTACCGGAATTCTCGGGAGTTCCTCCGCTTCCGGCGCGACGAGCTTGACGCCCTTTTTATCCGCGATCACGCGGATCGCAGGGACGATATCCGAAACCATTTCCGGAAGAAAGAATTCCTTCTTCTCGAGCCGGAGTTTTCCCGCCTCTATCACCGCGAGGTCGGTCAAGTCGCTCATCAACCGATTGATCTGGTCGGTTCCGCGAACGATATAGTCCACGTATTTCTTTTGAGTCCCCTCCAGCGGCTGACGGCTGAGCATCTCCCCGAAGCCTTTGATCGAGGCGAGCGGAGTGCGGACGTCGTGGACCGCCATGGAGAGAAATTTTGATTTCATCGAGTTCAAGCCTTCCAGCTGTTCGTTCGACTTCGCCAAATTCTGCGACAACTTTTCGAGCTCCTTCTTTCTGCGCGCGACCGTAGATTGCGCCGAGGCGAGCTGCGCCATAAAGCGCTCGATCTCGGCGCGGTCCTCACGGCGCTTATTCGAGTAACGGCCGAACTGAAAGAAGCTCGAGACCTGGCTGACGACGAGCATGCTCGCGGCCAGCACGAGAAACAGTACCGGAATCAGCGCGACCACGACTATTTCCACGATCCGGCTCCTTCCATATTAATGTTCGCCATAAGAGTGTCCGATTTATTTCCCGGCCAAGCCCTGCTTCTCCATGAACGCCCTGAGTTTCTGGTCCGCGGGGTCGAGCTCCAGGGCCTTCCCGTAGGCCGCCGCAGCGCGCTCGCGGTCTCCCATGGCGTAATAGCATGAGCCAAGTCGGGTCCACGCCATCGTGTTGTTCGGGTCGAGCCACAGCGCTTCACGGAGCGTTTCAACCGCCGAAGGGAAGCGCCTCCGGTAGACTTCATCGACCGCGAACTTCATTTTCAAGCCGAGCAGGCGCGCCGGAGGCAGAATTTCGTCGCGCTTCTTCTCGCGGCCGGTCAGCTTTCCGATCGCGTCCAGCAAGCGCCGGTAGCCGGGGTTCCGCGGATCCGAACCGAGCGCCGCGTGCGCGAGCAGCGAGGCCCGGTCTTCTTCGTTTCCGATGTACGCCTGAACCGCCTGGTACGCGATAAACGCCGCAGGGGTATTTTCTTGAAACGCCTTTTGATCCTCGGGGTGCGCCTCGAGTTCGAGAGCCTTCACCAGCGTTCGCAGCCTCTCGCCCTTCGGCTTCCACTCCGCGCCGAACACCTTCGGATCGATTCCGTGCGCGGTATCCAAATCACTCGACGCCTTCAAATAGTTTCGCTTCTTCAACTCAGCCAACGCGTTGTTGAGATATTCGGAAGCGTAGAACTGCATTTTCGGCGGTTTGCCGCCGCTAAGCCCCTTCCGCTCCCCGAAACGGTACCCGACGGAAATCCGCTGCGACATGCCGAGCACGGCGTGATTTTGAAGCGCTACATCGAGGAGGTACTTCTCACGCAGTTGGAGTCCACCGCCGAAGGAAAGCGACCTATCGGTCATACCGACCCGGAGCGCGGTCATCCCGAAGGCGTACTCCGTGCCGATTCGAAATTCTCCACTTTGGGAAACATCCGCCGCCAAGGAAAGAGGCCCAACGACCTTGTAAGAGACTCCCGCGCGAATCAACGGCTTGAGGCGATCATCGGTGTCCCCCTGAGCCAGGCCAAGCCCGTTTTGGACGACCGCTCCGATCATCAGCTTCTCGTCCATCCAAGGGCCGGACTGGAGACCGAAGTCGACGGAAATTATACGGTCCGAAGAGCTGGCAAGCGTTCGATTGAGCATCTTTCCTTTGATTCCGATCGACATCTTCGGATGGAACACGCCGCGCCATCCATGCGCGAGACCGAGAGAGGTTTCCGAATACGCGAAGCCTCCTGCTTCGTTGTTGAATTCATCGCGGCCTTCGGCGCCGCTGACGCCCAAACGAATCAATTCGAACCCCCATCCTCCCGCGCGCTTCTTCTTATTCTGCGCATAGGCGATATAGTCGTAGCTCGCGCCTTCGAAGAGGCTCGCGCGCATGAACTGCAGTTCGCGTCCCGGCAGAAGGCCGAGGCCGGCGGGATTGTAATAGACCGCGTTGACGTCCTGGACGACGGCCGTTTGCGCGCTCCCCATCGCCAACGCCCGGGCGCCGGCGCCGAACTGGTATATTTCGCCGGGCTGGCCTGCGACTTGCGCGCCCGCAAAGCGCGGGCATGCCGCCATAGAGAAAATCAGGACCCAGGCGGTCGTGAACCCGCCTCGCCGCGGATCCGGTCCCCGCACCGCCTGGATCAAAGCGTGAATCGCGGCGATCATCAGTGAACCACCGCGCCGAAACTCAACGGCGCAAATTGCGCCGCGGCGAGCAGGAACATAAGCGGGAAAAAGGCCGATCTGCGCACGCGATAGTGTGCCCGGCCAATCGGATTCAATCACGAATAAACGACGAAGCCGACTCCATAAAAAGCGACTTTATTTTCAGGAGAATTAGTGGATTACGCCGATTTTCAGGACCTTTTTCGCGCCGCCCGATTGAATGACCGCGAGGTACATGCCCTTGGAGACCTTTCGTCCTGATTCGTCCGCGCCGTCCCACGTCACGGTGTTGGCCCCGGCATTGCCGCCGTTGCCCCCGCCGCTGAAGCTCATTTCCTTCAACTCGCGTCCGAAAACGCTGTAGACCTTGATCGTCACTTCCGCGTTTTCACTGAGTTCGTAGTAGATCCGCGCCGAGGTTTTGCGCGAATCGAACGGATTCGGGTAAGACGACGCGTTCGCGATTCCGTCCTTCGGCAGCGCTCCCAGCTGGACCTTCACTTCCTGACTCGAGTTCGACAAGACGCCGGAACCCGACGCGGCCCGGATGCGCACGAAAGCGGTTCCGGTCGGGACGCCGGTCGCCTGGAAAGAGGTGCCGGTTACGACCTGCGAAGAACTTACCGCGAGCGCGTACGAAGCGCCCGCGGGCGCAGAAGCCCCCGCAAGGTTCAAGCTCTGCGTCGTGCTCTTCTGACCGGTTTTCGCGTTGATCCAAACCGGATTTCGCTCGGTCCGGTACTCCACGAGATATCCCATCACGCCGGAAGGTCCCCCGCTGACCGACGCCCAGGTGATCAGCAGCGTGTTGTTTCCGGACGTCACCGCCGGCGCCGGAGTCGGGGGAGTCTGGAAGTCCATCAAGACGGGATCGGACGTTCCCACCGGGCTTTCCAGCGCGTTCGCCTGCGTTTTGACCGAGACGTAATAGGTCGTCGCCTGCAGCAGCGCGAATCCCGAGGCCTGAACATCGGTATTGTCGGCAGAGAGCGCCGTCCAATCCACAACGTCGGTTCCCCCCGGAGTCGTGCCGACCGCGTAAAGGGCTCCGGTGATTTGTCCTATCGACACCGCCGAAGACCACAGGAAATGCATGTACTCGAAATTACTGCTGTACGCTCCGTCCACGCTCACCACGGGCTGAGTCGGCGTGGTGGCGTCGAGCACCGTCGAAAAACCGGCGTTCGTGAACGGAAGCGACCCCTGCGCCGCCGTATCCGGAGACGCGATCGCGAAATCCGCTTTGTCGAACGAGAAACGAAGCGTCGAGCCGACCGCGGCCGCGAGGGCGATTTGCGGCGCGGCAAAGTAGGTCTGGGTCGACGGGCCTACGGTCTGCGCCGAAGAAAAGACGACGGCCGCCTGGTTGCCGGCAAACGCCCCGCTGCCGATAAAGACATCTCCCGTGTTGAAGGTTCCCGATAGATCGCTGTCCCGATAGAAATTGAGCGCGGTGATTTCCGAATCGGAGAGCGAACCGAGTTTCTGAACGGTCAGACCGGTCCAGACGCCTCGATAACGGGTCGCACGGGCCTCGATCTTGACGAACGCCACTTCGGATCCCTGGTTGACGCCGCTGGGAGCCGCGTCGGTCGCGGTAAAAGCGATTTCTTCGCCGAGCTTCTCTAATTCGGTGTTCGAATCCGACGCGGCAGGGAACGGTCCGGGAGTCACCACGAAATTCGGATTCGAGATGGAAACGTCCGCGCTCGACGCGAGAACGACGAAAAAAGTCCGACCCGGCTCGGCGAAATCGGCGATATCGGCGGTCAGAAGATATTTTTTCTCCGTCGTCCCGATTTCCTCCGCGCCCAAACTCAAAACCGCGACTCCCGCGATGAAGGAATTAAGTCCGGAGGTGATCCGCGTATCGGTGCTTGCATCCACTTGGCCGTTTTCATTGACGTCGTGCCAGAGATTAACCGCGGCGATGTCCGCGCTCAACGCGGTTCCGCTGGAGCGCACGGTAAGGTTGTTCCAGGCAAGGGCGAACTGGGTCGTTCGCAGCGCCAAGCTCATCAGGAGTTGATGGGTCGCCCCCTGCTTAAGTTTTCCGGGGGCCAGATTCGCGGCGGTCATGAAGAGACCCGACTGCGTGGCCAAAACAGCCGAAGTCGACGATTGCACGGGGAAGCTGCCCGTATCGACCGAGTTCGGCGGCGTGTCGATGTCGACGTCGCCCGCGGCGACGATCGACGCTCCGAGCGTCGTTCCCGCCTGCGCAACGCTGCTGAGATCGTAGGTCACGAAGAAGGTCTGCGTCGAGGCGGTGATTTGAACCGCCGGAAACGACAGAGCGGCCGTTCCGCCGCTGAAGGTTTTCGTGCTCAGACGCGTATCCACCAGAACGTTCAGAATCCCGTCCGCGTCCGCGTCCCGGTAGAGCTTCACCGAAGAGACCTCCGAATCCGCAGAAGTCCCGGTTCGGGTCACCGTCAGACCCGAGAAATCCGCGTCGAATGCGCTCGTCCAGGCACGCAGCGTCAGCATCACGACGTTCGATTGCCCCTGCGTCGCCTGCGTCGGCGCCGACGAGATGCCCTGGACGAACATCGTCACAGGCGGAGGCTTCAGCGTAAGCGCCTGGGACGCGAATACCGCGTCCGGGTCGATGAAGTTCGGCGCCTCAATCCCGAAGAAGGGCCCCGTGCTGGCGCGCACGGTGATCGCGCGGTCGGGAACGGCGCTCGTCGACACGTCGACAACAAGGAAATAGCGCGCGGGCGTCGGCGACAGCACGGGCGGCGTCGAAAACGAAAGCGTCACGTTGCCGCTTCCGTCGAAGGTTTGCGTGCTGGAGGTGACTAATTGGTAGTTGCCGACATTCGCGGAATTCCAGACGCCGAAGTCGTTGAAGTCGTAGTAGATCTTAACGGCCTGGACATCCGCCTGCTGAGCGCTCCCCGCCTGGTTTACCTGCAGCGAAAGCCAGCGAGCGTTGGAGATATCAGTTCTCAAAACGAGCTCCATCATCCCGACATTCTGATCTCCGGGCTCGGCGCCGCCCACGGGGGCGATGCTGGAAGACGAAAGCGACACGGTATTCTGAAACGGATTGACCACGGCCGTCGAAGTCTTGATCGGGTAGGATTGAATGCTCGCGTTGGCCGTATTCGGGGAAATGAGGTTGAAGGCTCCCGTGGTCGGGATCTGGAGACCGATCGACCCTCCGGGTCCGGCATTCGCGGCCATCGAGAGGGTCACGAAGTACGTTTGCGTCGAAGCCTTAACCGTTTGAACCGCCGTCAGCGAGAGGTTAACGGTCCCCGTCGAATCGAAGGATTGGGCGTCGTTGGTCACGCGCGAGTCGACCAGGACGTCGAACGCCTGGTCGCCGTCGAAATCGCGGAAGAGATTCACCTTCGCCACGTCGGTGCTGGAAGCGGTTCCCAATTTTTCGACCGCCAGATTCAGCCAGAGGAAGTCTCCGGCATCCGAGGCGATGTCCATCCTCAGCATCGGGAAGTGCTGGTCGCCCTGACGCGGATTTCCGACCGTAACGTCCAGCGCGTTCGTGACGAGCAGTTGATTCACTGTTTCCACCACGGGAGCGTTAAGCGTGTTGAACGGAAACGGCGCCGAAAGAGAGGTGTTCGCGTTCGTGATGCGCACCGCGCCGAGGCCGAACTGCGCCCCAAGCGTATTCCCGGGATTGGCCCCTCCGGCGATCTCGTAGACGACGAAGTAGGCCTCCGTCGTCCCCGCCGTGATCGTCTGAGTCGAGACCGGCAGCGTCGCCGACTGAGAGGAAAACGTCGTCGAGGCGAGGAAGATGTCCAGCGCGGGATTGAGCGGCCCGCCGTCCTTAATCAAGTCCTTCCAAATCTCGACGCCGGCGATATCGGCGTCGACACCCGTCCCCGTGCGGCCGATCTTAAATTGATCAACCCGCGTCGAAGCCGCGTTCACGGACAAGGAGGCGATCGCGACGGTATAGCGCTGTCCTTGAGTGAAGGACGCCCCCACCGTATCGACGATGTTTACCGAAAGGGCATTATTAAGAATCACCGTCATCGTCGTCGACCGAATCGCCCCGGTGGAAGCGAAGGCGACGGTGTCGGCGAAATTACCGAGGAAAATGTCGGTCTCCGTCGCGATCGAAACGGAGAAGACGTCTCCAGGCGTCGCCCCGGCTCCGATATCCACGGTCAGAAAGTAGAGCCGCGGGGAGGTCGTGACCGTTCGGGAGGAGACCGGCGCCTGCGCGGGACTGAACACAACCGTCGAAATTCCCTGCGAGAAAGCGTCGCTCCCCGCGGTAAGCTTTTCATCCAGATTCGGATTGAAGATCCCATCCGGCTCCGCGTCCCGCCAGACATTGATGCGGGAAATGTTATTGGACGGGAGCGTTCCGTTCAATCGGAACACCATGTTCGAAATCTCGCTCGTCCCGGTATCCGCCTGCGCCTGGATTTTCAACACCGGGAAATTCGTCGTCCCCGACTGGACTTCGGCAACGACCGGTGAGAACGCCTGCCGCGTGAAGAGCGC